>JBIOTM010000228.1:0-4685 GCA_044865955.1 Actinomycetota bacterium | reverse complement strand
GTCTGGGAGACGAGCACCTCCGACGGTCCGGCCGACGCGCCGACGCGGGCTCCGATCACCACGGCTATCCCACCCACCTTCTGATCGATCGTCTCGACCTCCCCGGTGTGCACGCCCGCCCGGACCTCGATGCCCAACGGGGCGACCGCGTCGACGATCGACTTCGCGCACCGGACCGCTCGCGCGGGACCGTCGAACGTGGCGAAGAAACCGTCCCCCGCCGTGTCGATCTCGACGCCCCGGTACCGGGCGAGCTGGCCGCGGACCCGCCGATGGTGCTCCTCGACCAAGCCCTTCCAGCCCCGGTCGCCGAGCTCGGCGGCCTTCTCGGTGGACCCGACGACGTCGGTGAACAACACGGTCGCCAGGGCCCGGTCGAGCTCCGCCTCCACCTCGCCGAGCGCGACCACGAACCGCTCCACCTCGTCGAGGATCGCGTCCGGGTCGCCGACCCAGGGGAAGTGCTCCTTCCCCGGGAGCTCGACGAGCCGGGCGCCGGCGATACGACTCGCCGTGTCCCGCACCTGGTCGATGCGGAAGTCGAGGTCCCCCTCCCTGGCGATCAACAGCGTGGGCACGTGGATCGACGGGAGCGCATGGGTGGCGTTGATCTCAGCGTTCATGCGCTCGAGGGCCATCGCCGCACCAGGGCTGGCCGCTCTCCGCATGTACGAGGCGAGCCACGCGACCAACCGTTCGTCGGACTCGTGACCGGGCGCGCCCCAGTCCGCGATCTCGCCTCTCGCGAGGTCGACGGTGCCCCACGTCTCCTCCATGCGCGCGAGGTACGCGGCCGGATCCTCCTTGTAGTCGGGCTCCTGGGCGGTGAAGTCGGCCACCGTGCCGTACAGGAGGAGGGCGATCGTGCGCTCGGGATACGTCGCGGCGAACAGCATCGACATCGGACCGCCTTCGGAGACGCCGAAGACGACGGCCCGCTCCGACCCGACCGCATCCATCACCGCCCGCACGTCGTCCATGCGGGTCTCGAGATCGGGGAGCCGGTCCTCCGGTACCCGGTCGGAGAGACCGACCCCTCGCTTGTCGAACAGGATCAGGCGGGAGAAGGTCGCGAGGCGGTGGAGGAACCGGGCGAAGTCAGGCTCGTCCCACATCGCCTCGATGTTCGTCACCCACCCCATCACGAAGACCATGTCGACGGGGCCCTCGCCCACCACCTGATAGGCGACGTGGACCCCGTCGGCCGTCTTCGCGTAGCGGGTCTCGGGTGTCGGCACTAGATCCCCCGTGCGCATCCTTGCCGCCTCGGGACGATGGGGCAACAGGGCCTGAGCGTGCGCGCCCTGCGGAAGCGAGGTTCGCCTTCCGTTCGAACGGCTCGATCGCCGTCCTCGAGTGCCTCACCCGCCTCGCCTGGGTTGGGACGAGTCGGGATCGTCGAGATCGCGGACCAGCCGGCCCGCTCCGCCACCGTCTCTGACGTCGGCTCAGCCGACTCCCGCGGCACAGCGACCGCGGTCCACCCGCCCTACTCGGTCATGCCTGCGCGTAGTGAGCTGCCCCTTGGAACTCGACGAAGACGGCAGGCTCGTCGCCGACCACCCAGGCGTCATGTCCGGGCGCGACCCGGTAGACGTCTCCCGCCGTCACGTCGCCGCTGCTCCCGTCGTCGTGCTCGACGTGCAACCGTCCCGAGACCACGTAGCCGACATGGTCGACCTGGCAACGCTCGGTCTTCACGACGGGCTTGATGCACTCGGACCAGCGCCACCCGGGTTGGAACGTGTACCTCCCGATCTGACCGCCGGCGAGACCGACGAGCTCGACCGTCGTCTTCTCCGGCGTCCGGGTCTCGTCCGGTCGATCGAAGTTCCTGCTCTCGACACCTGCCATCTCTCTCTCTCCTTCCTCGACCGCGCATGCGACTACTACACCCTCGCACAGTGCAGCGCCTGCGCCATCTCCGAACCCCTCGGTGGATAAGTTGGGCCTGCATGTGGGCGGTCAGGCGACCAGGTAGCGGGCGAGCGCGAACCTCCCACCGATGCCTGCGGTCCTCCCCGCGATCACGATCTTCCCATCCGATGGCTGCAGGACCGCACCGAGAGCCCAGTCGATCTTGGACGAGGGGTTGGTCAGGACCTTCCCGTCTGCGCTGAAGGTGTCGTCCAGGGTGCCGCCCGCGTCGTAGCGAGCGATCGCGAAGCGCGAGTCCGGACCGAAGTAGTTCGCAGACCCGACGGCCACGATCTTGCCGTCCTCCTGGATCATGACCTCGTCCGCGTAGTCCACGCCGGTCGTCAGGTTCGTCGTCACCCTGCCGTCCCCACTGAAGGAGGCGTCGAGGCCCCCGTTGGACTGGTACCGGGTGAGCGCCACCTTCGACCCGGCCTGTCCGGCCGCCACGATCCTGTCGTCGTCCTGGATCGCCACACCGAAGGCCCACGCGTACCCCTCGGGGAAATTCGTGGTGAGCTTGCCGTCTCCGCTGAAGGTGGCGTCGAGCGCGCCGTCGGTGCCGTAGCGGGCCAGCGCGAACCTGGGTGTCGAGCCGTAGTAGTTCGTGGAGCCAGCAACGACGATCCTGCCGTCCACCTGGATCGCGATCGCATCGATGTAGTCGTACTTCGCGGTGAAGTCCGTGAGGACCTTCCCGTCGCCGCTGAAGGTGCCGTCGAGGGTCCCGTCCGTGTCGTATCGGACCATGACGAACCTCCCGCCCGCGCCGCCGGCACCACCGGCGATCACGATCTTCTGGTCGGCCTGGATCGCCAGCGCCCATGCGTAGTCATCCCCCGGGGTCAGGTTGGTCACCACCTTCCCGTCGCCGCTGAACGTGCCGTCGAGCGTGCCGTCGGTGTCGTACCGGGCCAGCGCGACCCGCCCGCCGCTCCCCGGGACGCCTCCCGCGGCCACGACCTTGCCGTCCGCCTGGATGCCGACGGCGTAGGCGGCATCGAACCCCGCGGTGAAGTTCGTGACGACCCTGCCGTCACCGCCGAAGCTCGGATCGAGGGCCCCGCTGGAGGTGTAGCGGGCGAGCGCGAACCGGGCATCGCTGCCGCCGGCCTGACCGGCCGCGACGATGGTGCCGTCGACCTCCGAGATCGCCACGTCATAGGCGAAGTCCAGCCCGGATGTGAAGTCGGTCGCCGCCAGACCATCGCCGCTGAACGTCGTGTCAAGGGTGCCTGCCGCCGCGAGAGCATCGGGCGCGAGCGAGACGACGAGGAGGAGCGCCAGCGAGCCGGACACGATCCCACGATGCGCTCGCCGCCCGAACGTCCGATCCGACCCGGTGAACCGTTCCGATCCCATCTCCCCACCCCCGTCTGCCGGCCGATCCTCCGAACGAGCCATCTCGATGGAGCGATCTGCTTCCCCTCCCGCGACTCGTGGAGGAGTCGGGGCGATGGTGACCGTCCCCGGCGGCCGCGTCCAGACGGCGAAGTACCCGTCTTCCTTGCCGGAAGCACCCAGGCTTGCTCCGAACGAGCTACCGGACGTCCGATCCCGAGAGTCAGCTCCGGAGCTGATCGAGGGCGAGTGTGACGGCGTCGTCGACGCTCAGCTTCCGGCCCTCCTCGCGCGCCTTCGCTGCAGCCGTCTCGTCGAGAGCGCCGCGGAGCGTCCCCCGCGTCTCGTCGTTCATCTCGACGATCCAGCTCTCGGTCCGGTCGGGGTCGATGCCGATCTCCTCGAACGCCCCCTCCCACGACCCGAGAAGTCGTTCGACGATCGCGGGTTCGCTCCCTCGCAGCGCGAGGGCCCTGGCGAAACGGCAGAGGAGGACGGCGTCCCAGTAACGGTCCGGCATGTTCTGGCCCTCGCGATGGATCCGATGCACCGCCTCGAGCCTCTCGGCGACCCCCTCGAGCTCGCCGGCGTCCAGCGAGTACGTCGCGAGGACGGCGTACGACCGCGCCTCGGAGAACCGGTCGCCGAGCGCACGAGCCTGGCGAACGTTCTCCTCGTGGAGCTCGCGCGCGCCCTGCAGGTCGCCCATCCCCTCGTGTGCCCACGCGAGCCGCTGCCTTGTCCGAAGCACCCAGTACGGGTCGTCGAGCGCCTCGAAGCCACGAAGGCTCTCCTCGAAGCTCTCGCGTCCTTCGGCCCAATCCCGCCGGAGCGTGTGCGCGACGCCGTGGATCAGCAGCGCGTAGGCGATGCCCCACGCGTCGCCGTGTGTCCGATGGAGCGCGAGCGCCTCCTCGGCGAGGCGCTGCGCCTCCACGGCGTCCCCGACATCGATCACGATGTCGGCCAGCCCGGTGAGCGCGTGGGCGCGAGCCGTCGAGGGGACGCCACCGTGGCTCAGTGCCTGCTCGAGCCGCCGCTGTCCTTCCGCAAGCGGGCCTCGGAGCGACCAGAGCGACCACCACGCCGCGCAGAGCCGGACCTCGAGCTCGAACGCTCCGGTCGCTTCGAAGAGGTCGAGCGCCGCTCGGACGTTGTCGTGCTCGGGCTCGAGCCGGTCGAGCCACGCGTTGTCTTCACGGCGGAGGTGCGGCTCGGCTTCCTCCGCCAGCTCGAGGAAGTGCCCGGCGTGGCGGCGGCGCATGGCGTCGGCGTCGCCGGAGGCCTCGAGGCGCTCGAGCGCGAACTCGCGGATCGTCTCGTACATCCAGTAGCGGTCGTCGGTGCGGCGGACCAGGCTCTTCTCGACGAGGGATCCCAGCGTGTCGAGGTCGGCGTCGGCGACCCGCTCGGCCGACTCGAGCGTG
>JBIOTM010000227.1:0-3826 GCA_044865955.1 Actinomycetota bacterium | reverse complement strand
CGACCCCTTCTGGGCCGGCATAGGAACCGCACGGGTGCTCCTTGCCCGGGGCGAGGCGGCGGCTGCGGGCTCTGCGCTGGACGAGGCGGTCCCACGGTGTCTCCGGCACGAGGTGGTCCTCGACCTGCTGCGGGCGCAGGCGGCCGGGACACACGAGGAGTCGCTCAAGTGGGTGATGGCCGCGGCCGACCGCGCCTCGGCCAACGGGCTGGTCCAGACCGTCGCGTCGGAGGGCCCGGAGGTGCTTCGGCTGGTCGAGCTGGCCGCCTGGCGAGTCCCCCCGCGCTGGCTGGACCGGCTTCGCCGAGCCGGGACACCGGAGGTCGGTCGGGGACGGGTCGAGGCGGCCCTGGGCCTGGTCGAGCCGCTGACCGACCGGGAGCGCGACGTGCTGCGCCTCCTTCCGAGCCGGTTGACCCTCCGGGAGATCGCCGCAGAGCTGTCGATCTCCATGAACACGCTGAAGTTCCACCTGAAGGTGATCTACCGCAAGCTGGGCTGCGGGTCGCGGGCCGAGGCCGCGGAGGTCGCGCGCGGGCTCAGCCGACGGCGGACCGGTCAGGCGCCGAGCACCCGGCGCCGTTGACGCTCGTACTCCTCACCGGTCAGGAGCCCCTCCTCGGCCAGGGCGGCGAGCTCACGCAGCTGCGCGACCGGGTCGATGATCAGGTCCTCAGCCCGGGCGTCGGCCGCCCAGCCGCTCTGGGGACGCCGGACCAGGAGGTCCACGCCCTCGTCACGCGCGCGTGTGTTCCGCCGCACCGTCTGCCTCCTCTGCGTCCACGTCGAACGCGTCGTCCGGAACCGAGCCGGGGGTGACCCCGGCCAGGCTCGCGTGGACCCGGCTCCGCGGGATCCGTTCTCCACCGAGCAGCCTGCCGCCCGCCGTCCGCGCGGCCCGAGCGAGCGGCTCGGCCCACCGGTCCTCTGCCAGCAGGAGGACCGCGGCGCTCTCGGGCGCGAGCGTCGCGGACACGAGCGCCACGTCGTGGCTGCTGAGCAGGCCGCCGTACCAGCCTTCGGTCTTCGTGAGCGGTCTGAGACTCTCGACATCGCCGACCTCGAGGAGCTCCACGATCCCGTCGCCCGCCTTGGTGAGCACGACCACGTCCAGGATCCGGATCGCCGAGGCGTCGACGAGGCCGGCGAGCGCCGTCGCGATGCGGTCGAGGGACCCGGTCTCGGGGAGACCCACGACGACGTACTCCACGAGGTCCGCGTCGACCTCGACGAGCGGGTCCCAGTGACCGGTCACGATAGAGACATTCCCATTTCCGGGTCTGGCGATGCGGGCTCAGACGCCGGCCGGCACCGCGGCGGCCGACTGTCGTACCCCGCCGTGGCGCTCGCGTCGCCGGAGCACCAGCTTCAGCAGCTCCTCGACGACGACGAGGCTGAGCGCCAGGCCGATGCAGACGAGCCACTGTTCGAGGGTCAGTCCGGTCGTGTTGAAGATGCGCTCGAGGAGGTCGATCCCCGTGACTGCGACGATCGCCAGCAACGCCACGCCGTACCTGCGCAGCTGGGTGACACCGGGTATCGCCGCCCGGGAGAAGATCGTGCCGTGCTGGTCACGGGCGAGGAGCCCGGCGACCACGTGGAAGAGCGACAGTGTGGTCAGCAGCATGGTGCCCGCCACGACCGCTCCGTCGTCCGCGTGCCCGACCTGGTAGGCGACCAGGGAGCCGACGGTCATCACCAGACCCTGCACGCACAGCCGCACCCAGTTGGCTCGAGAGATCACCGGCGCGGCGACGGGCCGCGGAGGCCGGCTCATCAAGCCGGGGCTCGGCTCGTCGAACCCCAACGCGATCGCGATCGGGATGTCCACCACCATGTTGAGCCACAGGATCTGCAGCGGGTTCAGTGGCGCTCCGTTCGCGATCCCGATGATCCCCGCCCCGAGGAAGATGGCGATGTACGCGACCAGTGTCGACATCTGGAAGCGCAGGTACTTGAGCAGGTTGTCGTAGAGCGCCCGCCCGTACTCGACCGCGTTCACGATCGTCGCGAAGTTGTCGTCGGTGAGGATCATGACCGCGGCTTCCTTCGACACCTCGGTGCCGGTGATCCCCATGGCGACGCCGATGTCGGCCGCCTTGAGAGCGGGAGCGTCGTTGACACCGTCCCCGGTCATCGCCGCGATGTTGCCGCTGCGCTTGAGCAGCTGGACCAGGCGGATCTTGTCCTCCGGGGCGACCCGGGCCACCACTCCGATGCCGGGCAGCTCCCGCAGCAGCTCCTCGTCGCTCATCGCTGCGAAGGCGGTGCCCGTGATGGCCCGCCCCTCGATGCCGAGCTCGGCCGCGATCGCACCCGCCGTGGTGGCGTGGTCACCGGTGATCATCCGCACCCGGATGCCCGCGTCCTTGCACTCGGCGATGGCCGCCTTGGCCTCGGGGCGGGGCGGGTCGACGATTCCCACCATCGCAAGCAAGGTGAGGTCGGAGACGATGCCGATGAGATCCCCGTCGGCCGAGAACCCTTCCGGGGGGAGCTCACGCTGGGCCACCACCATCACCCGCTCGCCGGCCTCGGCCATGCGGTCGTTGGCGTCGTCGGCGAACTGCCGCGCCTCGTCCGTCATCGGGACCAGGCTGCCGTCCGGCTGCCGGTACGACGCGGACCGGGCGATCAGCACGTCCGGGGCGCCCTTCACGTAGCACCGGACGACCGGCTCTCCGCTCTCCCCGGTCATCTCGTGGAAGGTCGCCATGAACTTGTACTCGGAGTCGAACGGCACCTCGGCGATGCGGGGGTAGGTGCGCCGCGTCTCCGTGAGGTCCAGCCCCCCCTTGGCGCCCAGGACGATGAGTGCGCCCTCGGTGGGGTCGCCGATCAGGTTGTCCCCGTCGAGCACCGCGTCCGCGCACAGGACCATCGGAAGCAGGTACGGGTCCAGGTCGATCCGTGAGCCGCCGACGTGCTTGATCTCGCCGTCGGTCCGGTAGCCCTCACCCGAGACGTTGAACCGGTGCTGGCCGGGGATCGCCAGCTCGCGGGCGGTCATCTTGTTGAGCGTCAGCGTGCCGGTCTTGTCCGAGCAGATGACCGACGTCGAGCCCAGCGTCTCGACGGCCGGTAGCCGCTTCACGATGGCGTTGCGACGCGCGATCTCGCGCGTGCCCAGCGAGAGCAGGGCCGTGACGACGGCCGGCAGTCCCGTGGGAATCGCGGCGACCGCGAGCGCGACACCGGTGATGAACAGCGTGTCGAAGGACTCGCCGCGGAGCAGTCCAAGGATCACGACGAGGACGAGCGCGACCCCGGCGATGACGGCGATGATCCGGGAGAGACCGTCCAGCTGCTTCTGCAACGGGGTCTTGTCCGCCTCGGTCTTGGCCAGCAGGTCGGCGATGTGACCGATCTCGGTGTCCATCCCCGTGGCGGTGACGATGATCTCCCCGCGCCCGCGGGTGACTGCCGTGTTCATGTACGCCATGCAGACCCGGTCTCCGAGTGGCACCTTGGTCCCCGGAACCGGCTGGGTGGTCTTCCCGACAGGGAGGCTCTCGCCGGTGAGCGCCGCCTCCTCGATCTCCAGCGTCGCGGCCAGGCAGATGCGCCCGTCGGCCGGGACCCGGTTGCCCGCCTCGACCAGCACGACGTCGCCGGGCACGAGCTGCTCCGCGTCGATCTCGAGCGCCTGCCCGTCGCGACGGACCCGCGTGATCGTCTTCATCATCTGGGAGAGCGCCTGCACGCTCTCCTCCGCCTTGGCCTCCTGGCGCAGACCGATCACCGCGTTGAACAACGTCAGGCCGGCCAGGACCAGCGAGGTCCCGACATCCTGCGTGACCACGAGGTTGATGACCGCGGCGGCCAG
>JBIOTM010000226.1:0-3672 GCA_044865955.1 Actinomycetota bacterium | reverse complement strand
GTGACGGATTGGGTCAGCCCGTCGTGGATGTGGATCGCCCACTTCGTGCGCTCCTGCAACAGCAGCGAATCGACCGTGTGCGCCACGGTCGGGTGCACGCTGCGCCGGGTGCGCAGGGTCGAGCTCGACGTCGACACCGCTCGTCCTTCCGGTCGGGTCCGTTGGGTCTAGTCCATCCATCGGAAGAAAGGCCCTTCGGCTTGAACGTTCTCCCTACGGCACCGATGGCGGATCTCGACCGCTCCCGGCCGGTCGCGAGAGGACCGTGGCACTGTCGACCCATGGACCCGGATGCCTTGCGAGACCTAACCTCTCAACGAAGAGGAGGAACAAAGTTGTCAAGGTCACGCTCAGGTTTTACCCTGAGAACCTGCTAAGGGTTCTCCCGGCTCGACGGGAGACGAACGAAGGAGGAAGCGCCAGATGGCACGAGCTGTGGGCATCGACCTCGGAACCACCAACTCGGTGGTGGCGGTCCTGGAGGCGGGGGAGCCCGTGGTGATCCCCAACGCCGAGGGGTCCAGGACGACACCGTCCGTCGTCGGCTTCTCGAAGGGCGGGGAGATCCTCGTCGGGGAGGTCGCGAAGCGGCAGGCGATCACGAACCCCGACCGGACCGTTCGCTCGGTCAAGCGCCACATGGGTGAGAAGGACTGGTCGGTCGACGTCGACGGCAAGGGCTGGACCCCCCAGGAGATCTCCGCCCAGATCCTCACCAAGCTGAAGCGCGACGCGGAGTCGTACCTCGGAGACACCGTGACCCAGGCCGTGGTCACCGTCCCCGCGTACTTCGACGATGCGCAGCGGCAGGCGACCAAGGAGGCCGGACAGATCGCCGGCCTGGAGGTGCTCCGCATCATCAACGAGCCGACCGCGGCGGCGCTCGCGTACGGGCTGGACAAGCAGGAGTCGGACCAGACGATCCTGGTGTTCGACCTGGGCGGCGGGACCTTCGACGTGTCGTTGCTCGAGATCGGCGAGGGGGTCGTCGAGGTCAAGGCGACGCACGGCGACACCCAGCTCGGCGGCGACGACTGGGATCAGCGGATCATCGATCGGTTGGTCGAGCGGTTCAAGGGCAACTACTCGATCGATCTCTCGAAGGACCGGATGGCGATGCAGCGCCTCAAGGAGGCATCCGAGAAGGCCAAGGTCGAGCTGTCGCAGGTCACCGAGACGACGATCACGCTGCCGTTCATCAGCGCCGGTCCCGACGGCCCCCTCCACCTCGAGGAGAAGCTCACGCGTACCGAGCTCGAGCGGATGACGGCCGACCTCGTGGACACGTGCCGCGGACCGTTCGACCAGGCCATCAAGGATTGGGGGAAGGACCCCAGCGCCGTCGACCACGTGATCCTGGTGGGCGGCTCCACCCGGATGCCGATGATCCAGGAGCTGGTCAAGCAGCTCACCGGGGGCAAGGAGCCCCACAAGGGCGTGAACCCGGACGAGGTCGTGGCCGTGGGCGCCGCGATCCAGGCCGGGGTCCTGAAGGGCGACGTGAAGGACATCCTGCTGCTGGACGTGACCCCGCTCACGCTGGGTGTCGAGACGAAGGGCGGCATCTTCACGAAGCTGATCGAGCGCAACACGACGATCCCGACGCGCAAGTCGGAGATCTTCACGACGGCGGACGACAACCAGACCACGGTGGAGATCCACGTCCTGCAGGGCGAGGCCGAGACGGTGATGTCGCCGGGCGTGAAGTCGCTCGGCCGGTTCCATCTGATGGGGATCCCCCCGGCGCCGCGGGGGATGCCCCAGATCGAGGTCGCCTTCGACATCGACGCCAACGGGATCGTGAACGTCAGCGCGAAGGACCTCGCCACCGGCAAGGAACAGGCGATGACGATCACCGGCGGAACGGCGCTCTCGAAGGAGGAGATCGACCGGATGATCAAGGAGGCCGAGGCGTTCGCCGCCGAGGATCACACGCGCCGGGAGGCGGCCGAGGCGCGGAACCAGGCCGATCAGCTGACCTACCAGGTCGACACGTTCCTGAAGGACAACGGCGACAAGCTGACGGATGCCGACCGGGCGGAGCTCACGTCGAAGAACGACGAGTTGAAGCAGCTCCTGAAGGACGAGTCGGCGGCGACGGACGCCCTGCGAACGGCCGCCGAGGCATTGATGCGCGCCTGGCAGACGGCCGGGCAGTCGATGCACGAGCAGGCCGCGCAGGAGCAGGCCGCCGCCGGTGGCGGTCAGGAGACCTCGGCGCCGACCGAGGGAAGCCCGGACGGCGACGAGGACGTGGTGGAAGGAGAGATCGTGGATGAAGGAGGTGCGTCGTGATGCTCGCCACGTGGGATCTGTTCCGAGACCTGCGTAGCGTCGAGGACGGGTTCGATCGGCTCACCGGTCGAGCGTTCTCCCGGGACAGGTGGGTTCCGGCCCTCGACGTGCGCGAGTCGGACGACCGCTTCGAGGTGACGCTCGACCTGCCGGGCCTGGAGCCCGACGACGTCAAGGTCACGTTCGAGGACGGCATGCTGACGGTCAGCGGGAGGCGACGGTTCTCTTCCGAGGACACGGGTGAGACATGGCACCGCATCGAGCGCAGCTTCGGCACGTTCGCTCGGTCGATCCGGCTGCCGCAGACGGCGGACAGGGAGGAGATCGAGGCCACGTTCGACAGGGGCGTGCTCACGGTGTCGGTCCCGAAGACCGAGCAGGCCAAGCCCCGGATGATCGAGGTCAAGGCCACGTGACCGAGGATCGTCGGCAGGAAGGGCCGGAGGAAGAGGAGGCGGCCGTGGAGGACGCGGCCCCCGCCTCCGTCGCCGGCGCGGAGGACGAGGGAGTCGAGCAGGTCGAGCAGGACGCCGACGCGGCGCGCGCGGAGGTGGCCCAGTACCGGGAGCACCTCCAACGGCTGCAGGCGGAGTTCGAGAACTACCGCAAGCGCGTGCTGAAGGAGCAGACGCAGGCGGTCGACCTGGCGGCCCGCCCGGTGTTCCTCCGCTTGCTCGAGGTCCTGGACGACTTCGACCTCGCGTTGATGCACGCGCAGGACCGCCCGGACTTCGATCGGTTCCTGCATGGGGTCGAGCTCGTCTACGCGAAGCTGGTCGATACGTTGCGCGCGGAAGGCCTGGAACGGATCGAGGCGCAGGGCAAGCCGTTCGACCCCGAGCTGCACGAGGCGCTCATGCAGTCGGGTGACGGCGACGGCGATCCGATCGTCGCCGATGTGCTCCGACCCGGCTACAGGCTCAAGGGCCGGGTGCTCCGGCCTGCCGGGGTGAGGGTGGAGAGGACGTGACGGATGGCGGACGAGGTTCGCAGGGAGTGGTTCGAGAAGGACTACTACGCGGTCCTCGGCGTCCCCAAGAACGCGAGCGAGCCGGAGATCCGCAAGGCCTATCGGAAGCTCGCGCAGCAGCATCACCCCGACACGAAGCAGGGTGATCCACGGGCGGAGGAGCGCTTCAAGGAGATCTCCGCCGCCTACGACGTCCTCGGCGATCGAGAGAAGCGGACGGCGTACGACCGCGTCCGAGAGATGGGCGCATCCGGTTTCGGCCCGGGCTTCGGCCGGGCGGCGGGGGCGGGCGGCTGGTCCGACGGTGCCGGCTGGCCCGGCGGCGTCCGGTACGAGCAGGTGGACGTCGACGACATCTCCGACCTCTTCGGAGGGCTCTTCGGTGGAGCCGGGCGCCGCGGCGGGCG
>JBIOTM010000225.1:0-3025 GCA_044865955.1 Actinomycetota bacterium | reverse complement strand
CGCGGCCTGCTCGGGCGTCGGCGGGCCTCCACCGGCGGCGACCGCCTGACCGATCGCCAGCGTGGCCCGGATGTTGGGTCGGACGACGGTGAGGCCCAGCACGAACGCCGCGATGGCGGCGAGCGCGCCGATCGTGATCGTGATGCCAGGAGCCGAGGAGATCCAGTCGGCGTCGAGCCCACCGGAGACGCGCCAGTACATCAGGAGGCCCGCGAGGATCGTGAGGCCGGCGGCCGTCAGGACCGCCTCGATGAGGTGCTTCCGACCGGCGAGGTGCGCCATGAACGGCCCCGCGGCGGGACCGAGCTCACGCGCGGTCGGCTGGATGAACAGGAACGTGGTGAACGCCGCACCGACCCAGAACACGCCCGCGAGGACGTGCACGATCCTGAGCACCGCCATGTAGAGATCCATCCGCGCTCCTTCCCCGCTTCCTCGGCCGACCCGGGACGCTATCCGGTGGCGCGGATCGTCGGCAAGCTTCAGGACGCCGGCCGGATGTTCTGGTTGAGACGGAAGAAGTTGGTCGGGTCCCAGCGGGCCTTGAGCCGAGCCAGTCGGTCGTACTTCTCCGGGCCGTAGGCGACACGAACACGGTCTTGGCCCTCGTCCCCCAGGAAGTTCACGTACACGCTGGGGGCGTGCGGCTCCAGCTCCCGGAACAGGCTCCTGACCCAGGCGGTCTCCGGGTCGGCCGCCTCGGTCTCCTCCGGGAGCCAGACGCCGTTGATGTTGATCGCGAAGCCGGAGTGGCGACCGGTGTAGGCGGTGTCGGACTCGCCCACGCGAGCAACCGCGCCACCGAGCTGGAACGCCAGCGTGTAGGAGCGGGGGGACCGGATGCCCGCGGTGTGGTCGAGCAGCGGCCCGGCGATCTCCGCCGAGAGCTCGGGCACCTCGACCGACTTCCAGTAGTAGTGCCAGCCGGGGACGACGCCGACATCGAGCATCGCTTGGTGGGCGAGGAAGGGCTTCGGCTCACACAGGTCGTGCGCCGGCCCCAGGGCTCGGAGCGGGGCCATCACGCGTTCGCCCTCGTCGATCTCGCCGGCCCAGCAGGCGATCACGCAGACGACCGGGACGCCGTGGAGCGTCTCGGGGATGTAGGGGAGCGCCGGTGCCCGCCGCAGGGAGAGGATCGTGGTGAGGTCGTCGGGGACAGCGTCTGCCCAGTCCCGATAGAAGCTCATGACCTCGTCGGCCCGCTCGAGCGGGAAGAACAGCGGCCCTGCGAGGACCGTGGGCCCGACCGGGTGGGGGCGGAAGGAGAAGGAGGTGACGATGCCGAAGTTCCCGCCCCCGCCGCGGACGCCCCAGAACAGATCCGGGTTCTCCTCTTCGCTCGCGAAGACCATCTCGCCGTCCGCCGTCACCAGGTCCACCGAGCGCAGGCTGTCGATCGTGAGCCCGTGCTTGCGCATCAGCCAGCCGATCCCGCCGCCGATCGTCAGGCCCGCCACGCCCGTGTGGGTGACGATCCCCGCCGGGACGGCCAGACCGAACGGTTGCGTCTCGCGGTCGAGCTCACCGAGCGTGACGCCTGCCTGGACCTCCACGACCGTGCCCCCCGGATCCACGCGGATGCCCTTCATCGGAGAGAGGTCGATCACGAGCCCGTCGTCGCAGAGTGAGAGGCCTCCTACCCCGTGCCCGCCGGCGCGGACCGAGGTCAGGAGGTCGTGGTCTCGGGCGAAGCGCACCGCGTGCACGACGTCGGCGGCGCCGGCGCACCGAACGACCAGCCCGGGCTTCCGGTCGATCGCCCCGTTCCAGATCGCGCGGGTCTGCTCGTAGCCGTCGTCCCCCGGCGCGGCGACGGCGCCGCGGAGGCGGTCTCGGAGGCCGTCGATGGTCGGCTGCGAGAGATCGCGCGCCGAGGCTCGGTGCCGCGTGTCCTCCATGACCCTCCCGTCACGAACCGAGATCATCGTCGCGGATCGTCGGCGGCCCTGTCGAGTCCAGGATCTGGACTTGCCGCCCCGGGTGCGAGGGGCACGATGCGCCCATGAAGACCTACGGTCAGTACTGCCCGATCGCCCGAGGCGCGGAGGTGTTCGCCGAACGGTGGACGCCGCTCATCGTTCGCAACCTGCACCTCGGGGCGGAGACGTTCAGCGAGATCCAGCAGGGCATCCCCCACATCTCGAAGACGCTGCTGTCCTCGCGCCTCCGGGCGCTCGAGCGCCAGGGCGTCCTCGAGCGTCGCCCGGGGCCCGGCGGGCGCGGTTCGCGGTACGGGCTGACCCCGGCCGGCGAGGAGCTCGCCGACGTGACGTGGGCGCTCGGGAACTGGGGCGCCCGTTGGCTGGAGGTGTCGCCCGAACACAGCGATCCGCTGGTCGTCCTCTGGGCCTGGAAGAACGAAATCCGTCGCGAACGCCTGCCAGACCGCCGTATCGTGATCCGCTTCGACCTGCGTGACCGGCCGAAGGAGAGGTACTGGCTGCTGTTCGACGACGGCCGGGCGGAGGTCTGCGTGAAGCCGCCGGGCGGTGACGACGACCTCGTCGTCACCACGGACGCGGTGACGCTGATGCTCGTCCACATGGGCCGCCTCTCGATTGCCCAGGCGACCGACGATGGCCTCTGGGAGATGGCCGGCTCGGCGACGATCGCCCGGCGGTTCCCCACGTGGGGAGGACTCAGTCTCTTCGCGTCGGTGGAGCCGGCTCGCGCGAGCTGATCCTGGGTCCCGAGGACCCCGACGCGCATGGCATGATGCGAGGCGATCGGTCGCCGCCGTCCGTGCGCAAGAGGAGGGGAGCCATGCCCAGGATCTACTCGATCCGTCCGGCCTGGACGTTCAGGGGTCGTCGCTTCCGGGGGGTGCGCGGCTTCACGGGGAAGCCGTCCCATCCACCACTCACGGACTTCCCGATCGTGTGTTACTCGCTGGCCGCACTGTTCGACCTGATCTCCTACGTCTCGGACCCCTCGGACCCGAAGGCTCGGGACTTCTTCGTCGCGGCCACGTTCGTGATGGTCGCCGGCTTCATCGTGTCGCTCGGAACGCTGACCACGGGCT
>JBIOTM010000224.1:0-12477 GCA_044865955.1 Actinomycetota bacterium | reverse complement strand
CCCCGCCAGGTGGGGACCGTCGTCGCCTCCGCCGCCGTGACGCTCCTGCTGATCGTCGGATCCGTCGCCGGCCTCCGCTCGATCCTCGGCGGACCCGAGCCGTTCCAGACCGGACCGCCCGGCTACGACGTCTTCCAACGCACGGCCACGATCGAGGCGTTCACCGTCACGAGTCCCTCCGACTGGTTCCTGGTGAACGAGTGGCCGCTCTCGATGCAGATCGCCGTCGGCTCGGGAAGCGGCTCGGGCGAGTGCACGGCGGCTCCCGGCGAGGAGCCGGTGTGCACGAACACGGAGGAAACGACCCAGCAGCTCGAAGCTCCTCCCTACGGCCTCCCCATGCTCCAGCTCTCCAACGTGGACACGGGCCTCACGGCGCTCGCGTGCGGCGAGGACCTGCCCGCGAACGCGGCCGTCCTCTACGTGGCGCTCGACTACGACCGCGCGATCGCGGGTGTTGCCGATCCGTCCATCCGACCGTTCCCTCCGGGCATCGGCCTTCCACCCGAAGGAGCCGGTCTCTGCGGGCCCGGCCGGTACGCCCATTTCACGGTGAACGGCGAGCCCTTCATCTCGTGGATCGGACTCGGTTCCGGTGTGAGCGACGGAGATCGAGAGATCGTCGAGCGTGCCTACGAGATGATGTCGGCGGACGATGCGTGGGAGCCCGTCCAACCCGACGAGGCGACCCCTGCCTACGTGATCGGGGGAGGTGTCACGGCCTCGGGCGACGTGTGGCGCCTCGAGCTCCGCCGGTCCGCCGAGAACGTCAAGCTGTCGCTGCCCGGCCTGGAATCCGGCGTGGAAGACGTCGCGTTCCCGGACGAGCCCCTCGTATGGTGCTGCGGCCACGACGACGGACTGTCGGTGGTCACGTTCGGCGCCGTGTCGAAGGCGGCGACCGGCGTGGAGCTCCGGGTCGCCGATGGCGGCCCGGTCCTCGCGGGCACGATCGTGCCGTTGCCCCCGACCATGCCGTTCGACTTCGACCTCTTCTTCATCGAGGGCACGGAAGGCCTCGGGGGCAACGTGGTCGCCCTCGGGCTCGACGGAGACGTCCCCGTCTCGCCGCCTCAGGTGGCCGGGTCGCGGGGTGACGACGTGGACCTTTCCGGCACGCTGCTCGGCACGGGTTGGGACGCGCGATTCACCGGCGCGTTCGCGGACGGGACCGCGTGCATCCGCGTGACGATCGGAGGAGGGGCGAAAGAGCCGCTCTGCCCGAAGCGGTTGGAGAGCTCCCTTGCCGGTGACCAGCCGTCGCTCCACGGCTGGCTCACGAGCGACCTGTACCTGCTGGCCGGCTCGGTATCGCCGGACGTGGTGGAGATCCGGTTCACGAGCGACGATGGAACGACGCCGCCCGCGCAGTTCCGGTGCCAGATGGGTCCGTTGGGCTGGACCGATCCCGACCGGAAGGTGTGCGCGATCGCGCTGCCGCCCGAAGGCTCGGGGACGCTCGAGTACCTCGACCCCGGCGGGAACCTGCTGTCCCAGGAAGGCATCGCCTGGGGGGCGGCACAGCCCAGGTCGAACGCGTACCCGTGGACGAACGAGGGCGGGACCGTCACGGCCACCGGCTCGTTCCAGGGTGCCGATTGGAAGTTGGAGGTCCTCTCCTACCTGGACGGCTATCGGCTCACGATCGACGGCCGAGAGGTCTTCGAAGGACGGCCGTTCGGCCTCGGAGAAGCCCGAGCGTTCCCGCTGTTCGAGGGCGAGCGGGCCGCGTACGACGCTCTCGTCCTCGTGCAGACCACCACCGACGAGACGAGCGTGGCCATCGCTGCGGAAGGGGCGTGGGAGGGGCGCTGGCTCCCCGGGTCGACGGTCGGTGGCGGGGAGGGGCGCCTGTGGGTGATCGAGATACCGGGCGCCGGGACGGGCTCCCTGATCTTCGATGGGGACTCCTACCAGGGAGAGGTCAGCTGGCCGTAGGCATCGAGGCTCGCTGGATCTCGGATCCCGCGTAGTCCAACGCGCCGACCAGGCGTCTGGATGCACGAGGTGGAAGAGTTGTCCGCCATGGAGGCACGGGCGATCGGCGCCGCGGTGGGAGCGGAAGCGAGCGAGGGGGAGCTGGGCGACCTCTACCTGCGCAGCGCTCCCCGCGCGATCAGGTTGGCCTACTTCCTGACCGGAGACAGGGATCTCGCGGAGGACATCGTGCAGGAGGCGTTCGTCCGGGTCGCCGGTCGCCGGCTGCGCGGGCCGGAGACCTTCGATGCGTACCTCCGCAGGACGGTCGTCAACCTGTTCGTGTCCACCCTTCGCCGTCGGAGGATCGAGCGGTCCCGGCTCCGGACCCTGCGCGATCCCGGGGTCCAGCAGCCCTACGACCCCTCGGCCCGTGACGAGCTCTTCCGCGCCCTCAACACGCTGCCGGAACGGCAGCGGGCCGCCATCGTCCTGCGCTTCTACGAGGACCTCCCGGAGCGCGAGGCCGCGAACGTCCTGGGCTGCTCGACCGGGGCGCTCAACCAGTTGGTGGTCCGCGGCATGGCCGCCCTCCGCGAGCGGATGCGAGGTGACGAACGGTGATCGATCTGGAACCCGACCTCCGGGAGATGTTCCGGCGCCGCGAGGGCGACGTCCGACCGGTCCTCGCGTCGCCGCCCCGCATCGGCTCCCGGGTCAGGTGGCGTCGGGCTCGCCGCGGTCTCCTCGCCGGCCTCCTCGCCTCCGCGGTGGCCGTCGCGTCGGTGACCGGCGTCCGTTCCCTGACCGGTCCTCGGTACGTCCCCGGCGTCTCCGAGGAGGGCACGCGGACCGTGGAGCTCGACGTGTTCGAGATCACGTACCCGGCCGACTGGTTCCTCACCGGGGTGGCGATCGCGCCGATGGAGGATCCGTCCTGGCGGATCGTGCTCTCCAACGTCGACCTCGGCGAGCCGGCGCCGGACCCCTGTTCGACCTCGCTCCCGAGCCACGCGGTGATGCTCGTGTTCGTCATCGGAACAGGGCCCGCGGAGGGGCCGGGCTGGCCCGTCGAGCTGGCGCCCGCGCCGGAGCCGTGCGGAGCCACGCACCTGGTGGCGGCGTGGTCGCGCGATCGGTATGCCTCGAGCTATCGCGCCGAGGTGATCGCGGGATCAGGAGCGTCCCGATCGGACGTCGACGCGGCACGTCGAGCGTTCCGGACGCTCCGCTTCCCGGACGAGAGCGGAGCGGGAATCCTCCCCTATCCGGAGATCGATCGAGACGTCTCGTTCGCGGTGCTCGCCGGAGGCCGGATCGACGAGGAACCGTGGCTCCTCGGGGCGGACCGGTCCGAGGCGAACGGCTTCCACGTGCACGTGTCGACGCGCGACGGGGGGAGCGGCATCGGGAGCATGCGGACCGGATCCCGCACGGACGTCTATCTGGATCCGGCGGTGTTCGGAGGGAACATGTACCTCTGGGGAGCGGTGCAGCCGGGCATCGCTCGGGTCGAGGTCCGCCCCGAGGGAGCCGACCCGTTCGACCCCGACATGATCCGGCTCCCGTCGTTCCTCGGGAGCGACCTGCGGGCGTTCGTCGCGCCGATGACGGGAGCCCCCTCCGGTGCGATCGCGCTGTACGACGGCACCGGCGCGCTGGTGCGCGAGGTCCCGTTCGCTCCCGGTGCCGTGCTCACGCCCGAGCGGGACCGCGACCGGCCGGTGGCCGGAGCGATCGCGGACGGGCGCTTCTTCGGCACGTCCTGGGTCCTCAGGCCTGACGGGGGCGAGGTGTTGGTGCTGGAAACAGCCGACGGCGACGAGCTGGCCAGGACCGGGGAGAGGGGCGCGGAGCTGCCGCCCGACGCGCTCGTCCTGACCACGTACGCCTTCGAGGGGGACGGTCCCACGCAGACGATCGTGTTCGGTCACGGGGGGCGGGAGGTGGCGTTCGTGGTCTTGGTCGGGGACGGCGGCTTGCCCTCGACGACCGAGGTGATCCGGCCGACCGACGGCCGGGACCCCTCCTTCTGGGGGAACGCGGGCGCCCGGCCGGAGTTCGCCGTCGCGTACGACGCGAGCTGCGCGTTCCTGCGGGCGATCGATCTCCGGACGCTCGAGGAGGCGCCGGAGCCCGAGATCGCCGGCTCGCCCTGCGGCTAGACCTGGTTGTCGCCGCCGAAGATCTCCGAGACCGAGGAGTCCTCGAAGACCGCCCGGAGCGCCGAGGCGATCAGCGGCGCGATCGACAGGACCTTCAGCTTGTCGAAGTACCGCTCGTCCGGGATCGGCACCGTGTTCGTCACGACCACCTGCTCGAGCGGCGACTCCTCCATGAGCTGACGGGCCTTGCCGCTGAAGATCGGATGCGTGGCCGCGGCGAAGATGGGCCCCGCGCCCATCGCGGCGAGCGACTGGACGCCCTTGCTGAGCGTCCCGGCCGTGTCGATCATGTCGTCGACCACCACGCACGGGCGCCCCTCGACCTCGCCGACGACCGCCATCTCCTCGATCTTGTGGGCCTCCTTGCGCGAGCGCCGCTTGTACAGGAACGCCAGGTCGGCGTGGAGGTACTCGCGGAGCTTCTCCGCCGTCTTGATCCGGCCCGCGTCGGGCGCCACCACGACCGTGTCGTCGCCCTTCAGTCCGACCTCGTCGCGGAGGTAGTTCGAGAGGATCGGCAGCGCGGTGAGGTGATCGAACGGGCAGTCGAAGTACCCCTGGATCTGGCCGGAATGCAGGTCCACGGAGACGACGCGGTCGGCGCCCGCCGTCGACAGCAGGTCGGCGACGAGCTTCGCGCTGATCGGCTCGCGGGACAGCGCCTTCTTGTCCTGCCGCGAGTAGCCGTAGTAGGGGATCACCGCCGAGATCCGCTTGGCCGACGCTCGCTTCATCGCGTCGATCATCAGCAGCTGCTCCATCAGCGCCTCGTTGACCGGCTCGTAGTGCGACTGCACGACGAACACGTCGGCGCCGCGCACGCTCTCCTCGGACCGGAAGTAGATCTCCCCCGACGCGAACCGCCGGAGCTCGCTCCGGGTGACGGGTACCCCGAGGCACTCGGCGATCTCGCTCCCGAGCGCCGGATGGATGCTCCCGGAGAACAGCATCATCCGCTTCTTGGTGATGATCTCCACGGTCGCCCCCTAGCGCTTCCCCTTCGACCGGTGCTTCTCGTCGGCCCGCTTGCGGTACCCCTTCACGTTCGTCTGGTCGGTGCGCTCGACGGCGAGCGCGCCGGCCGGAACGTCTCTCGTGATCACCGAGCCCGCCGCCGTCACGGCGCCCTTGCCGACCTTCACCGGCGCCACCAGCATCGTATCGGACCCGATCCTGGCGCCGTCGGCGATCACCGTCGGGTGCTTCTCGTAGCCGTCGTAGTTCACCACGACGGTTCCGGCTCCGATGTTGACGCCCGTCCCGACCTCGGCGTTGCCGATGTACGCGAGGTGCTTCGCCTTCGACCGCTTCCCGATCCGCGACGCCTTGACCTCGACGTAGTTGCCGACGAGCGCCCCGTCCTCCAGCACCGATCCGGGTCGGAGGCGCGCGAACGGTCCCACCTCGCACCCCTTGCCGATCGTCGAGTCCTCCACGACCGCGAACCACACCGCGGACCCGTCTCCCACCCGGGATCGGACGATCCCGACGGAGGGCCCGATCATGCAGCCCGCCCCGATCCGCGTGCCGGTCTCGAGGAAGGTCTGGGGGTAGATCACGCTGTCGCGTCCGATCTTCACCCCGACGTCGATGTACGTCGCGGCCGGGTCGATCAGGCGGACGCCCGCGGCCATGTGCGCCTCGTTCGTGCGGCGGCGGAGCAACGCCTCGAGGTCCGCCAGACCGGCGCGGGTGTTGGCACCCAGCACGCCCCCGGTGTCACAGGCGACCGCGTCCACCCGTTCCCCCTTGTCGAGGAGGATCGAGATCGCCCGGTTCAGGTAGTACTCGCCCTGCCGGTTCTCGCGGTCGAGGAGCGGGAGCGTGGCGAACATCAGATCGCGGCGGGCGGCGATCCAGTTGGTGGCGACCTCCTTGATGGCCCGCACGGAGGCGGGCGCGTCCTTCCCTTCGATCACGTCGGCGACCCGGGAGCCCTCTCGGACGACCCGGCCGTACCCGCCGGGGCGAACCAGCGTCGTGGAGCCGAGCGTGACGGCGGCGCCCGTCCGCCGATGGGAGCCGAGCAGTCGCTTGAGGTCGGCGGGCGTGATGGGGTCGAAGTCACCGTTCGCGATCAGGACGTCGTCGACGCGACCGATCGCCTTCTCCGTGAGCTGGACGGCGTGCCCGGTGCCCAGCTGCTCGGCCTGCTCGATGAAGACCGGCGCGGGCTTCACCCCCCACGACCTCACCGCGTCCCGGACGTCGTCGGCGCCGTGGCCGACCACGACCACGATCCGACCGGGCCGCGCCGCCCGCACGACCTGGAGCGTGTGCCACAGGACGGGCCGCCCGCAGACGGCATGCAGCACCTTCGGCGTCGAGGACTTCAGACGTTCGCCCTTGCCCGCCGCGAGCACCACCGCGGCGAGCGAACGGGAGGCCTCCTTCGCTGCTGCGACCACGTCTCGTCCTTCTCGTTCCCTCGGCCGGCCTGGTCTGGTCATCGGGGGTCGTCGGGACCGCCATGGTCCCATAGGTGGGGTCACCTGGCGACGGCTGGGCGGGGTTCCGGGGGGAGGAGTCGAACCTCCATACCAGGCTCCAAAGGCCCGTGTCTTGCCGTTAGACGACCCCGGACGGTCGATCCGGCCTGTCCGGACCGATTCTCGCAGGCGAGGACGATCTGGGAGGAGCTTCCACGACGAACGCTCCGGGGACGGCGTCGGCGACGGCGCTCGCCGAGGCGAACGAGCAGGGCGCGACCACCGTCGGCCCCGAGCCGCTCATGACCGCTCCGTACGCTCCCGCCTCGACGAGGGCATCGATGGTCCCGGTGATCTCGGGATGCCGCGCTGCCACCGGCGCCTGCAGGTCGTTGAACAGGGCGCTGCCGAGGAGCGAGTCGTTGCCGGCCTCGGCCGCGGCGATCAACGCGCCCGGGTCCGGCCCCGTCGCCGCGAGCTCGTCCCACCAGGCGTAGGCAGCCGCCGACGAGACGCCGACGTCGAACGGCCTCACGACCCAGGTCGTGGGCTGCACGATCACCGGCTCCGCGATCTCGCCGCGTCCGCGGACGTAGGCCGGTTCGCCGAGGAGGAGCGCCGGGACGTCCGAGCCGATCTCCAGGGCCACGCGAGCCAGCGCCTCGGGGCTCATGCCCGTGGACCAGAGCTGGTCGAGCCCGAGCAGCGCGGCGGCGGCGTCGGCGGACCCGCCGCCGAGGCCGGCGGCGACGGGGATCCGCTTCTCGATGGTGATGCGGGCGCCCCGATCGGCGCCGCCGGCCTCGGCGGCCAGCGCTCGAGCCGCCCTGAACGCGAGGTTGGTCTCATCGGTCGGCAGCCCCTCCGCGGTTGGCCCACGGATCTCCAGGCTGAGCCCGTCCGACGCTTCGACCGTGACGACGTCGTGGAGCGAGATCGGCACCACGAGCGTCTCGAGGTCGTGGAACCCGTCGGCCCGCCTGCCGAGGACCCGGAGGAAGACGTTCAGCTTCGCATGCGCGGCCACCGCGATCACGGTCATGTCGAGAACGCCTGGGAGGGCAGCGCCTCCGCGAGCCTGGCGAAATCCTCCAGCGACAGGGTCTCGGCGCGCGCGGAGGGCGCGATCCCTGCTGCGTCCAGGAGACGATCCGCCTGCTCGGCCCCGGATCCGAGCCGCCGAACCGCGTTCCGCATGGTCTTCCTCCGCTCGGCGAAGCCGGCGTCCACGACCCGCCACAGGCGATCCTCCTCGATCGCGACGGGCGGCCGGTCCCGCCGCAGCAGCCGCACGATCACCGACTCGACCTTGGGCCGGGGCCAGAACACCGAGGGCGGGACGCGCCGCACCAGCGAGGCCCGCGCCCGGTAGGCGACGCGGAGGCTCGGTGCCCCGTACCCCTCGTCCCCCGGGCCGGCGGCGAGGCGTTCGCCGACCTCCCGCTGGACCATGACGACCGAGCGCTTCACCTGCGGGGCCCGGCGGAGCGTCTCCAGCACGAGCGGCGTGGCCACGTTGTAGGGCAGGTTCGCGCACATGACCCATGGCTCCCCCCGGAGCTCGTCCATCCACCCCCCATCCATCGCGTCGGTCCGCAGCACTCGGACGCGGCCGAGGCCGGAGAGCGCCTCCTCCAGCGCGGGGATCAGCGCGGGATCCACCTCCACCGCCAGCACATCGGCGCCGGCCTCGGCGAGGGCTCGCGTGAGCGAGCCGAGGCCGGCGCCGATCTCGACGACCCGGTCGCCGGGACCGACGCCCGCGTCCGCGACGATCGCCCGAGCGAGGTTCGGATCGATCAGGAAGTGCTGTCCGAGCGAACGCTTCGGACGGATGCCGTGGCGGGCCGCCAGCGCCCTGATCGCGCCGGCGCCGAACGGAGCTCGCTCGTCCTTGCTCACGGACGACGAGCGTAGCCACGAACGGTTCGGTCCCGGGCCGATGGCCCGGGACCGAACGTGAAGGGGGGTGCTGGATGGCGGCCGGACGTCGTCAGCGACGGGAACGATCCCCATGGCCGAGAGGATGTCCCCAGCCGAATCCGCGTTCGCCGAGCCCTCGCGCACCTTCCCCGAACGCGAGAACACGCACGGACGCGGCCGGGGATGCCCCGACGCGTCGGGCGGAGACCGGGGTCTCGACGGCGGGGCCCGTGCGCTTCCAGCCGAGCCCCTCCGCTCCGTCCACCACCCAGACCCCCACACCTGCGGAGCGGTCCCTCGGTGACGACGTCACACGCGAGTCGCGACCGGTCGTCGGAGCCGCTGCTCGAACGTCACCCATCGTCTTCCGCTCCTGGAGGCGCCGGGATGGCGATCTGCCCGCTGCTCCGAGCCTCCGAAAACTGGTGTGGACACAGCACGCTAGCAACCCTCAACTCTCACTGCAACCTTGAGCGTCGAACATGCGTTCGAGCCGTGACGACGCTTACGAGATCCCTGGGAACGCCGCCTTCGCGTTGCGCCCGGTCGCCTCGGCGACGTTGCGAACGTCTTCCCCGCGCACGCGAGCGATCTCTTCGACGGCATGGATCACGTTCGCAGGCTCGTTGTCGCGACCCCGGATCGTCTGGGGAGCGAGGAACGGCGAATCCGTCTCGACCAGGATGCGTCCGATATCCACAGCGCGGGCCGCCTGACGCAGGTGCTCGTTCTTCGGATACGTGACGTTCCCGGCGAAGCTGAGCCAGTAGCCGCGGGCGACGCACTCCTCGGCGATCGCCGCATCCCCGCTGAAACAGTGGATCACGACGTGATCGGCCGAACCCTCATCCAACACTCGAAGGACATCCGGCCACGCATCGCGGACGTGCACCACGATCGACTTGCCGGACTCGTTGGACAACGCGATGTGGACCTTCAGCGTCCTGATCTGGTCCTCCATGGGCGAGCGCATCCGGAAGAAGTCCAGGCCGCACTCCCCCACCGCCACCACCCGAGGGTCATGGAGGAGCTCCTCGATCCTGGCGCCGGCGGCCGCATCGAACAGCTCCGCGTCGTGGGGATGCATCCCCGCCGTCGCGAACACACCTGGCATCGAATCGGCCAGCTCCAACGAGCGGGCGGACGTCTCGGGGTCCACGCCCACGCAGATCACCCGGTCGACGCCGGCGGCTCGCGCCGCCTCGACCACGAGTGAAGGTTCCCGGTCCACCAGGAACAGGTGGCAGTGGGTGTCCACCACACCCGCCTGCACCGGGGGTTCAGGGTTCGACCGGCCCATCGGGCGGCGATGATAGGCGGTCTCACCTTCCGGTGCATCCGGGGAGCTTCACGTGAAACACCCGAACGTTCGACTCGGAGCGGGAGCGACCGCCTCAGTCGTCGGCGTCGACGCGGGGGAACAGCCCCTCGCCCTTCGTGGTCTTCGTGCCGGGTGGCGTGAGTCCCCACGCCGCGGCCTGTCCGAGCCGCTGGGACTGGATGGTTCCCTCGATGCCCAGTTGCTCCCACAAGCGCGCCGCGGCGCTCGGCATGACCGCGGAGATGAGGATGGTGAGGGCGCGCAGCGTCTCCGCGGAGGCGTAGAGGATCCCGGCCAGCTCGTCCCGGTTCGCTGGATCCTTGGCCAGGGTCCACGGCGAGCGTTCGACCATGTAGCGGTTGGCCCGGACGACGACGTCGTAGACCGCCGCCAGGGCGGCCGTGGGTCGAACGGCCAGCATCTCCTCGTCGTACCGACGGGCCGCGTCCGCGACCACCTGCGGGAGGTCGGACTCCACCCCGGGGGCGGCCGGCTCGGGGACCTCCCCGTCGAAGTACGACCGGAGCATCGCGAGGACGCGGGAGGCCAGGTTGCCGATGCCGTTGGCGAGCTCGGCGTTGTGCCGGTCCACCATCGACTCGAGCGAGAACGACCCGTCCTGGCCGAACTGGACCTCCCGGAGGAAATACCAGCGGTAGGAGTCGACGCCGAAGCGCTCGAGCAGCTCGTAGGGATGGATCCCGGTTGCGTTGGTCTTCGACATCTTCTTGCCGCCGACCGTGAGGAAGCCGTGTGCCCACACCTGCAGCGGGGGCTCCATCCCGGCGGCCATCAGCATCGCGGGCCAGTAGATCGCGTGCTGGCGGAGGATGTCCTTCCCGATCATGTGGACGTTCGCGGGCCAGATCCTGGCGAGCCGATCCTCGTCGGCGCCGAACCCTGCCGCCGTCAGGTAGTTCGTGAGGGCATCGAACCACACGTAGCACACGTGATCGGGGTCCCACGGGAGCGGGATGCCCCAGTCGAAGTTCGTCCGGCTGATCGAGAAGTCCTGGAGACCGCCGCGGATCAGGGAGAGCACCTCGTTCCGCCGGACCTCGGGCTCGACGGCCGAAGGGCTGGCTTCATAGCGTTCGAGCAGCCGATCCCCGTAGGCCGACAGCCGGAAGAAGTAGTTCTGCTCCTTCATCAGCTCGACGGGTCGCTCGTGGATCGGGCAGAGGCCCCCTTCGAGGAGATCGCCCTCGGCGTAGTACAGCTCGCAGGAGACGCAGTACAGACCCTCGTAGGTGTCCAGGTAGATGTCGTCCCGTCCGTTCCGGTACACATCGTCAAGTAACTTGACTACCGCGTCCCTGTGCCTCGTCTCCGTGGTCCGGATGTAGTCGTCGTAGCCGATGTCCAGCCGCCGCCAGACCTCGCGCCACTTCGGCTCCATGTCGTCGACCCATCGCTGAGGGTCGACGCCGGCCGCCGTCGCCTTCCGCTGGATGTTCAGGCCGTGCTCGTCGGTGCCCGTGAGGTGGAACACCTCCTCGCCACGGAGCCGGTGGTGCCGGGCGATGACGTCCGCGGCGACGGCGTCGTAGGCGTGCCCGATGTGGGGGACGTCGTTCGGGTAGTAGATCGGCGTCGTGATGTAGAAGACGTCCCTTCCCATGGCCGGCAATCGTACCCGCGGCTCGGGGAGCGGCCTGCGGTCAGTCCAGGCAGCCGGCCTGACGGCCCAACAGCCGCAGCCCCTCGCGGTCGCCGGCCGCGTAGGTCCGGACGGAGGGGTCGGGATGGGGTCCCGAGTACAACAGCTCACGGGGATCCCGCACGTGGCCCAGGCCGATGATGTGGCCGAGCTCGTGGAGCAGCACGGACCCGTGGGCGTACCTCCATCCGAAGCCGGGGGCCGAGGTCGCGTCGGCATCCACCACGACGATCCCGCCGAAGTACTGATCCCGATCGGCGTACAGGCCGGACATCGTCTTGGCGAACGCGATCGTCGGCCGCGTGTCCCCGAGCCGCACCTTGATCGCCTCGTACTCCTGGTGATCGACCCAGATCAGGATGAGCGCCGCTCCACGGAACACCCCCCGGTACCGCATGCGGATGTACGCGCTGATGAAGGTCTCCCTGGTGGACCCGACCGGCCGGAAACGGATCCCCGTGGCGGCGGTGACCCGTCGGAGGGCCTCGTGGAGGTCGGGATGGATGTCCCTTGCGATCCCGGTCCTGTTGATCGCGTACGTGATGGGCTCGCACGGGTTCCAGCGGACCGGCGCGCCCCCGGCGGCGAGATGGAGGAACCGGTAATGCCCCTCGACCGTCCGCGGCGCCAGCGTGGGCGAGGGGGACGGGCTCGCGATCGGCAACGGCGAGGTGGACGGCAGGGAGACCACGCGGGAGGGCTCCTGGAGCAGCTTCCCCACCGCCAGGACCCCGAAGACGATCGCGAGGACGAACGACAGCACGAAGGCGGCGAACAGGGGCGAGCGCGAGGCGCTCGGCTCCTCGGGCCTGGTCGGAGCGCCGTGCTCCCCCGGCGCTTGGTCGTCGGGGAGGATCGGGGGAAGGGGCCCCTGAGACATGGGGGGAGTGTACGGATGGGTTGGCGGCCGGCGAAGCACCGACGGCGGCCGGCGCGACGCCGTCAGTCGCTGTCGGTCACCGCGCGGTAGAGCTCGTTGGCGCTCGCGCCGTGGCGTGCCGCCGTCAGTCGCTGTCGGTCACCGCGCGGAAGAGCTCGTTGGCGCTCGCGCCGTGGCGTGCC
>JBIOTM010000223.1:0-3658 GCA_044865955.1 Actinomycetota bacterium | reverse complement strand
CCGCCGCCGTCCCGATCGGTCGCCTCCCCTTCGGCATCTCGTCGAGCACGACCACGTCCAGGTCCCCGTAATAGGTGAGCGCGAGCGTCCGGGGGATCGGCGTCGCCGTCATGATCAGCACGTCGATGTCGCCGCCCCCCTTGCCTTTCAGCGCCATCCGCTGGTGGAGCCCGAACCGGTGTTGCTCGTCCACGACGGCGAGCGAGAGGTCGCGGAACGACACGCCCTCCTGGACGAGCGCGTGGGTCCCGACGACGAGGTCCACGCTGCCGTCGGCGATGCCGGCCAGGATGCGAGCGCGGTCTGTGCCCGTCACGGCCGACGAGAGCATCGCGTGGGTCGCGGCGGGCCGGGCACCCGGGTCGTTCGAGCCGTCGGTCGCGTCGAGCAGCGAGCCCTGTCCGGCCGGCGTCGCCCGGCCGCCGGCCGGGGCGACCTCCAGGTACGGGACGAATCCCACGCCCTCCAGCAACGTCGCGACCGAGCGCTCGTGCTGGCCGGCCAACACCTCCGTCGGCGCCATGATCGCCGCCTGTCGACCCGACTGGATCGCCACCAGGCACGCGTGGACGGCCACGAGGGTCTTCCCCGACCCGACGTCGCCCTGCAGCAGCACGTTCATCGGCCGTGGCGCGGCCATCGCCGAGCCGACCTCCTCGATCGCCCGCGTCTGGGCCTTCGTGGGCTCGAACGGCAGGGTGGCCAGGAGCCGGTCGGTCAGCTCGCCGTCCGGGCGGTGCCCCAGGCCGGTGCGCTCCGACTCCAGGCGGTGCTTCCGGAAAGCGACCCCGAGCTCCAGGGTGAACAGCTCGTCGAACTTCAGCCGTTCCACGGCCCGCGCCAGCTGCTCGGCGTCCTCGGGGAAATGCACGTGGCGGAGCGACGTGTCGAGATCCTCCAGACCTTCCGCGCCCACGAGCTCGGGGGGCGCCGGGTCGGCGACCGGGGGAAGCCGTTCCAGCGCCCGGAAGACGAGCTCCCTGATCGTTCGCGTGGTGATCCCCTCGGCCGCGGGGTGGACAGGCGTGATCCGTCCGGTGTGGATCAGGTCCCGTTCCTCGCCGCCGAGGATCTCCGCCTCCAGGTTGGCGAGCTGCAGGCGGCTCCGGTACCTCGTGACGGTGCCCGAGACCGCCGCCTCGATCCCCTTGCGATAGATGTTCGCCGCCCACGGCTGGTTGAAGAACGGGAGGTCCAGGTACCCGGTGCCGTCGGAGATCGTCACGGTGACCATCGACTGCCGTCGCCGGGTCGATCGCTTCGAGACGGCGTGGACGCGGGCGATGACCGTGGCGTGCTGCCCGATCCGCAGATCACCGATCCGCTCGACGGCCGATCGATCGATGTAGCGGCGCGGGTAGTGTCGAACCAGGTCCCCGACCGTCCGGACCCCCATGCCGGCGAGGACGGCGTGCGCCTCCTCCCCCTTCTCGCGCAGGCCCGTGCGACGCGTCGCGAGCTTCCGGTCCACGTGGAGGACCGGGGAGTCGAGCGTCAGGGAGGGGGATCCAGCCACTTCCGGTCCGGTTCTACCATTCCCGTATGACGTCTCGACGTGGCGTGATCCTGCTGGCCGTGTGCTCGGTCGTGGCCGCGTCCTGCGTCCGCGCGCCCGTGACGGATGGATCCCAGCCGGCGATCCCGGCCGACAACGCCGCCGAGGCCCCCCTGCTGCCCCGGACCGCGGACGCGCTGCCCACGATGAACCCGCAGACCTTCGACCGACTGCTCCGTCAGCTCCGGGGCACACCGGTGCTGGTGAACGTGTGGGGATCGTGGTGCCCGCCCTGCCGGGAGGAGATGCCGCGGATCGTCGCGGCCCACGGGGAGTTCGGCGAGCGGGTCCAGTTCCTCGGGATCGACATCCTGGACTCGCGCAGCGAGGCCCGGTCGTTCATCGAGGAGTTCGGGATGACCTTCCCGAGCGTCTTCGACCCGCCCGATGCCATCAAGGATTCCCTCGGCCAGATCGGGCAGCCGGTCACGATGTTCTTCCGATCGGACGGGACCTTCTCGTTCTCATGGTCCGGGCCCATCGCTCCGGATGTCCTGCGGACGCACCTGCGAGCGATCCTCCGATGAGCCGGGGCGCTCTGGTAGCCTCGACGAACCGATGGCAGCGGTCTGTGACATCTGTGGCAAGAAGCCGTGGTTCGGGAAGTCGGTGTCGTTCTCGCACAAGCGGAACGCCCGACGGTGGAACCCGAACGTCCAGCGCGTGCGCGCGCTCGTCGACGGCACGCCACGCCGGGTGAACGCCTGCACGAGCTGCATCAAGGCCGGCAGGGTGCAGCGCGTGCCGCAGCGGATCCCTTAGTCGCGCCGCCGGACCGGAACGGACCACAGCTGATCCACGGGTCCGATGCCGTTCCCGAGCTCCAGCGCGTGGCGGATCGCCTCGGTGACGAACGCCTTCCCGGCGCGGACGGCGTCCAGGAGCGGCTCCCCCATCGCGAGGTACGCGGCGATCGCCGACGACAAGGTGCATCCCGTCCCGTGGGTGTGCGGCGTGTCGATCCGTTCCGCACCGATCCACTCCTCGGTCTGCCCGTCGAGGAACAGGTCCGTCGATCGATCGCTCTCGAGGTGACCCCCTTTCACGAGGACGGCGCGGGGCCCGAGCCGAAGGATCGCCTCGCCGGCGCGCCGCATGTCGTCACGGGACCCCACCTCGGCGCCGGCGAGGCCTGCGGCCTCGGGGAGGTTCGGCGTGACGATCGTGGCGAGCGGCAACAACCTCCGCCGCATCGTGTCGACCGCGTCCTCGGCCAGGAGCGGATGCCCATGCTTGGACACGAACACCGGGTCGACCACGACGTTCGGGATGCCGGTCTCCTCGATCGCTTCGGCAACCGCGTCGACGATCGGGGCCGAGGCGAGCATCCCGGTCTTGGCGGCATCGACCCCGATGTCGCCGGCCACCGCCCGGATCTGCTCACCGACCAGGGATGGCGAGAGCTCCTCGTAGCCCGACACGCCCTTCGTGTTCTGCACGGTCACCGCCGTGATCGCGGTCATGCCGAAGACGCCGAGAGAGCTGAAGGTCTTGAGGTCCGCCTGGATGCCCGCCCCGCCGCCGGAGTCGGACCCGGCGATCGTGAGCGCTCGGGGCCGCGGGGCTGGGGGCCCGGTCATGATGATCCGCCGTCCATCGGGAAGTGATCCCATCCTTCGATCTCGAGGGGGTGCTCGACTCCGCGCTCGTCGACGGCGACGAGCCCCTCGTCGATGATGACGCCGATCTCGGTGAGCGGCACACCGAACGTCTCCCGGAGCTCCGCGCGTGCGCCCGCGACCGCGTCGCCGGACGGCAGGGTCGCGAGCAGCTCGTAGTCCTCGCCACCCCCGATCGCCTCGTCCTCGGTGGCGACGGGGTGAGCCGGGATCAGCGGCCGCTCGACCCGCGCCCCGACCCCGCTGGCCTCGCAGAGCCGCGACAGGTCGAGGGCGAGTCCGTCGGACAGGTCCATCATCGCGGTCGCCCCGTGGATCGCCAGCACACGTCCCTCGCCCACCCTCGCGGTCGGGCGCATGTGACGCCGCAGGGCATCCCGTTCGTCGTCCGACCATGATCGCTCCGCCGCGAGCCGCAGCCCTGCCGCGGAACCGCCGAGGGAGCCGGTGACCACCAGCCGGTCGCCGGGCCGTGCGCCGTCCC
>JBIOTM010000222.1:0-5556 GCA_044865955.1 Actinomycetota bacterium | reverse complement strand
GGTCGCGCCGGCGCCGGGCGACCGGCTCGCGGCGGTGCTGGCGCTGCTCGTCGAGACCCCGGAGCCGTCCCTGATCTTCACGGTGCGTTCGGCGGCCCTGTCGCGCCACGCCGGGGAGGTGTCGTTCCCCGGCGGCCTGGTCGACGAGGGGGAGTCGCTCGCCGACGCCGCTCGCCGGGAGGCCTTCGAGGAGATCGGCCTCGATCCCTCGCTCCCACGGCTGGTCGGGTCGCTGCCGCCGGTGCACACGTACGTGTCGGCGATCCTGGTGGTGCCCTTCGTCGCCCTGCTGCAAGCGCCGCCCGACCTGTTCGCGGCGGAGGCCGAGATCCAGGAGATCGTGAGCGTGCCGGTGGCGCGGCTCGCCTCCGTCGAGGAGACGATGGAGCTCCCGCGGACGGGGGGCGGCACCTGGCGGGGGTGGGCCTACCCGATCGACGGTCACACGATCTGGGGGGCGACCGGCCTCATGCTCCATTCCTTCCTGGAGATCCTCCGGGCGGAGGCGCCGTGGGTGCTGAGCTGACCGGCCACGACCCCGAGCTCCGCTCCCTGCTGGGGCGGGCGCGCGTGATCGCCGTCGTGGGGCTCTCGTCGAAGCCTCGCCCGTCGTTCGAGGTGGCGTCGTTCCTGCAGGAGCACGGCTACCGGATCGTGCCGGTGAACCCGAACGAGACGGAGGTGCTCGGGGAGCGCGCCTATCCGAGCCTCCTCGACATCCCCAAGGACCTGCGGATCGACGTCGTCGACGTGTTCCGTCGCCCCGAGCACACGCCGGAGGTGGCGCGGCAGGCGGTCGAGATCGGCGCGCCGGTCCTGTGGCTCCAGGAGGGGATCGTGAGCGACGAGGCGGCGAGGATCGCCATGGACGGCGGCCTCGACGTGGTCATGGGCCTGTGCATCAAGCGCGTTCGCGAACGGCTGATGGGATGAGGAGGAGCTGAGATGAAGTGGGAGTACTTCGTGGCGCCGCTGCTCGAGCACAACCCGGGCGAGATCCTGAACAACTTCGGCGAGGACGGGTGGGAGCTGGTGACGATCCTCCAGCAGCAGACCCCGGCGGGCGGCGTCTCGATGGTGGCCTACCTGAAGCGTCCGGCGTCCTAGGGGCGTCGCGGTCGTCGTCCTCGGGAGCTAGCCCATCGCTCGGTCGAGGTCGGCGATCAGGTCGTCGACGTGCTCGATGCCGACCGAGAGCCGGATGAGCTCCGGCGCCACCTCGAGCGACGACCCGGCCGCGCTCGCGTGGGTCATCGGCGCCGGCATCTCGATCAGGGATTCCACGCCGCCCAGCGACTCGGCCAGGAAGAACAGCTCGGTGCGCTCGGCGACCTCCACCGCCGCACCGACCGAGCCGAGCTCGAAGGAGACCATCCCGCCGAAACCGGACATCTGGCGTCGCGCGATCGCGTGACCGGGATGCGACTCGAGCCCGGGGTAGTGCACCGCGCGGACCGCCGGATGCTCCGTCAACCACCGAGCGATCGCCTCGGCGTTGCGGCAGTGCGCCTCCATCCGCACCGCGAGCGTCTTCAGGCCCCGGAGCGCGAGGTAGGAGTCCATCGGTCCGGGGACGGCTCCGAGCGCGTTCACCAGGAAGGCCATCCGATCGATCCACCCGTCGTCACGGACCACGACGGCTCCGCCGATGAGGTCCGAGTGCCCGCCGATGTACTTGGTGACGCTGTGGACGACGACGTCGGCGCCGAGCTCCAGGGGGCGCTGCAACGCCGGGGTGGCGAAGGTGTTGTCCACGACGACCTGCGCTCCCCCCCGATGGGCCACGGCGCTCACGGCCTCGATGTCGACGATCTTCAGGAGCGGGTTGGAGGGGGTCTCGACCCAGACGAGCCGCGTCTCGTCCCTGATGCCCGCCTCGACCGCCTCCAGGTCGGCGAGATCGCACGTGGTGAAGGCGAGACCCCACGCCTGGAGCACCTTGGACAGCAGCCGGTAGGTGCCGCCGTAGGCGTCGTCGGCGAGGAGGACGTGATCGCCGGGGCGGAGCGACAGGAGCAGGGTCGTCTCGGCCCCGAGCCCGCTGCCGAACGCGAAGCAGCGCTCGCCGCCCTCCAGGGCGGCGAGCGCCCGCTGGAACGCCTCTCGCGTCGGATTGCCCTCCCGCGCGTAGTCGTAGATCTTCGGTTTCCCCACGGCCTCCTGCGCGTACGTGGAGGTCTGGTAGATCGGGACGTTCACGGCGCCGTACACCGGCTCGGGGTCCTGTCCGGCGTGGATCGCGGCGGTCTCGAACCTCATCGGACCTCGGGGAGCAGCTCCCATCCTCGTCTCCTCAGCTCGACGGCGGCGTCAGCCCGCGAGCGGGCTGGACGCCACGGCTTTGACGTGCGATCGACCTTCGGTCGCGTGGGGCACCGACCCCGCCCGGACGTAGGGCCGCGCGGGGAGGGTGATCACCGGGAGGACGATGACGCCCTCCGTCGGGTCGCCGGGCGCGGAGCGCTTCCCCTCGAGCGCGAGAACGCCCGTGAGCGCGCAGAGGCCGGCGTCGACGAGGTCGGGTGAGTTGAGCTCGTCGATGGATACCCCCTGCGATCTCAGCACCTCTTCCCGCCAGGTCCGCTTCCGGATCCCCTTCGGGGCGAGGCTCCCGGCGAGGACGGTGGCGCTGGCATGCGGGAACACCTCCATCGCCGTGCCCCGAGGATCGCCCGCCGCGTACCGGGCGAAGCCGGCGCGGCCGGCGGCTCCGAAGACGCGGAAGCCGACCTCCATCCACTCGTAGAAGCGGTTGCCCCTGCCGGTCGACGGCGACGGGGTGTTGAACGCGTGGATGTTGAACCTCGCGAGGGTCCGCTCCGTCATCCGGGACCGGCCGGTCGCGGCCCATCCCGGGGGAGCGTCGATCGCCACCACGTCGGGTTCCATCTCCTCGACCATCCGGCTGAGGCGCTCCAGCCCCACCCGCGGCACGGCCCGCACGGGCCGCCGCCGCTCGTCCATCAGCACGAGGTCGAGGCCCTTGGCCACGCCGACGTCGATCCCCAGCGCGCGCACCCGCGCAGACTACGCCCGGCGTCGGCGCGCGAGGAACTCGAGCAGGTCGCTCCTGGTGAGCACCCCGAGCGCCTGTCCCGACTTCGTCACGACGACGGCCGGCGTGCGCTCGAGCTCGGTGAACGCCACCTCGACCGGCTCGTCCCATTCGACCATGGGGATCGGCGCCGCCATGGCCTCGGCGACGTCGGCCTGCAGCGCGTCGGGGTCGCGGAACACGCGCTCGAGCAGTTCCCGGTCGCGGATCGAGCCGACGAACTGGGAAACGTCGGTCGACTCCTCGCGGACCACCGGCGCCTGCGAGATGCCGTGCTCCTGCAGGGCCTCCACCGCCTGGCGCACCTTGTCGTGCGCGTTGACGGTGATGAGCGCGGGGAGGTCGCCCGACTTCGCCGACAGGACCTCCTCCACCCGCACGACCTCGGGCCGCTCCAGCATCCCGTGCTGCAGCATCCACGTGTCGGAGTAGAGCTTCGACATGTACTGGCGCCCCGAGTCCGGCAACAGGACGACGACCGTGGCTCCGGGATCGTCGAGGTCCCGCGCGACCTGCAGCGCCGCGAACACCGCGGTCCCACTCGAACCGCCCACCAGGATCCCCTCCTGCTGGGTCACGGCGCGCGCCGTGAGGAAGGAGTCGCGGTCCGAGACGCGCACGTACCGGTCGACGACGTCGGGGTCGAACGTCGAGGGGAAGAAGTCCTCCCCGATCCCCTCGACGAGGTAGGGACGAGGCTCGCCGCCCGAGTAGACCGACCCCTCCGGATCGGCGCCGACGACGAGGACGTCCGGGTTCCGTTCCTTCAGGTACCGCCCGGCGCCGGAGATCGTGCCGCCGGTCCCGACGCCGCACACGAAGGCTGTCAGCCGCCCCTCCGTCTGCTCCCAGATTTCCGGGCCGGTCGTCTCGTAGTGGGTCTCCGGGTTCACGGGGTTGTGGTACTGGTTCGGCTGGAAGGCGCCGGGGATCTCCGCGGCGAGGCGGTCCGCGACGCGGTAGTAGCTCTCCGGCGAGTCGGGGGGGACGGCGGTGGGGCAGACGACGACCTCGGCCCCGTAGGCGCGGAGCAACGAGATCTTCTCCTGGCTCATCTTGTCCGGCATCACGAAGATGCACCGGTAGCCGCGGATCGCGGCCGCGATGGCCAGCCCGTGGCCGGTGTTCCCCGACGTGGGCTCCACGATCGTGCCGCCCGGCCTCAGCAACCCCTCCCGCTCGGCAGCCTCGATCATCCTGATCCCGATCCGGTCCTTCACGGAGCCGCCGGGGTTCAGCATCTCGAGCTTCGCGAGCACGGCCGGCTTGACGCCGCGGGCCACCGAGCGGAGGCGGACCAGCGGCGTGTGGCCCATCGCGTCCAGGAACGAGTCGAGGACCTGCACGGCACCCCTTTCGCGGGCGGGAACGACCGGTCCATCGTGCCACGCGGGGCGGGCAACGTCCCGCACCCCGGCCGGGGCTACGCGGTGGGCTCTACCTCGGGGGGTAAAGTGCCGATGTCCCGGGGGACGGCGCATCGTCGGGCGACGGGGGCATCGGGTGACGGACGAAGAGATCGAGCACGACCAGCCGGAAGGCGGGGGCGAGAGCCTCCTCGTCGTCGACGACGACCCGTTCATCGCCCGCCTCCTGGAGATCGAGCTGAAGGCGGCGGGGTACGACGTCCGCGTCGCGAGCGACGGGGAGCAGGCGCTCGCGGCCGCGCAGGAACGCCCCCCGAGCCTCGTGCTCGCCGACGTGATGATGCCGAACATGGACGGGTTCGAGCTCACTCGCAGGCTCCGGCAGGATCCCAGGACGGCCACCGTGTCCGTGATCATGCTGACGGCGCGGGGGCTCTCGGCCGACAAGCTCGAGGGCTTCGCGATCGGCGCGGACGACTACATCGTCAAGCCCTTCGACACGCCCGAGCTCCTGGCGAGGATCCGGGGTGTCCTGAACCGCGCCAGCGACACCCGGTCGCTCTCACCGATGACCGGACTGGCCGGCAACGTCGCGATCGAGGACGAGATCGAGCGACGCGTGGCCGCCGGGGAGCAGTTCGCGATCCTCTACGTCGACCTGGACGGGTTCAAGGCCTACAACGACCGGTACGGGTTCCTCCGCGGCGACGAGGTGATCAAGGAGACCGGCCGTGTGATCGGAGAGGCCGCGTCGGCGGTGGCGGGAGCGGACGCGTTCGTGGGTCACGCTGGCGGCGACGACTTCGTCGTGCTCGTGCCTCCCGATTCGGCGACCACCGCCGCACAGCGGATCGTCCAGTCCTTCGACGAGATGGTCCCCGCGCTCTACGACGTCGACGACCGGGCGAACGGGTACATCGAGGTCACGAACAGGCGGGGCGACCTCCAGCGGTTCCCGCTCCTGACCCTGTCGATCGGCGTCGCGACGACGGAAAAACGGATGTTCCGCCACTACGCCGAAGCCGTCACGGTGGCGATGGAGATGAAGAAGTACACGAAGGAGACCGGCGCCTCCTCGTGGTCGATCGACCGTCGCTCGGGGTGAGCCCCGAAGGAGGCCGGAGACGCCGGCCG
>JBIOTM010000221.1:0-11135 GCA_044865955.1 Actinomycetota bacterium | reverse complement strand
GTGGACGTCGCCAACGTCGTGTGGTGCACGGGATTCCACCCCGGGTTCTCCTGGATCGACCTTCCGGTACTCGGCCCCCAAGAGCCGCTTCACCATCGCGGGATAGTCGAATCCGAGCCTGGTCTCTACTTCATCGGTCTCAAGTTCCTCTATTCGGTGTCCTCTGAGCAGATCCAGGGCGTCGGGCGCGACGCCGACTACATCGCTGGGAAGATCGCTGGCCGGCACGGGATCCGCCGGGCGGATCGGTCCGTGGACGATTCACCGGAGGAGCGACAAGCACGGCAGATGTAGGCGTTCGTCTGAATCAGACACGCATACGGTAGCGCTCCAGAGGCGTCCCCGATCCGGACGGGATGGATCGCTCGGATCAGATCCTCGAGCGTTATCGCGGCCCAAGGACGAGCTCGAGACCGAGGAGACACCGCGATCTCGCCCTGATACCTAAACACCGTGAATCTCACTGTTGATCCGTAGGTTGTGGGTTTCGAGTCCCACCCCCGGACACTTCTCTTTATCCGTCACTATTCATCGTCGTCCCGTCTCAGCTGAGATCTTCGGCTCCCTCGGTCTGCCTACCGGCGCATCGGGATGCTGGGCGAGACCGCCCGAGCCATCACGCCCGGCCACTCCTTCGCCCGTTTCGCCAGAGCACCAGGTACGGTCTCCAGCCGGGCTCCGTCTCCCACTGGTCGAGCACAGACCTTCGAGGCCGGTGCGCCATGACGAGCTGCTGGATGCGTCGTGCGGCCTCGGGCGGAACCCGCCGCCGCCGGGTGTTGTTCGCGTAGCCCTTGATCGTGCTCGTCGACATGCGGAGGAGTGCCGCGACCTCGTCCCAGGTGCCGTGCCGCTGATGGAGCCAAGCGAGCAGCGGCCGCACCTTGCACACAGGGATCCCTCGGCGCGACCAGTGGCCCCCGCCTCGCACGAGAACCCGCGCTTGATGACCACGGCGGAACGCGAAGGGACGACCCTGAACCCGGCTCTCCATGACCACGGTCGCGACGGACAGACTGGGCGGCTCGCCGCAGCCGCAGTGGCAACGGCCGTAAAGACGACAACCTGGCGTGCACGTCCCTGTGGGCGGGTGGGTGTATCCCCACCAGACCTTCGTCCTCGGGAGGTAGTCGCCACCGTCGTATGTCGAGATGGCCACTTCCGACCGCTCCTTTCGTGGCTCCATCCGCGTCCAGCGGGTAGCAGAGGACGATGGTGGAGCGTTGAACCTGCGTCGGTGGATGACCTACCGAGGAGGCGCCCGAACGCCACCGGCGCCGGCGAGCATCCGCGCCGCGGGCGCGTGACCTGGAGGAAGGAACGATGCCTCCCGGGTGGGGGCGGATAGTTCGGTACCGCGCAGGCGACCGAGGAAGCGCTTCGCTGCTTCGCCGACGAACGCGAGGATGAGAGCGGAACCGACGGCGACCACGAGCTCCGCGAAGAAGCCGACCTCGAATGGACCCACACCGGTGTGGTCTCCGGCGATCGCGTCGATCGTCAGGCGTTCGGAGCCCTCCATCCCGATGAACAGGACGAGCTGAACCCCGACCAGAAGGAGGGCGAGCGAGCCCCGGTTGAGACCCCTAGTGACCGTCGTCGCCTCCCGGTGTCGGCTCCGGATGGTCAAGGCGATGACCGCGATCAGTCCGAGCGCCGCCTGGACCAGCATCGGATCATCGAGCCGATCGAGTAGCGCCGGTCCTGCACCCGCGTACTGATATCGGTCGAAGAGAGCGTTGGCGATCCAGTGCCCCAGCAGGGCGCTCAGGATCGCCGCACGGAACGGCGCGTAGCTTCGCGCGGGGCGGCGCCTCACGTGGGGAGCATAGTCTGCGGTGAGGCGTGGGACCGAGTCGATATCGCCCCCGTGACCGCGGCCTGGGATCCTCGCGCGCTCCTACTCGACCGTGAAGGCGATGTGCATCCCCTGCTCGTAGTGACTTGGCAGGTTGCAGATCACGACGTAACCGCCCGGCTCGAGCGAGACCGTGAGATCGGCCGTCGTCGACGGGGCGATGTCCTCAACCTCGTCGATCACATTGAGTCCCTTGCCTTCCGTGTCCGCCACGTTGTCGCTGACCGGGAGATCGTTCGGATCGACGCCTTCCGGCACCGAGAACACCTCGAACTCATGAACGCTGGGACCCTCGTTCGTCGCGGCGAACGTCACCTCGCCCGATGGCAGGTGCGTTTCCGAAAGCTCGATCTGGAAGTCCCGGAGCGTGATCTGGACGTCGCCCTCGCCGCCTGAGCCGTTCGCGCAGGCCGGCGCCAACACGGCGATGGCGGCGATCAGCGCTGGTAGCGCACGCTGACGGATGACGTGCATCGCTGTCCTCCTTCGGGATCGTTTGGCATCGAGCGGGTCCCGGTCGTCAAGCGACGCCGACCTGTGCGCTCGCCCGCTCCGGGCGCCTGGGGCGGGTCGGCCACAACACGTACAGACCCATCGGAACGGCGAATGCCAGCCACACCACCGCCTCCGCGAGCGTGGGCACCGGCTGGAACCCGAGCATCCCGGTGAGCAGCGAGCCGGTCACGGTTCCGGTCCTCACGAGCCAGGAGAGGTCAACGGCTCGTTCCTGGAGCGCCGTGACGATGCCCGCCTCGGCGAACTCGTGCACGGCGGTCGCGAGCAACCCGGCGGCCACCAGCACCAGCACGAAGCCCGTCACGCGGAAGAACCGCGCGAGGTTGATCTTGACCCCGCCCCGGTACAGGGCGTAGCCGAGCCCGATCGCAGCGGCGATCCCGAGCATGGCTCCCGAGCCGGTGGCGACCGGATCGGTCGAGCTCTGGAAGGCCGCCAACATGAAGATCGCGGTCTCGAGGCCCTCGCGGAGCACGGCGAGGAACGCCATCGCCACGAGCGCGAACACCGAGCCCTTCAACAGGGCCGACTCCGCGTGCGCCTCCAGCGTCCGCTTCAGCTCACGGGCGTGTCGGCGCATCCACACGATCATGTAGCTGACCCCTGCCACCGCGACCAGCGCGAGCGCCCCCTCCATGGCCTCGCGCTCGCGAAACGGGAGCGAGCGTCCGACCGCGTTGAGCGCGACCGCGGCACCCGCGCACAGCGCCACGGCGATCCCCACACCGATCCAGACCGGCCGGAGGGCCCTCCGATCGCCTCGCTGGATCAAGAAGGCGGAGATGATCCCGACGATGAGCGAGGCCTCGATGCCCTCGCGAAGGCCGATCACGAACGTCGGGAGCATGCTGGACCTCCTCCAGATCCGTCCTTAGCGGTAGAGAATCGTAGGATTAGACGCGTCAAAGCGTCAACGTGAACAGGTCGGACCCCTGCCCGGCTACGATGCGCGCATGTCCGCACCCAAGGCTCGCGCCACGAGGGCCGTCTCAGAGGCAGGCCGGGCGGTTCGAACTGAGACGGTCCAACACTACGTCGAGACGATCTTCTACATCCGCTTCGAGGAGGGGCGCGTCCGGCCAGGCAGGCTAGCGGAGTGGCTCGGGGTGAGCGCCCCGACCGTCACGATCACGCTGCAGCGCCTTGCCCGTGACGGGTGGCTGACGATCGGCGCGGACCGAAGCGTCGGCCTCACGCCCAAGGGTGAGGAGCTCGCGGAGCGCATCGTGCGGGTACACCGCCTCCTCGAGCGGTGGCTCACCGATGTGCTCGGGCTGGACTGGGCTGTGGCGGACCAGGAGGCTCAGCGGCTCGCGCCTGGGGTATCGGAGGAGGTCGCCGAGCGTCTCGATGAATCGATGGGGCGACCCGCGACCTGCCCGCATGGGAACGTGGTCCCGGGCCGCACGCCGCCCTATGGCAAGCTCGTGGCGCTCTCGGACCTGGAACCGGGGGTCAGGGCCCGGGTCCGGCGCATCTCGGAGGTCGCCGAGCACGACGCGCCCGACCTGCTGCGCCAGCTCGACGCGTTCGGGCTCGTGACCGGGGCGAGAGTGGCGGTCGGTTCCGTGGACGCGAGCGTGCAGGCCATCGCCGTCGAGGTCGCCGCCACCACCAGGCCGATCGGGACGGGCGTCGGCCGCCTCATCTGGGTCGAGCCCGAGCGGCCAGCGAGCTCGCGATCGCGAGAGCGTTCCAGTCGTCAGGCGGCCGAACCGACCAGCTCGCACGACTCCGTCGTCCCCGAACCGGCGTCCTGATAGCACGTGTCCGTCCCCAGGCCGCCGTGCAGGCTGTCGTTCCCGGCACCGCCGTGGAGCAGGTCCGGTCCGATCCCGCCGAGCAGAGCATCGTTGCCGTCACCGCCGGCGAGGGAGTCCGGTCCCGTCCCACCCCAGAGGCCGTCCGGGCCGCCCCCGCCCCTGAGGGTGTCGCCGCCCCCGCCGCCCCTCAGGGGGTTCGCGCCCGGGCCACCGGTGATGCGGTCGCGCTTCGAGGAGCCCTTCACCCCTTCGATCGAGGAGAGGACGTCCGCACCCCATCCGCGGGCCCGGCCGAAGGCCCCCAGCTCGACCGTCACGCCGTTCGGAGACCCGGCGAAGCTCACCGTGTCCATCCCGGACTGTCCGAACAGGCGGTCGTCTCCGCCACGGCCGTTCACCTCGTCGTTCCCCGGGAGCGCGAAGACCTCGTCCGCCCTGGGGCTCCCGATGAGGACGTCCGCGAAGTCCGTGGCGACCACGACCTCGATGCCGGACAGGCTGTCCGCACCCGACCCACCGGAGGCCGTGCCCGTGGCCAGGTTGACCTTCACCCCGGAGGTGAGCTCGGAGTAGTCGAGATCGTCCCGACCGCGACCGCCGAGGAGCTCGTCCGGCGTCCTGCCCCGGCCTCCCTGGAGGTGATCGTCACCCGCACCACCGTCCAGGACGTCCTCGCCGCCGTTTCCTAGGAGACCGTCACCGCCACCCTCTCCGTAGAGCCTGTCGCCTCCCATCCCCCCGTTGATGGCGTCGTTGCCCGGGCCTCCGTGAACCTCGAGCGGAAGTCGGAGCGGGGAGCCCGTGCCGTTCACCCCGTTCGAGATGATGAGATCCTCCCCCTCGAGCGCGAGGACCTCGAGGCCGTTGACGCCGCCCAGGGCGGTGAGGTCCGCGTCGAAGTCGTCGTTCAGGTTCGCACCGGCCGAGCCCAACAGGACCAGGTCGGGGCCGGGCGTGGCGCCGATGCGCAGGAGGTCCGACCCGCCCTTGAGATCGAACGTGAACTCGATCTCGGAGATGTTGTCGGGGCCCTCGTCCTCCGCCCCCGGAGCGAACGGTCCGCCGGATAGGTCGACGACGACGGTGCTGGGACCCCCGCCTCCCGACACGGCGATCGTGTCCACGGTCGCGGTCGTGGCTCCGGCGTCGCAGGACGATCCGTCGACCAGGATGTCGGCGCCGGACACGACGAGCGTCGTCGTGGCGCCGTCGCCGGCCGCCACCGAGAGCGTTCGCGAGCCCGCGTCCCAGGTGCAGGACGAGGCGTTCGCGCTCCCCGCGAGCACCGGTAGGGGCACGAGCGCTCCAACGAGGAGGATCACCATCCGGCGGCCGATCGTCATGGCCAGATGATGCTCCCGCGGAGCTCGCCCCGCTAGCGAGGGAGGAGGAACCGGGCGCTCAGCTCCTGCTCCTCGGCGCGGATCACGTGCATCACCGCGTTGATCAGCGCGAGGTGCGTGAAGGCCTGGGGGAAGTTGCCGAGGTGCCGTCCGCTGTGGGGATCGATCTCCTCCGCGTACAGACCGAGCTCGCTGCCGTACGACAGCATCTTCTCCAGGAGCTTCTGGGCCTGCTCCAGCTCGCCGATCTCGACGAGTGCCGAGACGAGCCAGAACGAACACATCGCGAACGACCCCTCGTCGCCACCGACGCCGTCGTCGGTCTCCTCCACGCGGTAGCGACGCACGAGCCCGTGTTCGGTGAGCTCGTCCGCGATCGCGAGCACGGTCGCCCGGCTCCGCTTGTCGTCCGCAGGCAGGAACCGCAGGAGCACCGCCAGCAGGAGCGACGCGTCGAGCGCCTCCGAGCCGTAGGACTGGGTGAGCACGTCCCGCTCGTCCACGCCGTTCGCCAGGACGTCGTCCCGGATCTCCTCGGCCGCGCGCTGCCACCGTTCCGCCTGGTCCGAGCGGTCCATCGCCGCCGCGAGACGGGCGCCGCGATCGCACGCGACCCAGCACATGATCTTCGACGTCGTGAAGTGCCTCGGCTCCGCTCGCATCTCCCAGATCCCGCAGTCGGGCTCCCGCCAGCGCGCGATCGCCTCCTCGACCTGTCGCTCGAGCGGACCCCACTCGCTGTCGGCCAGGAACTCGCCGGCCTTCATGTGCAGGTACACGGAATCGAGCAGCGCCCCCCACACGTCGTGCTGGTGCTGCTCGTACGCGGCGTTGCCGATCCGGACCGGTCCCGAGCGCTCGTACCCCGTGAGGTGATCCAGCGTCGTCTCCGCCAGTTCCGTCTCCCCCCCGATCCCGTACATGATCTGGAGCGGGCTGCCGTCCCTGATCCGGTCCTGCATGAAATAGAGGAAGCTGTTCGCTTCGAAATCGAAGCCGAGCGTGTAGAGCCCCCACAGGGCGAACGTGGAGTCGCGCACCCAGCTGTACCGGTAGTCCCAGTTGCGACCGCTGCCGGGCGACTCGGGCAGCGACGTGGTCGCGGCGGCGAGCAGGGCGCCCGTGGGGGCGTAGGTGAGGCCCTTCAGCACGAGCGCGCTGCGCTGCAGGACGGTCCTCCAGGGGTGATCCGGGAACGACCCCTGGTTCAGCCAGCTCTGCCAGTAGTCCTCCGTCCGCGCGATCCGGGCGTCCGCGTCCGCGGCGTCACGCGGCGGTGGGTGGTCGGGATCCGGCCACGACAGCGCCACGAAGCACCGGTCGCCTTCCTTCAGCGTGCTGTGGGCGATGGCCGCCCGTCCCTCGAACCCGAGGCGCAGATCGGTCGTCACCCGGAGCCCCGGCATCCCGTCCGTGCCGCCCGCGGTCGCCTCGCCGTACCCCTCGCCGGCGAACGACCACCGGGCGTCGATCCGTCCGTACTCGAAGGCGGGCTCGCAATGCACCATCACGTCGACCTGGCCGTTCACGCATTCGAGGACGCGCAGGAGCACGTGCTCGGCCTGGAAGTCCCCGGGAGGCCGCACGTAGGCCTCGTCGCGGTGAACCGTCTCGTACCACGGGCCGACGGTCAGCGCGTCGCGCACGACCAGCCACCCCGACCTCGTCTGCCACGTCGTCTCGAGGACGTTCGTGCCGGGGAGGTACCGGCGCCCGGTCGGCACGGTCTGGTCCGAGGGGGCCACGCGGAACAGTCCGGCCGATCGATCGAGCAGCGCACCGAAGACGCTCGGGCCGTCCGAGCGGGGCAGGCACATCCACTCCACGGCCCCGTTCGCTGCGACGAGGGCCGTCGTCTCGAGGTCGGAGAGGAACGCGTACTCGGCGACCGGGGGGAAGGGGCTTCGGCGGGTCGCGGCGGGCGAGAAGCGTCCGCCGGGCGGGCTGTCCATCAGGCGGTGCCATCCCGCCTTGCCCGGCCCGGCCACGGATCAGCGCTTCCGTCCGGGGGTCCGCCAGCCCTCGCAGCCGTCGAGGAGGCGGTCGACCGACGCCGGCCCCCACGATCCCTGCGCGTACGGCTCCACGGGGGCGGGGGCGTCGAGCAGGGGCTGCACGATCCGCCAGGTCTCCTCGATCACGTCCTGGCGAGGGAAGAGCGTGCCGTCGCCGGTGAGTGCGTCGGAGAGGAGGCGTTCGTACGGCTCCGGCGCCGCGCCGAGCTGCTCCCGGAACGAGACGTCGAGGTGGACGGGCTCGGACCGCTCCTGCGCCGGTTCCTTCAACAGCACGCCCAGGCTGACGCCGGCATCGTGCCCGATCCGCAGCTTGATGTGGTTGTGGTGGGGCACCTCCTCCGTCCGGTCGCCCATGAGGATCGCGGGAGGGAGGCGGAACTGCACGTCCACCTCCGTCGCGGTGACGGGGAGGGCCTTGCCGGTGCGGATCAGGAAAGGCACGCCGGCCCAGCGCCAGTTGTCGATCGTCAGCCGGAGGGCGGCGAAGGTCTCGGTGTCCGAGTCCGGCGCGACGCCCTTCACATCGTGGTACCCCTCGTACTGGCCCCGGACGTAGGCGGCGGGGTCGGCGTCGGGCATCGCCCGGAGGACGTCGAGGCGACGGTCGGCGACCGCGTCGCGGCCGCCGGCCGGCGGCTCCATCGTCACCAGGGCGAGCACCTGCAGCAGGTGGTTCTGGACCACGTCGCGGAGGGCGCCGACGCGGTCGTAGAAGCTGCCGCGGTCGGCGACGTCGACCTCCTCGGCCATGTTGATCTGGACGCACTTCACGTGGTAGCGATTCCAGATCGGCTCGAAGATCTCGTTCGCGAACCGCAGGTACACGATGTCCTGGACCGGCTCCTTCCCGAGGAAGTGATCGATCCGGTAGACCTGGTCCTCCTCGAGCACGGCGAGGATCCGGCGGTTCAGCTCCTTCGCGGAGGCGAGGTCGGCGCCGAACGGCTTCTCGATCCCGACGCGGGCGCCGGGCGTGAGCCCGGCGGCGCCGAGCGCCTCGATCACGGGCGCGAACAGGTCGGGGGGCACGGCGAGGTAGAAGACCGGGCGCTCGGCGCCGCCGAGGGCCTTCCCCAGCTTCCGGTACAGCTCCGGATCGGTGACGTCGCCGGACACGTAGTCGAACCGGCCGGCCAGGCGTTCGAAGACCCGCGGGTCGATCGGTTCCCCACACTCCTCCAGGGCGACGCGCGTCCGCTCGCGCACCTCGGTCGCGCCCCACTCGGCGCGGCCGACGCCGATCACGGGGCAGGGGAGCATCCCGCGCGCCTCCAGCCGGTACACGGCGGGCAGCGTCATCCGCCGGGCCAGGTCGCCGGTGATCCCGAAGACGACGAGCGCGTCAGCCGTTCGGTCCATACGCTCTTCCCGTGCGGGTCGATCCGAGGCGAAGGGAGCTCCGATGACGACCGAACGCCCGATGCAGCTCGGGATGGTGGGCCTCGGCAGGATGGGGTCCAACCTCGTGCGGAGGCTGATGCGTGACGGCCACCGCTGCGTGGCCTACGACGTGAGCGCGGATGCCGTGGAGGCGCTGGCCGCCGAGGGGGCGACCGGGGCGCCGTCGATGGACGGGTTCGTCGCCGCCCTGGAGCCGCCACGGGTCGCGTGGGTCATGATCCCGGCCGGCGAGCCGACGGAGGCCGTCGTCCGGGAGCTGGGCGAGCGTCTGGAGCCCGGCGACGTGGTGATCGACGGCGGGAACACGTTCTACCGGGACGACATCCGGCGCGCGGGGGAGCTCGCGGCGAAGGGGATCCGGTACGTGGATTGCGGCACCAGCGGAGGCGTGTTCGGCCTGCAGCGTGGCTTCTGCCTGATGGTCGGGGCCGGAGACGACGTGTTCGCGCACCTGGAACCCATCTTCGCATCGCTCGCGCCGGGCGTGGACGCGGCGCCTCGCACCCGGGGCCGGACGGGGGAGCCCACCGCGGCGGAGCAGGGGTACCTCCACTGCGGGCCGGTGGGGTCGGGGCACTTCACGAAGATGGTCCACAACGGGATCGAGTACGGCCTGATGGCGGCGTACGCCGAGGGATTGAACATCCTCGCGCACGCGAACGCCGGCGCGGCGGATCGGAGGCGCGACGCGGACACGGCGCCGTTCGAGCACGCCGAGTTCTACCGGTTCGACATCGACGTGCCGGCGGTCGCGGAGCTGTGGCGGCGGGGGAGCGTCGTGTCGTCCTGGCTGCTCGACCTGGCCGCCGCGGCCCTCCACGACGATCCCGGCCTCGACGGGCTGGAGGGCCGGGTGGCCGACTCGGGCGAGGGCAGGTGGACCGCGATCGCGGCGATCGAGGAGGGCGTGCCGGCGGACGTCCTCACCGCGGGGCTGTTCGCGCGGTTCTCCTCACGGGGGGAGGCGAGCTTCGCCAACCGGGTGCTCTCGGCGATGCGCCGGGAGTTCGGCGGGCATCGGGAGCCGACCGGGTGAGACGGATCGAGGTCCTGGCGGACGAGGAGGAGGTGGCCGTGCGCGCGGCCGAGCTGGTCGCGCAGACGGCGGAAGCCGCCGTCGCGAGCCACGGCGCCTTCGAGTGGGCCGTGAGCGGGGGAGGCACGCCGCTGCGGATGCTCGGTCGGCTGGCCCTGCCGTGGGACCGAACGGTCACCTTCCAGACCGACGAACGGGTGGCGCCGGAAGGTCACCGGGATCGGAACCTCACCCACCTGCGGGAGGTGTTGCCGCCGGAGGGGACGGCCACGCTCCGACCGATGCCGGTCGAGGAGCGGGACCTCGAGCCGGCGGCGGCGCGCTACCTGGCCGACCTGCCCGAGGCGTTCGACCTCGTGCAGCTCGGGCTGGGCGAGGACGGCCACACCGCGTCGCTCGTCCCCGGCGATCCCGTGCTGGATGTGCGCGACCGTGACGTCGCGCTCACCGGGGAGTACCGGGGGAGCCGCCGGATGACGCTGACCTACCCGCCGCTCGACCGGGCGCGCGCCGTGCTCTGGATCGTCTCGGGAGGGGGGAAGGCGTGGGCGCTCGGTCGCCTGCTGGCGGGCGACCGGTCGATCCCCGCGGGACGGGTGGCCACGGAGGAGCAGGTGGTGGTGGCGGACCGGGCGGCCGCGCCCGACGCCGGCCGGGCCTAGCCCGCCAGCATCCGCCGTGCGTCCTCCGCCTTGCCCGGCTCGAGGAGCGACGAGTAGACCCGGGCCGCCTCCTCGGCGTCCTTCCGCCCCTTCTCGGCGTCTTCCTTCCCGGCCTGTCCCACCTGGACCCCGAAGAAGGCCCCGACGACGGTGCCGACCACGCCGGTGAACGCGCCGACGATCGCGACCACGTCGTCGGCCTTCTTGAACCTGCTGAGGGCCACCACGAACACCACCCCCAGGAAGAGCAGCGCGAAGCCGATCAACCAAGCCCCGTACTTGATCCTCAGCTCGTCGCCATCACCCTTCGGCGCTGGTTCTTTCACGACCGCTCCTTTCGATCCCTCGGCCGACATCCCTCCTGAGCGGGGCGATCGGATCCAGCCGCAGGCAGGCGGCGCCGAGGACCACCAGGGCCACGCCGACCGAGGGCCACAGGATCTCCTCGCCCTGGACGGGGAAGGCTTCCCTGGCGAGCACCGCGAGGCCCGCCGCCTGCCTGCGGCTGGATCCGATCGCCCCGCTCAGGAGGGATGTC
>JBIOTM010000220.1:0-4551 GCA_044865955.1 Actinomycetota bacterium | reverse complement strand
CTGGTGGGAGAACATTCTCCACAACCAGACCGCGTTCTACTTCAAGCGCCTGCTGCTGTTCGAGCCGAACGTCGTCGTGACGAGCGTTCCGTTCCACCTGCGGGCGCCCGAGACCGCCGCATGATGGACCGCGAGACGGCTGTGGCGCTCTGCCTCGAGAAGTGCCTGAAGGAGACCACCGTCCGCCACCTCATCTCGGTCGAGGGCGTGATGCGCGGGCTGGCTCGGCGATTCGGCGAGGACGAGGACCTCTGGGGGCTCACCGGGCTGTTCCACGACCTGGACCAGGACCACACCGGCGACGACGCCGCCAATCACGCCCGCCTGGCCGCGGGCTGGCTCCGCGAGGCTGGCGTCGACGAGCGCGTGATCAACGGCGTGCTCGCGCACGCGTGGCCCGAGTACCGGACCGACCGGATGTCCACGGCCGTGGTCCACGCCGACGCCGTCGCCGGTCTCCTCGTCGCCGCGGCGCTCGTTCGGCCCGAGCGGAGCGCCGGGATGAAGGTCTCCTCGGTGAAGAAGAAGCTGAAGGAGAAGGCGTTCGCGCCGGGCGTGAACCGCGACGAGGTCACCGGCGTGGAGGAAGGGATCGGGCTGCCGCTCGACGAGTTCCTGGCGGTCTCGATCGAGGGCCTGCAGCAGGTCGCTTCAGAGATCGACCTGTAAGCGCGCGGCCGCTCAGACCGAGGGCGTGGTGCGACGACGGTCGGTGGCGCGAAGCAGTCGGGTGACGAGGTCGCCCGGGCGATGCTCGTCGAGCGGCCGGAACGCGTCCTCCGGCAGGCGCTCGACCCCGTAGACGGCGAGGAGCTCCTGGAGCACGTCCTTCACGTCCCGAACGGCTCCGACCGCGGTGGGCCTGCGCGCGTGCTCCTCGCACGCGGGGCGGAGCCACCCGCCTCGCTCGAAGACACGGTCCGGCACCGCAGGCATGCGGCCCCGCCACAGGCACCAGGAGCACACGAGCCCGAGCCGCGAGGGGTACGCGAACTCTGCCCGGTACCCCTTCGTGTGCTCGATCACCCGCCCCCACATGGCGACCCGCCCGACGACCGCGGCCGACCGACCAGCTCGGGCGAGCCGCGCCGGGTCCTTCATCGCATGGATCCCGCACGTGCAGCCCGGCTCGGGGCTTCGGTGCGTCGCCTGGAGCTCGGGGTTGAACACCATGTAGAGACGTGTGTGGCTGCCGGTGCAGCTCGCGTGGACCGGCACCCGAGGCGCCCACGCCGCCCGCGGGGTCGAGGGCACGATGCGCAGGTCGGCGCCCGGCTCGCGATGGAGTCGCCACGCGCGCCACCCGAGGATCGGCTCCACCGAGTGCTCGGGCGCCGGCGGGCGGAAGGGGTTCTGCATGGCCTTCCTCCGAGAGTACGACCGGGCGCGTGAACGGGTTCGGTGCGCTAGGGTTCGGCTCTCGGTTCCTTCCCGGAGGGCGATCATCGTGAACATCCGGCCGGCCGGCCCCGACGACGTCGAGTTCCTGAAGAAGATGCTGTACGAGGCCGCCGCGTGGAACCCGGACTGGCCGCGCGAGCGGATGATCGCCGCGCTCGCCGATCCCATCCTGGAGCGTTACCACCGCGACTGGGGACGTCCGGGCGACGCCGGCGTGATCGCGGAGCTCGAGGGCGAACCGGTCGGGGCCGCCTGGTACCGGCTGTTCACCGAGGACGAGCCCGGCTGGGGGTTCGTCGACGAGAAGACGCCGGAGCTCGGCATCGCGGTCGTCCCGTTGCACCGCAGGAAAGGGATCGGGGAGACGCTCCTTCGCGCGCTCATGGTGCAGGCTCGCGAGGACGGCTTCCAGTCGCTCTCGCTCTCGGTCGCCGTCCACAACCGGTCGCGGATGATGTACGAACGGACCGGCTTCCACCGGGTCCGCGAGGACGGCGAGTCCTGGGTGATGCGGGCGGATCTCGGCTAGCCCTACAGGCCTAGACCGATTCCCCGGAGGACTCCCGCTCGCTCAAGGCCACCGCCTCGGCCTCGCCAGCGCGGGCCTGCCGCTCTCGCTCATCCCTCCGGATCGATGAGATCCGTCGCCAGACGAACCAGATCCCAGCCACCACGATCGCCGCCGCGATCGCCCAGGCGAAGGGCCGCACGATGCGCTCGGCGGTCTCCCAGCGACGGCCGAGCTCGTACCCGAGCCACGCCAGGAGCAGGCACCAGGGCAGACACCCGAGCACGGTGTAGGCGGTGAACCGCCAAAAGCCCATCCGGACGACGCCGGCCGGCAGGCTGATGAAGGTCCGGACCACCGGCAGAAGCCTTCCGCCGAGCACAGCGAGCTCCCCGTGGCGCTCGAACCAGTCGTGGGCTCGATCGACCTCGTGCGGCCGGATCAGCAGGTAGCGGCCCCAGCGGTCGATCAGCGGGCGCCCGCCCGCATACCCGGCCCAGTACGCGATCCACGAGCCGGCGACGTTGCCGCCGGTACCGGCCAGCACGACCGGCCACAGCTCCAGCCGGGCGTCCGCCCCCAGGAACGAGGCCGAAACCAGGGCCCCGCCGAAGAGCATCGTCACCTCGGAGGGGATCGGGACGCAGGCCGATTCGAGCACCATGAGCAGGAAGATCGCCAGGTAGCCGTACCTGGCGATCTCCTCGGTGACGAGCGAGTTCAGGATCCCGAGCAGCGTGAACCCCCGCCTGGACGGGAATGGATGGACCCTATCACCGTGTTCACCGCTCGGGCCGGACGCCATCCGAGACCCCGGCGGTGCCCGGGCCGATAATCCCGGGGTTGGCGGTAGGGGCTGGTACCCTCCGCCTCGGAGGGCCCCTCCGGGGCGCCCGGCCCCCGCTCCCTGGAGAAACGGACGTGATGCACGCATGGCGAAGACCCTGGTGGTCGTCGAATCGCCCGCCAAGGCGAAGACCATCGAGAAATACCTGGGCGCGGACTACGCGGTCCGGGCCTCCTACGGTCATATCCGCGACCTCCCCAAGAGCGACCTCGGGGTCGACGTCGAACGGGAGTTCGAGGTCACCTACGAGGTTCCCGAGGACTCGAAGAAGCACGTCACCGGTCTGAAGAAGGCGCTGAAGTCAGCCGACGAGCTCGTCCTGGCGACGGACTACGACCGGGAGGGCGAGGCCATCGCCTACCACGTGGCCACCCTCCTCGGGGTGGACCCCGCCGAGGCGCGGCGGGTGACCTTCACCGAGATCACCCGGGATGCGATCCTGGAGGCCTTCCGGCACCCGCGGGAGATCGACCTCAAGCTGTTCGACGCCCAGGAGGCCAGGCGCGTCCTCGACCGCCTGGTCGGCTACAAGATCTCGCCGATCCTGTGGCGCCGGGTTCGCCCGGGCCTGTCGGCCGGACGCGTCCAGTCGGTCGCCGTCCGCCTGATCGTGGAGCGCGAGCGCGAGATCCGGGCGTTCGAGCCGGTCGAGTACTGGAGCGTCGACGTCCGCCTCACACCCGAGGGCCCGGAGGAGCAGCCGTTCACGGCGCGCCTCGTCGAGGTCCCCGATGGCCGGGTCGCCGCCTCGCCCGACAAGAAGGGACTCGTCCTTTCCACCGAGGCCGAAGCGGCGGCGCATGTCGAGCGCCTGCGAGCTTCGGCCTACCGGGTCGCGAACGTCGAGCGCAAGGAGCGCAAGCGTTCCCCCTCGCCCCCGTTCACGACCTCGACCCTCCAGCAGGAGGCGGCGCGAAAGCTCGGGTTCGGCGCGCGCAAGACGATGACGATCGCCCAGCGCCTCTACGAGGGCGTCAACTTGCCGGGCGAGGGCACGGTAGGTCTCATCACCTACATGCGGACGGACTCGCTCAACATCGCGGAGACCGCGTTGCGCGAGATCGCCGAGGTGGTCCGCGGCGAGTTCGGCCGTGAGTACGCGCTCGCCAAGCCGCGCCGGTACAAGACCCGCTCGCGCAACGCGCAGGAGGCGCACGAGGCGATCCGGCCGACCTCCGTCCTGCGCCACCCGGCGCGCGTGGCTGGCGCCCTCGACCGCGACCAGCACCGCCTCTACACGATGATCTGGCAGCGGACCGTCGCCACACAGATGGCGGAGGCGCGCTTCAACCAGGTCGGGGTCGACGTCGAGGCGACGGCGGGCGGCGCGACGTATCGGCTGCGCGCGACGGGCCAGACACTGATCTTGGACGGCTTCATCCGCGTCTACACGGAGGGCCGGGACGAGGACACCGACGAGGATGCCGAGAACCGCCTTCCGGAGCTCACGCCGGAGCAGGTCCTGCGCATGCTCGAGGTCCTGCCCGAGCAGCACTTCACCCAGCCGCCGCCGCGCTACACCGAGGCGTCGCTGGTGAGGACGCTCGAGGAGCTCGGCATCGGGCGCCCCTCGACCTACGCGTCGATCATCTCGACGATCCAGGACCGCGGTTACGTCCGGCTCGAGGACCGCCGGTTCTTCCCCAACGACGTCGGCGAGGTCGTGACCGACAAGCTCGTCGAGCACTTCGCCGAGATCGTCGACGTCAACTTCACCGCCCGGATGGAGGAGGAGCTCGACCAGATCGCCGATGGCGACGCCGCCCGGACCGGCGTCCTGAGCGAGTTCTGGGTG
>JBIOTM010000219.1:0-2023 GCA_044865955.1 Actinomycetota bacterium | reverse complement strand
CGGCGGCGCCGGCCCCCACGAGCGTGTGCAGCTCGTCGATGAACAGCACGATGTCGCCGCGGGTCTTGATCTCCTTCAGCACCTTCTTCAGCCGCTCCTCGAAGTCGCCGCGGTAGCGCGAGCCCGCCACGAGAGCGCCGAGGTCGAGCGTGTAGATCTGCTTGCCCTTCAGTGTCTCGGGGACCTCCTCGCGGACGATGTCCTGCGACAGGCCCTCGACGACGGCGGTCTTGCCGACGCCCGGCTCTCCGATCAGCACCGGGTTGTTCTTCGTCCGGCGCGAGAGCACCTGCATCACCCGCTCGATCTCCTTCTCGCGGCCGATCACGGGATCGAGCTTGCCCTCGCGGGCGAGCTGCGTGAGGTTCCGGCCGAACTGGTCGAGGACCATCGAGCCCGCGCCGCCGCCCTCCTGGGAGCCGGCGACCTGCTCGCCCTTGCCGGCCGTGTAGCCGGACAGGAGCTGGATCACGGTCTGGCGGACGCGGTTCAGGTCGGCGCCGAGCTTCTGGAGGACCTGCGCGGCGACGCCCTCTCCCTCGCGGATCAGGCCGAGCAGGATGTGCTCGGTGCCGATGTAGTTGTGACCGAGCTGGAGCGCCTCACGGAGGGACAGCTCGAGGACCTTCTTCGCACGGGGGGTGAACGGGATGTGGCCGGTCGGGGCCGCCTGGCCCTGACCGATGATCTCTTCCACCTGCTGGCGGACGGCTTCGAGCGAGATGTTCAGCGACTCGAGCGCCTTCGCCGCGACGCCTTCCCCCTCGTGGATCAGCCCGAGGAGGATGTGCTCCGTGCCGATGTAGTTGTGGTTGAGCATCCTCGCCTCTTCCTGGGCGAGGACCACCACCCGTCGCGCTCGGTCGGTGAATCGCTCGAACATGCCCTACATCCCTCCAGGCCGCGACTCGTCCCTCCCGCCTCGGAGATCGTCGGACCCCGTCCTACCCCCGAGGTACATGAGGCGCCGCTCCATCCCGGTCGCAGCGCCTTCCTGCCCGCAGTATACCCAGCACCCCCTGGAACCCTGCGTGCGGAGCGACATCCCGTCCGTCCTTCCGGAGCCGGCGCCTGCGCGCCCGTCTCATCTGGTTCTTCGGAAGAACTCCCGCTCGGGATGAGCCTCGAGCCGGGGGACGGGTCGGATAGACCGTTCGGACCACGAGGATCACCCGGAAGACCGTTGTTGCGAGCCGATCGCGGCTGGCAGCATCGATGCGTCGCTCCTCGTGTCCCCGCACGGGAGTCTTCCCCCGGGTATCGGGCCCCCGTTCGCGCCCACCGTTCCGGGCCCGGCTCGGTGCCGGCCGAAGAGAGGGAGATCGAGGAACCGTGCGTGTGCTCGTCGTCGATGACCATCCCGCGTTCCGCAAGGCGTTGTCGTCCGCACTCAGCCTGGTCGACGAAATCGAGATCGCCGGCGAGGCGGCAGGTGGCGAGGACGCCTGCATCGAGGCGTCCGAGCTCCGGCCGGACGTGGTCCTGATGGATCTGTCGATGCCCGACATCTCCGGGATCGAGGCGATGCAGAAGATCCACGCGACGACGCCGGACCTCCCGGTCGTGATCCTCACGGCGCACGCCGACGAGGGCGTGGAGCGGGCCGCTCGCGGCGCCGGCGCGTCGGGTTTCGTGGCGAAAGGGCGCGGGCTCCAGGAAATCCTCGTTGTCCTCAACGAGGTCGCGGGGGCGAACGCCGCCGGATAGGGTCCCGGCGTGGGCTGTCTGCTCGTCCTCGCCGTCCTCGCGATCCCGCGCACGATCATGGTCGTGCTGTGGATCTTCTCGGACTACCTCTCCCACGCCTTCGGGACGTGGGTCTGGCCCCTCCTGGGCTTCTTCGTTCTGCCGACGACGACCCTGGGGTACGCCGTGGCCCAGAACCGGTACGGCGGCGTGCGCGGGATCGGGTTGCTCCTCGTCGTGGTGGGGGCGCTGATCGATCTGGGGGCGATCGGCGGTGGTCGGGGTCTCGGGAAGCGGTGGTCGGAACGGCGTCGGGTTTGAAGGAGGGGCGGGGGGG
>JBIOTM010000218.1:0-4043 GCA_044865955.1 Actinomycetota bacterium | reverse complement strand
CGCCGCGACTCGACGGACGCGTCGCCTCCGTCGACCAAGCGGCGCGAGCACGGCAGCTCGCGCCAGAGGGTGGCGAACGTGTCGAGCACGGAGCGATCCGCCGCCCGCCCGGCTCGGTCGAGGACCGCCCGGACCTCATCGACCTGCGCGGCCTCCTGCGCCGTGAGGCCTTCGGTGAACTCGAGGGCGCGCCCCACCGAGCCGGTCCTCGCGTGGGCGACCCGCAGGAGGCCGCGCGCCGCGGCCGGCGAGAGCCGGACCAGGTCCGACGTCAGCACGGGTTCGACGAGCGCGGCGCGTTCGTCCTCGGACGCGGCGAGCCACCGCAGGGCGAGCACGTACGGCCTGGTGGCGGGCTCCATCGCGAGCGACACGCCGCTCTCGGGCGCGGCTCGCGGCACCCGGGCGTCGTCCAGCGCGCGGAGGAGCCCCCCGACGTGCGCCCCCTGCCGCCGGACCACGACCGCGAGGTCCGCCCAGTCGACGCCGTCCTCCACGTGGAGCCGACGCAGCTCCCGGGCGATCGCCGCGTACTCCTCGGACGTGTGCCCCGCGTTCCAGGCCTCGACGTCCACGCCGCCCTCCCCCCGGTGGGCGATCCCGAGCTCGGCCCGGGCCGCGCCGGCGAAGGTCTCCGTGAAGCGCAGCGCGGGCACCGCCGTCGTGCCCTGGAACGAGAAGACGTGCGCCTCGGGATCTGCGGCCGCGACCAGGTCGGGAGCGGCCAGGGCTTCCAGCAGGGCCTCCTCCGCGAAGGTGGCGTCCTGGTAGTCGTCGACCAGGAGGTGATCCAGCAGCGGCGAGTCGGAACCGGCGACGGCCGCCTCCGCGCGACCGATCAACGCGGCGAAGTCGACGACCCGGTCGGCGTCGAGGACGTCGAGGTACTCGCGGTAGAAGCGAGCGAGCTCCCGCCACCCGGTCAGGTCGCGAGCCTCGGCCTTGGCCTCGATCTGCTCGGGAGCGATCCGCGCCTCCTGCGCTCGGAGGAGGAACTGCCTGATCTGGTCGGCGAACCCACGCAGCGTCAGCAGGTGTCCGTACGCCGGCCACTCTGCCGGCTCCTGGCCATGGAGGAGATCCTGCACCAGCGCGAACTGGTCGGCGGCCGACAGGACCTCGGGGGGTTCCGGGTAGCCCAACGCGGAGGATCGTTCCCGGAGGACGAGGTGCGCGAGCCCGTGCAACGTGAGGACCTGCAGGCTCGAGAGGGACGAGGGCAATCGATCGATCAGCGCGTCGCGGGCGTGCAGCCGGGCGCGACGGGACCCCACGATCAGCGCGATGCGCTCCGGATCGGCGCCGCTCTCGACGAGCCGCGCGAATCGTTCCCTGAGCACCGCCGACTTACCGGTGCCCGCCCCGCCCGTGACGAGCAGCGCGCCGGTCCGGTGCGCCAGGATGGCGTCCTGCTGGGCGTCGGGGGAGAAGGGGGGTCCCACGGAGCGGATCCTACCCCGCCCCGCCGACACCTCTCCCGGGGAGGTCCGGGCGCGGGGGCACGGTCCCGGTCCCCACGCCCTCCTCGGGCGGGAGGCCGTGGACACGACGCGCGTACCACCTGTCGACGTCCCTCGTCGTGATCCGGCCGACGAGTCGCTCCCCCTCCAGGACCATCGCCTGCCCGCTGCCCGCCATCCATTCGAGCGCACGGTCCAGGGGTTGGTCTTGGCGGACGATCCGCATCCGGTCGCGAGGCGTCATGGCCTCGCGGACCCCCCGGGTGGGATCGCTGCCGCCGATCTTCGCCGCCGTCTGGAAGGAGAGCGCGCCGATCACCCGCCCCGGCCCGTCGACGACGGGGAACTCGGTCGAGCGGTCGTCGCGGAGGTGGGTCTCGAGCGCGTGCAACAGCGTGGCGTGCTCCGGTATCGGGGCGGGCGGCTCCCGCATCGCCTCCGCCACGCGCCCCCGCGAGAGCTCGCGGAGCACGGGCGCCTGCCGGCTCACCTGGATGCCCTGGCCGATCATCATCCAGCCCACGAACGCGAAGAAGACCCAATCGGCATCCTGAGCCTGCAGCCGCTGCAGGCCCAGCAGCCCGAGCGCTCCCCCCACGGCGACCCCGCCCCAGCCCGCGATCCTCAGCGCGGTGAAGCGGTCCCGGGTGACCCCCCAGACCACCGCCAGCAGCATTCGCCCCCCATCCACGGGGAACCCCGGCAGCGCGTTCAGCCCGGCGAAGAGGAGGCTCAGGAACGACAGGTTGCGGAGCAGCGCGCCGAGGATCCCGTCGATCGATGCGCCCGCCACCCAGAAGACGCCGGCCAGCGTCAACGTGCTGAACGGACCGGCGGCCGAGATCAGGAACGACGCGAGCGGGCCCCGTTCGCTGGAATGCGTCTCGGTGTAGCCGCCCCAGAACACGAGCGTGATGCCGTGGACGGGCAGGTGGTACGACCGCGCGACGGCGGCGTGCGCCAGCTCGTGGACCACGATGCTCCCGTAGAACAGGGCGGCGTTGGCGACCGACCAGCCCAGGGCCTGCCGGTGCGTGAGCGCGCCGGTCGACGCGAGGCTGGTGTACGTGGCCCAGACGACGAACGCGGCGAAGAACAGCCACGGCACCGTGATGTAGATCGGGATGCTGCCGATCGACAGGACCTTCCACCGCCGCCCCACGACGGGGAGCCTACCTCCGGGGGAGCGGATCCTCGGACCGGCGGGCCCTACTCGGGCAGGTCGAGGTCGAGCATCGCGCCGAGATCCCGGGCGTTCCTGATCGCGAAGTCCCGGTAGCAGTTGTTCATGAGGACGTGGGTCTCCCGCGCCTGCTCCGCGAGCCCCTCGATCTTCGGCACCCACTCCTGCAGCTCGTTCTTCTCGTAGTCGTACCGGAAGCGCTCGCTCGCGCTCTCGCTCTTCGTCTGCCAGGCATGCGGATCGCGTCCGTGGAACCGCACCATCGCGAGATCGCTGGCGGTCGCCGCGGCGATCGGGGGCATCGAGGAGTCGAACCCCTGCGGCATGTCGACGCAGACGAGGGGGAGATCGCGTTCGCCCAGGAAGGACAGGGTCTCCTCGACGTTGCGCTCCTCGAGCCATGACTTGTGCCGGAACTCCACGGCGATCCGGTAGTCGGGGAGCCGTTCGACGCACTCCTCGATGTACGCCTTGTTCCTCCGGGCGATCGTGAAGTACTGCGGGAACTGGAACAGGACGGCGCCGAGCTTCCCCGCGGAGTGGAGCGGGTAGAGGGCGAGGCGGAAGCGCTCCCAGACCTCTTCGACGGCCTCGTCGGGGAGCTTGTCCCGGTAGACCCGGCGCTTCTCGAGGAGCTCCTTGGGGAGGTCGGCCCTGATGTCGCCGTAGAGCGACTCGGTCTTCGTCGGGTGGTTCGTCAGCAAGGAGTAGGCCTTGATGTTGAACGTGAATCCGGGCGGGGTCCGTTCGATCCAGAGCTCGGCGTTCCGCTCCGACGGCGGGAAGTAGTAGGTGGAGTCGACCTCGACGAGGGGGAACTTCGAGGCGTAGAACCTGAGTCGAGCTTCCGCCGTCTTGGTCCCCGGCGGATAGAAGTTGCCGTCCTTGACGAGCGTGGGGTCCGTCCAGGACGACGTGCCGATCAGGATGGACCCCGGGCTCACTGGCGACCCCCTTCCCGGGGCTCGTCCTCCTTCTTCCGGAAGACCGCGTCCTTCGCCTGCGCCGCCTTCTCCCTCGCGATCTTCAACAGCCGCTGGGCCCAGACATATTCGGTCGCGAGGATGGCGAGCCCGGCGATGATCACCAGGATCCCGGGGCCGGGAAGCACGAGCATCGCGGCCCCGGCCAGGATGACCAGGAAGCCGGCGATCGTGACGCCGACGCGCTTGCCGTTGCGCCCGATGAATCGCCCGACCACCTTGAAGGGAACGATCGTGGGGTGGTCGTGCCACCGACGGGACAGCTCAGGCCGACGGGTCTCGAGCTCCTCGACGACCTCGGAAGCATCGACCTCCGAGGGTTCGTCGCCCCAGACCCGGTCACGGGGTCGCAGCCTCCGCCCCCTGGGCTCTTTGGCGGGCTCTGCCGTCATGGAGTAGGAGTCTCGCACGGTCGGG
>JBIOTM010000217.1:0-55007 GCA_044865955.1 Actinomycetota bacterium | reverse complement strand
ACCGCTTCCACATGGATATCAAGGGCGGCCGGGTGATGGTGGACACGTCCGAGGTCGTGCTGGGGCCGCCTCGCGGCACCAACACGATCCATCAACCACCGCAGGGCGCGTTCTGCGTGGCACCGGGATAGGGGGACGGGCGGGACCGATGCTGGCCATCTCGACCACGGCCGGGATCGCGCTCGCCGTCGCGGGCGCGTTGATCGCGGTCGCCGCGATCGCCGGGCTCGCCCTGCGGTCGCGGACGCGGGAGGCCGGACCGGACATCCCGGAGGCGCTCAAGCCGGGACCCTCGGATGCGGCGCTCGAGACGCCGCTCCTGCAGAAGCTCCAAGGCTGGAGCGTGGTCATGCTGGCGTTCTTCGTGATCTGGATCCCGGCCACGTGGATCTTCGAGCCCTCGACGAACCTGAACCAGGAAAAGGAGCTGAAGCAGCTCGCGCTCGACCGCGGCGCCCGGGCGGTCCAGCTCTTCTCCGAGGAGAACCAGGGGGGCGTGGGATGCGTCCGGTGCCATGGGCCCGAGCTCACCGGCGGGGTGATCCAGACCGGGGACACCTACGCCTTCCCGCCGAACCTCACGACCCTCTGCGGCGGGCCGAACACCGGCCACGCCGCGATCTACTCGATCGACGACATCTACCAGGTGATCTCGGAGGGTCGGAACGCCATGCCGTCGTGGAGCATCAGGTTCGAAGGGGCCCTCGACGACCAGCAGATCAACGACATCGTCGTCTACCTCGTGAACCTCTCCTCGAAGAGCGTGCCGTTCAAGGACAACGTCTGCCTGAACGAAGAGGCCTCGACCCAGGCCCTCGAGAAGGCCACCACCAACCCCAGGGATCCCTGATGCCGAGCTGCCTCGGCTTCCACGTCGACTGCGGGACCCTGGCCACGGGGGCCGGGGCCGTCCTCATGGCCCTCATCCTCTTCGTCGGAAGCGTCTACCTCCTGCTCACCGCCGTGTTCGGTCGCTGGATGGCCTACCTCGTGCTGGTCGTGACCTTCTCGGGATGGATGGTGATCCATTCGTCGCTCTGGACGTTCGGCTTCTTCTCCCAGGGGCCGGACACGCCGGTGAACCTGGGACCGCGGGGATCGGAGCCAGCCTGGATCCCGCTGCTCGCGTCGACGAACCAGACGAGCGGCCGGTACCGGGCCTTCGCCAGCTATCCCGGTGGCCCCTGGGAGGCACCCGAGGAGGGCACGCTGACGGCCTCGGTGCAGTCGGTGAACGGCGTGGTGACGGACTTCCTCGCGGGCAAGGCCAACGAGGAGCTCGACATCCCGGAGACCGCCGCGACCGCGATCACGGCGGTGGACTTCACCGTCGACAGCCTCCGGTTCGCGCCGGCCGAGGACGGGAAGACGTCGCTCGCCGTGGCGCAGGCCCACTTCACGGAGGGCGGTCCCCTGTGGATCGTGTCCCTGTACCACGACTCGGGCAGCGTCCCTCGCTACTCGTACATGTTCCTGATCGGCTCGGTGATCCTGTTCGCGATCCACCTGCCGCTGCTGGACGTGGCCGAGCGCAAGCGCAGGGACTTCCTCACGGGCGGCGCGGCCCCTCCGTGGTACGGGCCGGCCTGAGGATGGGGGTGGGAACGTGATCGGCGCCGAGGCGCTCCTCGACGAAGGGGCGATCCAGTTCATCCTCTTCGGGGTGATGATCCTGGCCGTGCTGTTCGTCTTGTGGATCACGATCGCGAAGTAGGGCGCGATCAGCGCGAGGGGGCGAACGCGACCGCTCCGCCCTTCCGCCTGATGTCGGCGAGCGCGGCCTTCCGCTGCTCGTAGTAGGCGAGGATCTGCAGTTCCACCGCGAGATCGACCGACCGCACCGACACGCCGGGGGGGGCCGCGAGCGGGGCGGGCGCGAAGTTGAGGATCGACCGGAGGCCCGCCGAGACCATCCGGTCGGCCACCTCCTGCGCCGCGGCCGCCGGGGTCGCGATCACGCCGATCGCGACGGAGCGCTCGCGGACGAGCCGAGGGAGCGAGTTGATGTGGTCGATCGCGACCTCACCGACGCGCTCACCGATCTTCGCCGGATCGACGTCCACCAGCGCCGCGACCCGGAACCCGCGAGCGACGAACCCCTTGTAGTTCGCGAGGGCGTGCCCCAGGTTCCCGATCCCGGCGATCGCGATCCCCCAGTCCTGGGTGAGCCCCAGCTCGCGGCGGATCTGATGGATCAGGTACGCCACGTCGTAGCCGACGCCCCGGGTCCCGTAGGAGCCGAGGTGGGAGAGATCCTTGCGGATCTTCGCCGACGTCACCCCCGCCGCTCGGGCCAGCTCCTCGGAGGAGGCGACCGGGACGCCCTCCGCGGCGAGCCCCACGAGCGCCTGGAGGTAGCGGGGCAGCCGCCCGACCGTGGCTTCCGGGATCGAACGCTCCCTCACGGCCGGCGCCCCCGACTCATGGCCAGCAGCCTAGCCCACATCGGCTCGTCGTTCACAAGTGCACGAGCGCCCGGAGAGGCTCAGCTGCCGACGAGGTCGGAGAGCTCCTCCGGATCGACCGTGACCTCGAACCGCTCTTCGCCGTCCACCTCGACGACCGGGATCCGGACCCCGTACTCGAGCTCGAGCTCGTCGTCGCGTTCGATGTCCACTTCGGAGAACTCGAACCCGACCCGGTCCCGCAGGGACAGGATCGCCTCACGGGCGACGTCGCACAGGTGGCAACCGGCACGGGCGTAGAGCACCACCCGGTGCATCGGCCGCCGGTGCATGCGCCGATGGTAGCGTCCCGCGCCGAGGGGCCATCGACACCCATGCATGACGGAGACCGGGAGGACCTCGAGCTTCATCGGCGCCTCTCGGCCGGGGACCGAGAGGCGTTCGACCAGCTGTACGCGCGGTATGCACCCTCCGCATACGGGCTGGCGTATCGGTTGACCGGCCAGCGGCTGCTCGCCCAGGACGTCGTGCAGGAGGCGTTCCTCGCCCTGTGGCGGGCTCCCGAGGCGTTCGACCCCGGGCGCGGCGTGTTCCGCAGCTTCTTCCTGTCGCTGGTCCACCATCGGGCCGTCGACCTGATCCGGCGCGAGGAGCGGATGCGTGCCCGGCACGACCGGGCGGCGAACCTCGAGCCGGTCGCGGACGAAGACCCAGCGGAGACCGTGGCTGACGAGGACTTCCTCGCTCGGCGACGCCGCGAGGTCCGGGCAGCGCTCGCGGACCTCTCGGCAGACCAACGACAGGTGCTGGAGATGGCGTACTTCGGCGGCATGACCCAAGCGCGGATCGCCGAGCGGCTCCACATCCCGCTCGGGACGGTGAAGACCAGGACGTTCGCGGCGCTGCGCAAGCTGCGCGCGGCGCTGGAGACGGAGGAGTAGAGGTTGGATCGGGGAGCGCAGGAGCACGACCGCGTCGAGGAGCTGATGGCCGGCTACGCGCTGCGGAGCCTGTCGGGCGAAGACGCTCGAGAAGCCGATCGTTTGCTCTCCGAACACGTCCCGGGGTGCGCGAGGTGCCGACGCACGCTGATGGCCTTCAGCGACGCCGTCGCCGACCTCGCCCTCGCGTCGGACCCGATGAACCCACCCGAGACCCTGCTCCCCCGGCTGCACCGGGAGCTCGAGCCGCGTGGGGGACGACCGACGGCCCGGTGGGTGGCCGTGGCGGCCGGGGCGACCGTGGTCCTGATCGCGGGCGGGCTGGCGCTCTCGCAAGGCATGCGCGCGAGCGACGTCGAGCGGCAGGCGGACGTGTTCGCGCAAGCGCTCAGCTACTCCCAGCGCCCCGACGCGGACAGCGCGCCGCTCGTCGGGTCGGAGGCCTCGGATCCCGCCCCCGTCTCCGAGCTGTCCGCACCCGACGTCGACCACTTCTTCCTGATCGGCGACGACGTCCCCTTCCCCCCGTCGGGATCGACCTACGGGGTGTGGCTGTCGGACGGCGTCGACACCGTGTACGCGGGATCGTTCGTGCCTCGCTCGGGGCTGACGGTCGTGAGGATCCCATTCGATCGCTCGAGGTTCGACCGCGTGCTGGTCACGATCGAACCGGAGGGGGTCGTGCCGAGCGCGCCCGGCGATCCCGTGTGGGAGGCCGCGGCGTAGGCCCGATCCGGGGGTCGGTCGTCAGCGCGTCGAGCGCTCGTCTCGTTCGACAGCAGGTCGGGGTCGGGTCGCGCGCAGGAACCCGCCGAACATCAGGGCGACGCCCGCGAGGAGCGACACCGAGAACGCCGGCAGGTTCCCCACCGCCGCGAAGGCGGACCCCGCGGCCGCCGTCACGGTCGCCCCCACGGCGACGAGGAGCGTCCCGGTGAAGCGATCGCGCAGCTCGGGCCGTCCGCGCATCCGCCATGCGGACCACGCGGCAGCCCCGACGAGCACGAGGTAGGACGGGATCGAGATCAGCTGAGGGAGTCGATGCGCCGGGGACCCGTCGCCGAAGACGTCCTTCCCCGAGGGGAGCTGTTCCTGCAGCGCGGCGAGGTCCATGTGCGCCCCTCGGGTGACCGCGACCGTGTACGCCGCCACGAACGCGACCGCGACCCAGACGGCCGCCTCCAGGAAGCGGCCGCGCCAGAGCAACAGGACCTCGCCCGCCGCCAGCAGCGGAACGTTGAGGACCGCGCCCAGGATCCAGTAGATCTCGAAGAGTGTCCTGCTCCAACCGGCGAGCGCGCCGGCGGCCACGGCGAGGCTCGCTAGCGCGTACATGAGGAGCGCCGCCGACCACAGGGCGAGGTGGATCCGAGGGCGACGGAGGAAGCGCCGACCGAGGGATGCGGCGAACGCGAACGCGACCACGGCGGCCCCGAGTGGGAAGGCCCACATGGACACGGAGGATACGCGCGCCCTCCGGCAGGATGCGCCTCGGAGCTGCGACCGGGTCGGAGGCCGGTACCATCGGGTGCGATGCCTTCCCCGCCCGTCCTGTTCTCCTCCGCGGCGTTCTTCGCGAGGCCGCTCTCGTGGACGTTCCAGCTCGCGGCCGACTGCGGCTACGGCGGCGTGGAGGTCATGGTGACCAAGGACCCCGACAGCCAGGACCCGGCGCGCATCCGCGCGCTCGCCCAGGAGTACGGACTTGGGGTGGGTGCGCTGCACGCCCCGTGCCTGCTCCTGACGAGGAAGGTCTGGGGCACCGATCCCGTGAGGAAGATCGACCGCTCGGTGGAGGCGGCATCCGACGCGGGGATCCCGGTGGTGGTCGTCCATCCTCCCTACCGTTGGCAGCGACCGTTCCGCCGGTGGCTGGTCGACGAGCTGCCCGGGCTCGAACAGCGGACGGGCGTCGCGGTGGCCGTCGAGAACATGTTCCCGGTCCGCGTCGGGGGCAGATCGGTCACGTTCCATTCGAACCAGGACCTGGACCAGCTCGAGGGGCTCCCCCATCTCGTGCTCGACACCTCTCATGCGGCCGTGGCGCGTCACGACCCGGTCGACGTCCGCCGGCGATTCGGGGAACGCCTCCGGCACGTCCATCTGTCGGACAACGCGGGGAGGGGATGGGACTCCCACCTCCCGCCGGGCGACGGGGTCCTGGACCTGCCCGCCATCCTGAGGGACCTATCGGCCTCGGCGTACGAGGGCGCCGTGTCGCTCGAGGTGGACCTGCGTCCGTCCCTCGGCCACGGGGCGAAGCTCGCCGAGGTCATGGTCGACATGCGCGAGCGGGTGGAGGCGGGGCTGCGCTCCGCGGGGCAGGCCGTCGGCTGAGCCGCTAGCCTCCCGCCGTGCGGCGGCCGACGGCGATCGTCCTGATCCTGCTCTTCTCGCTGATCGTCGCCGCGGCCGTGTGGCAGGTGTTGATCGCCGGCCAGGACCGCGGTCCATACCCTGGCCCGAGGAGCCCCGGACAGCTGCCGAGCATGCCGCCCTGACCTTCGGGCACGCGGAGCGGAACCCCACGGGCACGAGACGTGTCAACCCAACGTCGACGCGGTGACTTGGTCATCGTGTGGAGGCAGGACGCCGTGGACCCCGAGTTCGTGTCCCTCTACGAGCGGGAGCTGCCCGCCGTGACCGGGTCCGTCTACCTCCTCTGCGGGGACCGCGGCCTCGCCGAGGAGGCGGCCCAGGAGGCGTTCGCGAGGGCCCTGGCGTCGTGGAGGCGCCTCGGATCGAAACCATGGGCCGCCGGCTGGGTGACGACCACCGCGCTCAACGTGGCTCGGCGACAGCTCCGCAGGCGCCCCGCCCCATCCCCGAACCCGGCGCCCGCCGGGGACCTCGAGGAGCATCTCGATGTCCGGGCAGCGGTCGGACGGCTCCCGGCCCGACAGCAGGAAGCCGTCGTCCTCCACTACCTCCTCGATCTCTCCGTCATCGACGTCGCCGCGACGATGGGATGCAACGAGGGAACCGTCAAGCGGCACCTGTCACGAGCCAGGGTCGCCCTGGCACGAGCGCTCGGGGCCGACGGACCCGCATCGGACACACGGAGGAACGACCGTGCGTGACGACGAGCTCCTGAAGGAACGACTCCGCCGCGCCGCCGACGTCCCGGCGCCCCCGTGGCGACTGCCCGCGGTCGCGGGACGCGCCCGCGTCCTGCGGTGGCGGCGCGCCGGCGCCGTCGCCGCCGTCGCCGCGATGGTGGCGGCCGCGATCGCCGTCCCGTTGTCCAGGTTGTCATGGCTCCGCCACGACGGACGAGACGTGGGATCGACCCTCGGCCACGTCGGTGCGATCGGCTTCGATCCCGTGGAGGGCTGGAACATGGCGGCGAGCGACCCCTCGTCCCCGGAGTGGTCGCCGACGGTCTGGGTGACGAACGCACCCTTCGCGGACGTGGACGTCAGGGACGGACACGTGGAGGACGGCATCCTCCGACTCGCGATCGGACCGGAGGCGACGACCGATCGCCTCCCGAACGGCGGGATCCTCATCTCCGCCCAGATCGTGTACGCGTCACGGAACCCCCTCCCGTCGTCGGACACGTTCTCGCCGGCGGTGCTCCCGTTGCACCTCCCGGACACACCCCCCGAGACCTCGTGGGAAGGTTCCATCCCCGGACAATCGCTCCATCAGATCGTGGCCACGGTGAACGGCCGGTGGGTGACCGTGGGGATCAGGTACGGCTCGGAGCACCCCGACGCGGCGATGCTCGCGGAGGCGCAACGGGAGCTCGACCGGCTGTTCGTCGACCCGGCACCGCCCCCGATCGGTGACGTCGATCAGTTCGGCATCAGGATGACCGTGCCGGACGGGTGGTACGCGCGCCTGTTCGCGTGGACGTCCGGTCCGCCGACCCTCGAGCTCAGTACGGTCCCCCTGGACCGCCTGTCCGGCGACTCCGCCGTCCCGAACAGGGACCGGCTGGACACCCTCGACGCCTCGATCGTGCTCGCCGAGGACGACACGCTGGACCCGGGGTTCCCACGCATCGAGCTCCCGATCGCGATCCGAGCGGAGGATCGGTGCGACGGCTGTGAGGTCCTCGACGACGGCAGCACGCCGCCGGACGGCCACGCCCTCTATCGCCGGGTCTTCGAGGCCGGGGGGCGCTCGTTCGAGCTGTACGTCGAGTTCGGCACCCCGGCCCCGCCCGAGTACCTGTGGCACGCGGTGAACGACGTGCTCGGGGCGATCGAGATCGCGGGCGCGGTCGGCGTGGAGGCTCCCGCCGAGCCGCTCCTCGTCGCGCCGGAGGGATGGTTCGTGCAGGAGGACCCGCTGCCGGCGCTCATCGATCCGCGGATCCTGGTCGCTGTCGGGAGCTGGGATTTCCCTCGCCCTGCGCTCGTGGCCTGCGGCGTGCAACCCGGCCTTCGCGCCATGCCCAGGGACGGCGCGTTCTTCTGGATCGTCGAATACCCGCTCCCGACGTCTCCCGGGGAGGTCCGCCCCAAGGGAGGCGTGCCCTGGCCGTCGACGTTCTCCCTGGATCTCCCCTCACGCCCGAGCGACTCGGAGTGCGCCGCCGGCGCCATCGGGTCGGTCCGCGACTACCGGTTCGAAGCCCCTGACCGGTTCATCCAGGTCCAGGTCGGACTGGGGCCGGATGCCACGGCTCGAACGCGACGGGCGGTGGAAGGGGCCCTGAGCAGCTTCTTCCGCTGAGGCGCTACTCGACGACGACCGCGGCGCCCGGCGCCAGCTTGAGCGCGATCGCCGCGTTCCCGTGGTTGACGACGAGGGACAGGAACCCCTGGGCATCGACGATCACCCCGGGCTCACCTTCGGGAAGCTCGGCGAACGTGCCGGCGCGCGGGAGTCGCTTCCCGTTCACCACGAGGAGGCGATCCCCGGTGAGCCCGGCGGCGTCGAGGTCGGCGGCGGTGGCGTTGAGCTGGACGTTGCCGAAACCGTCGATCCCGCTCACCCGGGCCCCGACGGCCCCGGGGGCGACCATCGGTCTGGGGACGTCCAGCCGATGGAGCGTCGCAACGTCCACGGGCGCGCCCAGCTCCGCCAGCGCCGTCCCCGCGGCCAGGTGCGCGGCCGCGGGAGCGAAGACGTCTCGGCCGTGGAACGTCCGGGACACGGGAGCCAGCATGACGGCCGCGTTCTCGATCTCGACCGCCGCCTCGACGCCGCCCAGCGCGTCCCACGCCAGCGAGAGCAGCCCGTTGTCGGGGCCCACGAGGTGGGCGGCCCCCGCGGCCGTGGCCACGGCTCGCCGCTCGGAGCCCACGCCGGGATCGACCACCGCGACGAACACAGCCTCGGGAGGCATGTACGGCACGGCGCGCCCCAGCTCGACCGCGCCGCGGAGCACGTCCTGCCGCGGGACGGAATGGGTGAGGTCGATGACGCGCGCCTGGGGCGCGACCCGGGCCATCACGCCGTGGCAGATGCCGACGAACGGATCGTGCACCCCGTAGTCCGTCAGGAAGACGATCGGGCGGGTCATCCCGACGCCGGCATGTACCGCTCGAGCCAGTTCACGATCTCGGTGCTCGCGATGCCCGCCTGGTTGCCGGTGAGGATGTCCGTGCCGTGGTCGCCGGTGGTCAGGATCAGCGGGCGCTTCGGCTGGAGGCTCTCGGCGTAGAACGTGTCGACGGCCTGCACCGCGACGACGTCCTCGTGGCCGGCGATGAACAGCTTGGCGGCGGTCACCTCCGCGAGCACGTCCGCCCCGGCCGAGAGTCCTTCGAAGGAGGTCGGGGCCGACAACGTCACCACGACGTCGATGCCGTCGCCCTCCTGGGAGGCGACGATCAGCGACGCGGTCCCACCCATGCTCGCCCCGACCAGGGCGATCCGCGCCACGCCCCGGTTCCGCAACGCATCCACCGCGCCGGCGACGTCCTGCCAGATCGCCCCGATCCGCTTGTCACCCTCCGAGCAACCGGCGTCGCCCCCCGGGCAGTAGCCGCGGAAGTTGAACGTCAGGACGCGATAGCCGCGGTCGCCCAGCCGGTCGGCGAAGTCGAACCACGCGCTCTGGTCGGAGGGGTACATGTGCGCGAGGACGACCCCGGCGCGCGCGTCGTCGGGCCCGAAGAGCCGGCCCGCGAGGGTGACGCCGTCGGACGCTTCGAAGGTCGTCGGGGTCGAGTCCGCGCTGGGCGTCCCGGCAGGCCCGCCGGCACACGCCGCCGCCAGCACCGCGAGCGTCGCGAGTGAACGCATGGCCCGGGTTCGGATCGGCGCGCGCACGCCGCGGTCCCGCCGCTACTTGCCCAGCTTGAGGCGCTGGTGCCGGGTGCGCTTCAGCAGCTTCTTGTGCTTCTTCTTGCGCATCTTCTTCCGGCGCTTCTTCACGAGGGACGGCAACGGCCCAGGCCTTTCATTCGGTTCCGAAGAGGTTCCGGAGGTCGACCCGCTTCGCGCGGAAGCTCTCCTCCAGGCGAACGGAGCCCAGTCTAAGGGCTTTGGGCGGGTCCGCCACGGGGGAGATCAGGCGCAAGCCGCCGTTGCCGGACAACGGTTCGAGGTAACCGATGCCCGTGTACCCGCCCTCGCCGTCGGACAGGCCCACGAGCAGGCGGTCGAGCTGCGAGAGGTCGAACAACGGCGGCAAGGTCGGCATGAAGACCGTGGGGCGAACGCGGAACCGCTGGAGCGGGGCCGCGAAGTACCGGCGCATCGCCGCTTCCCGCTGCTCCATCCGCTCGTCGACCGTGGTGGGGACCACGGCGGGGTGGATCCCGAGCCGGACGACCTCCACGCCGAAGAACCGCTCCACCACGCCGAGGATCGGCTCGAGCTCCTCCCCGCGCTGGAGCGCCACCACCAGGTCGGGCTCCAGCGTGTCCACCTTGTAGTACTTGACGAGCTGACCCCGGATGCCCGAGACCTCGCCCCCGGTGTCGACGATCACGAGGTCCGCCCCCTCGTCATGGGCGCGCTCGCGCAGGCGCGCGAGCGCGCCCACGAGCGGCAGCAGGTGGTCCTGGGGGGACGTCGACCCCACGAACCCGATGGCGTCGGGAACGGCCAGGCGGTCGTGCGTGAGATCGTCGGGCTCCCGCACGTGCTTCAGCCCGACCGTGCCGGGCGGTCCCACGGTCTTCTGGGAGACGTCGGCATCCAGGTACGCGACGGACCTGCCGAGGCGCAGCCCGTGCGCCGCAACCGCCCTGGCCATCGAGCTCTTCCCGGCATCGAGCCCGCCGAAGAACAGGACGACCCGTGACTCCCGCGCGGCCCGGTCGACCAGCCGGTCGTGCTCGTTCATCTCGTCCCTCCGCCCTTCGCGGAGGTTCGGCTCGATGCGTGCGGGGGCCGCGGCCGTCAGCCGGCCTCGGTGTAGCGCCCCCTGAGGTAGTCGTGGACGTCTTCCTCCCGGAAGCGATAGCCCCTGCCCACACGGAGCGCGGGCATCTCTCCGTTCTTGATCAATCGATAGACGGTCATCCTGGACACGCGCATCAGATCCGCGACCTCGTTCGCGGTCAGCAGCCGAGCCTCGGTGAAGGGTTCTGGCATCACCATCGGTCGGGCGATGGTACCCCACGCCCTTCCCCGGTGGATAGCCCCGATCGAGACCTCATGACCGGGAGCGCTCCCGGAACGGGTTGCGTCAGAATCGTTCCGCGATCGCCTGGAAACAGGGCCAGTAGACCTCGGGCGGGACATGATCGTCGAGGACGACGACCACGTCCGTCCGACCCTGGGCCTTCGCCACGATCAGCGCGGGGTCGTTGACGTCCGCGATCGAGAGCGTCTCGACCCCTGACTCGATCGCCGCGCCGGCGAAGCCGTGGTCGGCGACCACGAGGTCGGGGCGCTCCTCGGAGAGCATCCGGCGCATGGCGTCCGGGCGGTGCGTGTGGCGGGGGCGCTCGCCGTCGGTGACCATGCCGACGGCGCCGTGATAGGCGATCGTCCAGTCGTGCGAGAGGTCCGGATCCCCCCACGAGGAGCCCTCCCCGGGGCGCGCGGTCCGGGCGCCCCGCGCCGCGGCGAGCTCGGCGATCGCCCCGTAGAGCGGATCGAGGTCCCCGGGATGTCCCGTGGCGAACACCACCCGCTCGCGGCGTCGGGCGGCCTCGGCCAGCCTCTCCCCCAGGGCTCCGCAGGCGTCCAGCACCGCCCCGGGATCGATGTCGGGAGAGCCCTCGGTCGCCAGAGCGTCGATGGGGACGCCGCTCGCCTCGCCCACCAGCCGGACGATGTCGTCGAACCCGAAGGGCTCCGGCATGCCCGACAGCCCGAAGAGCTTGTCCGGATCGTGCTCGACCAGCATCCGGATGTTCCCGAAGACGTTGTGATGCGGGTGGCCGGCGGGGCCGGCGACGCCGCCGGCCACCAGCGCCGCCGCGAGCTCCGCCCGCGGGTGGCGCCCTGGTTTCCATCGCTCGTCCAACCTCGGCAGACGCGCGGCATGGGCTTCGATAACGTCCACGACAGCCGTCATCGTACCGAGGGGGTCTCCCTGGACATCGACCGCGCCGTCGTGGTTGTGACCGGCGCCTCGTCCGGCATCGGCGAGGCCACCGCCCTCGCCTTCGCCGGACGCGGCGCGCGGGTCGTGGTCGCGGCTCGGCGCACCGAGCGGCTCGACGCGCTGGTCCACAGGATCGAGGAGGCGGGGGGGCGGGCGCTCGCCGCGACCTGCGACGTCACGCGGCCGGACCAGCTGGAGACGTTGCGGGCGGTAGCCGAAGAGGGGTTCGGTCCGCCCGCGGTCCTGGTGAACAGCGCGGGCGCGCGCGGTGGCGGAGCGTTCGCCACGCTGACCGCCGACGAGATCGAACACCTGGTGCGGTTGAACGTCCTCGGCACCATGTTCGGCACGCGAGCCTTCCTCCCCGGCATGCTGGAGCGCGGCCGGGGTCACGTCGTCAACATCGGGTCGCTGGCCGGGCGGTTCGCGACACCCGGCAACGCGATCTACGGCGCAACGAAGCACGCGGTCGTGGCGTTCTCCGAAGCGCTGAACTACGAGACCGAGCGCCGCGCGGTGCTCGTCACGTCCGTGAACCCGGGCTTCGTCGACACGGAGGGGTTCCCGCAGGGGGACCTGCCCGGCTGGGCCGTGCTCAAGATGGAGACCGTCACCGACGCGATCCTCAAGGTCGTCCGCGAGGGGATCGCGCCCGAGTACTCGGTCCCCCGCTGGGTGAGCCCCCTGCAGCTGTTCCGCGTGGCCACGCCGCCGCTGTACCGTTGGGGGGTGCGGCGCCTCCGGCGCAACCGACCGGCCGGCGCCACCCGGACATGAGATCTGTCTCGTTCCGCACCGTCGTCGAAGCAGCCCGCGGTGGCGGTCACGTGGTCGAGGTCGACCCCGAGATCGCCCGGCGGATGCTCGGATGGGCCGGGGAGCGGAAGCGATGAAGGTCGGGACCGCGCCGGTGCAGGTCGACCGCCCCGTCGGGGAAGAGACCCACGAACCCGATCTCCCATGGATCGTGATTGTGTGGAACGACCCGATCAACCTCATGAGCTACGTCACCTGGGTGTTCATGCGGCTGTTCGGATACCCGCGGGGGAAGGCCGAGCGCCTGATGTGGGACGTGCACACGAAGGGACGGGCGGTCGTCTCCTCGGGCCCGCGGGAGAAGGCCGAATCCGACGTCGCCCGGCTGCACGCGCACGGGCTCTGGGCGACGCTGCAGCCGAACCGATGAGCCTCGCTCGGCCGTTCCGCCGCCGGGGCGATCGCTTCGTGGTGCGCCTCGACGGGGAGGAGCGAGCGATCCTCGTCGACCTCTGCCGGCAGTCCCGCGAGCTCCTCCAGGCCGAGGACCCCTCCAGCGATCCCGCCGTCGCCCGTCTGTTCCCGGCCGCGTACCGCGACGATCCGCTGGGGAGCCTGGAGTTCGAGACGAACCTCGGAGACGCCCCCCTGCGCGGGAAGCTCGAGGCGCTCGGAACGCTCGAGCGGACGGCGGAGGCGACCGATCTGTCGGAGGACGAGCTCCTGGCGTGGATGGCCGCCGTCAACGACCTCCGCCTCGTGCTGGGCACGCGGATCGACATCACCGAGGAAGCGACGGAGGAGGACTACCCGGAGGGGGACCCGCGGCACGACACGTTCGGCGTCTACGCGTACCTCACGTGGCTCGAGGATCGGATCCTCCGGGCGCTGGGCGAGCCCACCGCGGCCGTCCCGCCGGACTCAGTCGAGGGGAGCTGACCGCCTGCGGAAGAGCCGCCTCCACCGCGAGGGGTGGCGCCGCCGCCACTCGACCGCGGCGCGGCGACGCTCCACCTTGCCCTCGACGCCGTCGTTGTCGCTCCAGATCGGAACCAACACGCTCGACGGGCGACCCGGCATCTCGTTCGGTGCTCGCGCCACGTTCTCACCGTACGTTGGACCTGATCCCCTCGCAACGGCCGTCCGGCCTCACCGCTCCATCGAGCCGACCTGGTGGACCTTCAGCATGTTGGTGGTGGTCCTCCCGGCCGGCATCGAGGCGGCCATGACCACCGTGTCGCCCTCGGCGGCCAGCCCCGCCACCCGGAGTCCCCGGTCCATCATCGAGATCATCTCGTCGGTGTCCCCCGGGGGGACGGCCGGCATCGACTCCACCCCCCACAGCAGCCCGTTGGCGCGCCGCACGCCGGCGTCCGGGATGAACGCGTGGATCGGGACGCGGGGACGCTCCGCGGAGAGCAGCGAGGCCGTGCGACCGGTGGTCGTGTAGCACGTGATCGCGACGACGTCGGAGTCCCCTTCGACGATCGATGCGGCGGCGTGAGCGACGGCGGCGGCCTCACCCGTGTGCATGCATGGGGGTTGCGCGGCCCGGTACTCCGCGCCCTGGGACTCGACCGCCCGGGCGATCCGGCTGGCCGCCGAGGCCGCCTCGAACGGGTAGTCGCCGATGGCGGTCTCACCCGACAGCATGATGGCGTCGGCGCCGTCGAGGACGGCGGTGGCGACGTCGGTCGCCTCCGCGCGCGTGGGCCGCGGAGCCCGGATCATCGACTCGAGCATCTGGGTCGCGACGATCACCGGACGGCCGGCGGCCCGGGCCGCTCGGAGGAGGCGCTTCTGGATCAGCGGGATCTCCTCCATCGGGAGCTCCACGCCGAGGTCGCCGTGCGCGACCATCGCCGCGTCCGCGACCTCGAGGATCCCGGCGAAGTCCTCCACGGCCGGCCGGGTCTCGATCTTCGCCACGACCGGCACGGCGCGCCCGCCCATCGCCGCACGAAGCTCCTCGATGTCCGACGGGGCGCGCACGAAGGACTGCCCGACGAGATCGACGCCGAGGTCGAGCACCTCGCGCACCGCCTCCCGATCCCGGTCGGTGATCGTCGGCAGGTGCAGACGCTCCGCGGGCACGTTGACCCCCTGGCGGCTGCGGACCGAGCCCCCCCGGACGCACTCGAGCCGGGCGACGTCGCCGTCGATGTGCACCACGGTGAACTCGACCGCCCCGTCCGCCAGGAGCACCCGGTCGCCCGGCCGGAGGTCGGCGGCGAGCCCCGGGTAGGTCGTCGCCGCGCCCGTGGCGTCTCCCCGGCCGCCGGGACGGAGGTCGAAGGGCTGCCCGGGTCGGAACGGGAACGGGTCGGGGTCCACGTGGGCGAGGCGCACCTTCGGGCCCGGCAGGTCCGCCAGGACGGCCAGCGAGCGTCCGCTCGCCTCCTCTACGTCGCGCACGATCGTCACCGCACGGCGGTGGTCCTCATCGGTTCCGTGCGAGCAGTTGATGCGGAAGACCGAGGCGCCGGCTTCGACGAGCCCCCGCGCCATCGTGGGGGTGGAGCTGGCCGGACCGAGGGTGCACACGACCTTCGTCCGGGCGCTCATGGATCGAGGACCATGCGTCGGACCTCCTCTGCGACCGTACGAGCCTCGTCGTCCCCGGTCCCCGGACCCGGGTCCGGCTCCGAGAAGGTGGTCGGCACGGATCCCCGGGCTCGGCGCTCGGCCTCCGCGACGAACGCCGGGGGGAGCTCGTCGGGGAGGTCGTCGAGCGCGTCGGCCATCTCCGCGAAGTACAACGTCCAGGCCCGCGGCACGACGCGGGCCCACTGGTAGCCGCCGCCGCCGGTCGCGATCCAGCGACCGGCGGCGGCCTCGTGCGCCAGGGCGTGCAGCTCCTTCGCGCATGCCCGGTAGGCCCGGGTCGTGAGCCGGAGCTGGGCGAGCGGGTCGGTGACGTGCGTGTCGCATCCGAGCTGCGTGACCAGGACCTGGGGGTCGAAGCGGCGCACGGCCGGCGGGATCACGGCCCGGAACGTCTCGAGCCAGGCGTCGTCGCCGGTCTCCGGGGGCAGCGGCACGTTGATCGCCGACCCCTCGGCGCCCGGGCCGCCGCGCTCCGAGAGCGCGCCGGTGCCCGGGAAGAACCACCCCGGCACGTACTGGTGGATCGAGGTCGTGAGCACGCGCGGCTCGTCCCAGAAGATCGCCTGCACCCCGTCGCCGTGATGCACGTCCACGTCGACGTAGGCGACCCGGTCGACGCCCGCCCGCAGGAGCCAGGCGATGGCGACCGCCGGGTCGTCGTACACGCAGAAGCCGCTCGCCCGGCCGGGCATCGCGTGATGCAGGCCGCCGGCGGCGTTGAAGGCGTGGAGGGCGTCCCCTCGTTCGACGGCCTCGGCGGCCCGCACCGAGGCGCCGGCCACGAGCGCCCCCGCCTCGTGCATGTCGTCGAAGATCGGGTTGTCGCCGGGTCCGTAGCCGAACCGGGACCAGGGCCCGTCCTCACCGCGCCCCGCCGCCTTCGTCGCGTCGATGAACTCCCTGGTGTGCACCAGGCCGAGCTCCTCGTCGGACGCGGGCTCGCACCCGAGCTCATCGACCTGCGGGAGCGCGTCCAGGCCGGCGGCGCCGATGAGCTCCCACGTGAGCAGCACGCGGTCGGGTCGGAGCGGGTGGCCCGGCCCATGGTCGTAGATCCGCGCCTCAGGGCAGCGGATCAGCGCGACGCGGCCGCTCACGAGACGACGCGCACGGCCGCGACGGTCCGCTCGACGAGCAGGTCGGCTTCCTCGTCGCTCAGGCAGAACGGTGGCCCGAGCATCACGAGGTCTCCGTTCGCGCCGTCCACGTGGCCGGTGGAGGAGTACAGGAGCACCCCGCCCTCCCGGCCGGCCTCGAGGATGCGTTCGGAGATCGCGTCCTGCCTCGGGAACGGCTCCTTCGTGTCCTCGTCCTTCACCAGCTCGATCCCGATCATCGTGCCGAGGCCGCGCACGTCCCCGACCGTGGGGTGGCCCTCCAACGCCGACCGGAGCGAGGGCAGGAGCCGATCGCCCAGCTCGCGGCTCCTGTCCACCATCCCCGCCTTCAGCTCCCGGAGGACGGCGAGGCCGGCCGCGGCGCCCAGGGCGTGATGGGACCACGTGAAGCCATGCACGAACCCCGGACCCTCCGCAACGACGTCGAAGACGCGTCCCGAGACCGCGGCGAACCCGAACGGCACGTACCCGCTCGTGGCGCCCTTCCCCGCGGCGACGATGTCGGGGCGCCGGTCCCAGTGCTCCATCGCGAACCAGGCGCCCGTGCGCCCGAAACCCGTCATGACCTCGTCCGCGATGAGCACGATGTCGTGACGCTGGCACACCTCCGCGATCGCGGGCCAGTAGTCCTCGGCAGGGACGGCGGCTCCGAGGGTGGCGCCCGCCACCGGTTCGGCGATGAACGCGGCCACCGTCTCCTCGCCGTATGAGGCGATCAGCCGCTCGAGCTCGGCGGCGTGCCAGGCCCCGCATCCCTGGGGATGCTGCGGGTTCTCGCATCGGTACTCGTAGGCCGCCGAGACGTGCAGGAACCGGCCGAGCCAGGGCGTGTACGGCTTGCGGAGCGGCTCCTTCCCGGACACGTCGAGCGCGCCGAGGGTGTTCCCGTGGTAGGACCCCCGCCGTCCGATCACGAGCGTCCGTCCCGCCTGCCCCTTCGCCAGGTGGTAGGCCCGCGCCATCTTGAGCGCGGTCTCCACGGCCTCGGACCCTCCCGACACGGGGTAGATCCGCGCCTCCTCCATCGGGAGGATCGCCGCGACCTCATCCGCGTAGGTCTCGACCGCCTCGGTCGTGAACGCCGTCCCGTGCACGTACTGCGTGCGTCCCAGCTGCTCGCGAACCGCGTCGATCACCGACGCCACCCCGTGGCCGACGTTCACGACGATCGCGCCGCCGGCCCCATCGAGGTACCGGTTGCCGTCGGCATCGGTGATCCAGGCACCGTTCGCCGACACGGCCACGGGGAGGTTCCGGGCCGGCGCCCGCGAGAACACGTGGGTCACCGGCCCAGGCTACTTCGTGTGGATCCCCCGGGGGTCAAGCTCCTCGCGGATCAGCCGGAGCTCCTGCTCCGTGGGGGGCGGGGTCTCTCCCATCGCGGGTGAGAGACGAGGCTCCCAGCCCGTGTTCGTCCGCACGTCGTCGATCGTGACGCCGGGATGCACGGTCAGCACCGTCATCTCGCCGGTCTCCTCGTCGAACCCATAGGTCCCCAGGTCAGTCACGACGTTCGTGGGACCGCTCCCCCACCAGCCCCGGGCGCGATCGTGCCCCGGATCGCCGCTGTGCCCGGGCGAGGTCCGGAAGTGCAGCTTCTCGACGAAGGATCGCTCGGCCTGACGCATGATCACCAGGATCGTCCGGGCATGGATCGCGATCTCGCAGGCCCCCCCCGAGCCGGGCAGCCGGACCGTCGGCCGGGCGTAGTCACCGATCACGGTGGTGTTCAGGTTGCCGTACCGGTCGATCTGTGCGCCGCCGAGGAAGGCGACGTCGATCAACCCCGCCTGCAGGTAGAAGGCGAACAGCTCGAACATCGAGGTCACCGCGGTCGAGCCGGTGACGAGGGTCGGATCGCCGATGGAGAGCGGCAACCGTCGCGGCCTGGCCCCGAAGACCCCCGATTCGTAGACGAGCTGCAGCTCCGGCGCGACGGTCCGTTGAGCGAGGTTGCAGACGATGTTCGGCAGCCCGACCCCGACGAAGCAGTTCCGGACGCCGGCCAGGAGCCGCGCGCTCGCCGCGATCATGATCTCGTTCTTCGAGTACGCGGCGGTCACGTCCCTCACGCGTAGCTCCCGTAGTCGACCTGCCCGGACATCGCCGGGCCGGGCTTCAGCGTCTCCCAATGCTCCGAGCCCCATTTCTCGACGTAGTCCCGGTGGGAACCGAGGTCGTACACCCACTCCTTCAGCCACGCTTCGAGTGCCTCCGGATCGCGGGCGATCGCGTCCCAGGCCACGTAGAACGCGTTGTCGCGGTCGTAGTAGCCCTGCGTGAACGAGGGATGGCAGGCGAACGGCTCCTCGACGACCGCATCCACCACGATGCCGGGGATCACGGTCCGGTTGGGGTCGCGCCGGATCACGTCGCCGTCGACCACCTCCTCCACGACCACGATGACGCGCTCGGCGGCGAAGGCGGCCTCCTTCTGGCACCCGAGCAGCCCCCAGATCTGCGCGTTGCCCTCCCGGTCGGCCCGCTGCGCGTGGACGATCGTGACGTCGGGGCGGAGCGGCGGAACGACGTAGACGTCGGTGGCGTCCTCGTAGGGCGAGCGCATCGGCACGATATTCGGGTTCACCGACGGGATGTCCGACTCGTAGTAGCTGCGGATGGGGAAGAACGGCAGGTTCGAGGCGCCCGCCACGTAGCGGCACACCATGCCGAAATGGGAGTACTCCTCGATCTCCAGGGGCGCCGGGTCGCGGTCCTCGACCCGGCGCCGCACGGCGTGCAGCGATCCCACGCCGGGGTTGCCGAGCCAGGAGAAGATCAGCTTCCGCGCCACCCCGGCCCCGACCATCTGGTCGTAGACCACGTCGGGCGTCATCCGCGCGAGCGTCAGATCCCGCCGGCGCTGGCGGATGATCTCGTGCCCGGCAGCGAAGCAGATCAGGTGGGTGAACCCCTCGATCGCGACGGTGTCGCCGTCGCGGACCAGCTCCGCGACGGCGTCGTGCATCGTCGCGACCTTCCCGGTCACGACGGACGTTCCCTCGGCGGGTCGTCGTGGGGACCGTGAGACACGCGGCGCTACGCCCCGGTCTCGGCGACGACCTCTTCGAACAGCTCGAGGGCGACGCGCGCCTGGTCCTCGCGGAGCACCAGCGGTGGCGACATCCGGATCGCGTTCTCACCGCACCGGAGGACCAGGAGGCCGCGGTCGAAGGCGCCGCGTTCGACCGCGGCCGCCGCCTCGTGGTCGGGCAGCTCGACGCCGATCATCAGCCCCAGCCCCCGGACCTCCCGGACGGCGTCGTACCGGCTCTGGATGTCCCGGAGGCCGTTCATGAGCAGGTCTCCTACCTTCGCCGCGTTCTCCAGCAGCTCCTCGTCCTCGATCACGCCGAGCGTGGCGATCGCCGCCGCGCAGGAGACCGGGTTCCCCCCATAGGTCGACCCGTGCGTCCCTTCCGTCCAGGCCATCAGCGCGTCCTTCGCGATCATGGCGCCGAGCGGCATCCCGCTCGCGATCCCCTTCCCCGACAGGAGGATGTCGGGCTCGACGCCGGCGTGCTCGACCGCCCACATCGTGCCGGTGCGCCCGATCCCGGATTGGACCTCGTCGCAGACGAGGAGGATGCCGTGGCGGTCGCAGAGCTCCCGGAGGGCCCGGAGCCAGCCGTCGGGGGGAACGATGTAGCCACCCTCGCCGAGCACCGGCTCGACGACGATCGCGGCCACCTCCTCCGGCGCCACGACCTTCTTCATCAGGAACCCCTCGATGTGGTCGATCGTCGGGAACCCGCCCTGTGCGGTCCCGAGCCCACCCGGCAGGTCCCGCCCGTCGCCGTAGTAGGCGTGGAGCACGCCCGGCAGCAGCGGCCCGAACCCCGCGCGGTAGGAGGCCTTCGAGGCCGTGAGGGACACGCTCCCGTACGACCTGCCGTGGAAGGACCCGTAGAACGCGATCACGTACTGGCGGCCGGTCGCCCACCGCGCCAGCTTGATCCCCGCCTCGACGGCCTCGGTCCCGGAGTTGGTGAGGAAGGTCCGGACCGGGCCCGACATCGGCGCGATCCCGTCCAGGAGCTCGGCCAGCTCCGAGTAGATGGGGAGGTAGAAGTCCGAGGCCGAGTAGTGGATGAGCTCGGCCGCCTGGCGCCGGATGGCCTCCACGACCGCCGGGTGACAGTGGCCGGTGGACGCGACCGCGATCCCCGCGTTCACGTCCAGGAACACGTTCCCGTCCACGTCCTCCACCACGCAGCCGGCGCCGCGCGCGGGCACGAACGGGTAGGCGCGCGGGAGCGAGGGCGAGGTCGTTCGGGCATCCCGTTCGAGGATGTCCCGGGCCTTCGGCCCGGGAAGCTCCGTGATCAGCCTGGGCGCCTCGGCCCCCTCGAGACCGCCCGACGTCACTCGGTGATCACCGTCCTGGACTGCTCACGGAGGAACTGCATCACGTAGTAGGGACCACCGCCCGCCTTGCCGGTGGTGCCGGAGCCCTTCCAGCCTCCGAACGGCTGGACGCCCGGCCACGCGCCGGTGGTCGCCCCCGCCCGACGGTTCACGTAGACGACGCCGGCCTGGATCTTGTCCAGCCACTCCTCGATCTCGTCCTCGTCCCGGCTGAAGAACCCGGCCGTCAGGCCGTACTCCGTGTCGTTCGCCTTGTCGATCGCCTCGTCCAGCTCGTCGAACGGCGCCACGGCCACGAAGGGGACGAACAGCTCCTTCTTCCAGAGCCAGCTGTCGTCGGGAGCCTCCACGATCGTCGGCTGCACGAAGAGGCCGCGCTCGAGGTCTCCATCGGTGAGCCGCTCGCCCCCGGCGACCACGTTGCCGTTCTTCTTCGCCTCGGCCGACGCCTGCTCGAAGGTCTCGAGGGCGGTCTCGTTGATGACGGGACCGAGGAACACGTCGCGCTCGATCGGGTTGCCGACCTTCAGCTTCTCGGTCTTCTCCTTGAGCATCCCGACGAAATCGTCGTAGACCTCCCGCTCGACGTAGACCCGCGAGTTCGCCGAGCACTTCTGGCCGCCGAACCCGAAGGCCGATCGGAGCACGCCGTCCGTCGCGACGTCGAGGTCGGCGTTCCTCGTCACGATGGCCGGGTTCTTGCCCCCCATCTCGCAGATCACGGGCTTCGGCACGTCCTGCGCGAAGTTCTTGTAGATGTCCATCCCGACCGGGTAGGAGCCGGTGAAGGTGATCCCGCCGACGTCCCTGTGCCGCCAGAGCGCTTCGCCGGCCACGGCCCCGCGGCCGAGGATCAGGTGGAACGCCCCCGGGGGGACGCCCCCGTCCCGGTAGCACTCGGCGAGCTTGTAGCCGAGCAGCGCCCCCTGGTTCGAGGGCTTGAGGAGCACGCTGTTGCCGGTCACCAACGCCCCGGAGGACGGGCCACCGGCGAGCGCGAAGGGGAAGTTGAACGGGCTGATCACGGCCCACACCCCGTAGGGACGCATCACGTCGTAGTACTGGCCCGCCGCGCCGAGCCCGGACATCGGCACCCGGAACCCCTCGTGCTTCTCGACCTCGTCGCAGTTCCACCTGATGAGCTCGGCCGTCTCCTGCACGTCGCCGAGGGCCTCCAGGCGGTTCTTCCCAACCTCGAACGCCATCAACGCCGCCAGGTCGAAGAGGCGGTCCTCGATCACGTCCGCCGCGCTCCGGAGGATCCGGACACGCTCCTCCCAGCCCATGCGCTCCCACTCGAGCGAGAACGACTTCGCGGCCGCGACCGCCTCATCGACGTCCTCCGGCGAGGCCTGCGAGAAGCGGCCGACGATCAGGCTGGAGTCGATCGGCGAGGGCTCCTCGTACTTCTCGTCGGTCCATCGCTCCTCGCCGTTCACGACGAACGGATACTCCTTGCCCAGCTCCGCCCGAGCCCGCTCGACGGCTTCGTCGTAGTTGCGTTGCAGGTCTTCGTTGTCCGCGGACAGCGTCGCGTAGGTGATCCGGAACTTCTCGGCCATCGGGTGACTCCTTCGCATCCAGGGGACAGAGGCCGTGACTTCAGGGATGGTATCGCCGCACGAAGCGAGCGTGCACCGGGCATGGGGGCGGAAGTTCCCCGTCGAACCTGAGATTCGGGCGGTGGTCCGGCGTATGCTCGGGCTCCCCTGAGATGAGGCTCGTGACCTACGACCGGAGGGGGCACCGGCGACTGGGGGCGATCCTCGAAGGGAGGGTGGTCGATCTGCCCGGCGCCGTCGGGCACCCGGCCTTCCCCGCCACCCTCGAGGCGTTCGTTCGGAGCAGCCGGGGGACGGTGCAAGACGCCGCCCGTGCCGCCCTCGCCCGCGAGGATGTACGCGACCACGTCGTGACGCAGGCCCGCGTCCTACCCCCGCTGTTCCCCCGCTCGCTGCTCATCCCCGGGGGGATCGATCTCGAGCGCCGGATCGCCGGGCCGGAGCAGGAGATCCCGTGGCCGCCCGGCGCCGCCTGGCTCGAGTACGAGCCGAAGGTGGCCGCCGTGCTCGGGCTCGAGGCCGCCGACGCCGGGGTGGGCGAGGTCCCCGATCACGTGTTCGGCTACACCCTGGTCAGCGACTGGGTGGCGAAGGACGCCACCGGCGATCCGCTCGGGACATCCGAGGGGCTCCCGCTCTCGATCGGCCCGTGCGTCGTCACGAGCGACGAGCTCGATCCACAGGCCATGTTCCTGCGAGCGAAGGTCGACGGCGTCGAGATGGCGAAGGGCAACCTGAACGGCGCGGCGAGGAGCCTCTTCGACCTGATCTCCGCGGCGTCGCGCGGGGGCCGGTTGGAGCGCGCCGACGCGTTCGCGCTGGGACCGTTCCCGGCCGGGGAGGACGATCCCACCCGGCGGCTGTGGCCGGGCGCCGTCGTGGAGCTGTCGGCCGAGGGGATCGGGACCCTCAGGAACCGACTGGGACCGAGGCCGTCCGCCGGCTGAGCGTCGCCAGTGACCGCCGACCCTTCTCGACGAGCGCGGCCAGCGGCATCCCAGGCAGCCGCCGACACCGTGATCGCCACCAGGTACGCGGCCTCCGGGAAGTCCCACCCGAACGGCACGGAGGCCTGGAGCGGGAACAGGCCGAGCGGGACGGCCACGAGTGCCAGTCTCCACCAGGAGCGCCTCAGGCCGAGCATCGCCCCGAACGTGACCAGTGGGATGTGGATCGCGAGCCAGACGAACCAGTCGGTCCCGTGCCAGTGGAGCTCACGAACGCTCATCAACGACACGACGACGACAGCGAGACCGCGATGGCCACCGCCTGCGATCCGGGACGCGCCGGCCACCGCGCGGGTCGCTCACGCCTGGACTGGACGAGGAGCGCAAGGGCCACGGTGGGCAGCAGCACGAGGGCCAGATCGACTGCCACGCCCCACCACGTCGCGCAGAATCGATAGTCACACCCCTCGACGTACGTGGCGGAGGCCCATCCCACGTCGATGCCGTGGGGGACCGTGGACTGGTCGAACGCGAACTGGTCGGGAGCGCCGCCGAACACGGCCGGGAGCACCACCGTCGTCACGACCGGAAGGGTGAACAGGATGCGACGCCCGGCCCCCAAGGATCAGGGCGATCATCGCCAGCGACGCGCCGACGGAACGGAGCGCGTCGAGTTGCAGGTCGAGCCGGACGGCGGCGTCGTCGAGGTACGTCCCCCTCACGGGATCCTGGATGTACGTGGCCCCCGTGATCGAGAGTCCGCGATGGATCCAGAGGAATCCGGTCAAGGCCACGATCCACACGAGCGCGATGGCGAGGTGGCGACGGAGCGGCGCCGTTCGATGCTCCATCCAGGAGGTATCGACGGGTCCGACCGGCGGCCTCGCGCGCCGGTCACTCGACCTACCACGTAGGTGAGATGAGACGATCCCAACGATCCGCCTCAGGCAGGCTTCGGAGGACGGAGACGAGGTCGGAGAACCATATCGACACAACGGCCACCGCGTTCGGTCGCCTGCGAGGAGGACGCCGTGTCGAGCGATCGGCCTGGACCGACCTCCTAGCTGCTCGAGCGATCCACGACGCGGACCGTGCGCAGGCGCCTCGCGGACCGTTCGTTGGCAGGGGACCTCCGCCTAAGGGCGAGGGAGGCCTCGTTAGGTTCCAGTCGTTGACGCCACCTCGTCGGACGTCTCCACCACAGATTCAGCCGCTTCTGTGAGTTGCTCGGCTGAGAAGTCCCCGATGTAGCCGATGACATCGACAACAACGCCGTCGAGCACGAGCCGAACACTCCCAGACCCATTCTCCGACTGGAGCACGAGGAACGCCTCCACCCCCCCGACCGTCACGATCCGGCCCGGGATGCCCTGGGCGATCTGCGCCTCCGCGTATTCCCGGGTCTGCAGGAGATCTCCGACCGGTCGGACGAGTACCACGATCCCTGACCGATACTGGATCCAGACCTCAGGAGCATCGTTGACCCGCACCCACGTCTCGGAGACGGTGGCGTCCGAGGCGAGGGAGGTGTTCGGTCGATAGAGCGGCACGGGGAACTCCTCGCTCGCCTTGGCGAGGGTCATCCGAGTCGCGCCCGGCAGCACCTCGTCGTCCAGGTCGGCGATCGGCAGAGCACTGGTCCGCTCTTCCGGAGGATCGGAACCGGATACGAAACCGGCACCAACGATCAGGCCCAGGAGGATCAAGGCTGCGGCGACTCCAAGAGTCGTCGCCCGTCGCACAGTGCTGGCGTTCATGTCGCTCCTCCTCAGCACGAACTCTTGACCTCAAGGTTCAGGCCCGACCAGGAGCAGACTTCCCAGCCACCGACAGGCGGGTTGGTGGTGAGGAACGCATCGGGATACGAATGCCAATCGTCTAGGGCACCCAACGAGTTGAACGGAACGAAGCTCGCCCTCAGGCTATCCGATCCCTGGCGCTCAGTGGCGGTCTGCGCATACCCGTTCGTGTGATTGGTGGTGATGACCGAAAGAAGGGTGTCGGGCGTGTCGTCGTCGTCGTAGTAGTAGGCGAAGTCGGAGTCATGATCGGCGTTGACAACCTTGAAGGAGTAATCGGGCTCAGATGCAAAGACAGGCTGTGGATCCTGCTTGCAGATGGGAGTATTGTCGATGAGCGCGTAGACGAGAACATGGGGATTCGCGAAATCCTGACAATCCTTATAGTGGAATCCCCCGGTCCCATCGTCCTCGAACCAGCCCACCTCGACCGTGTTGATGTTGCTGTCCTTGATGTAGATCGATCGGACGATGCCGCAGTCCGACGCCGGGTTGACCACCAGGTTCTGGCCAACCTTGACCCCATACTGGTTATTTGCGACACCTTCAGTCTTCACGATCCAGGCGGACTTCTCGTCGTCGCATGCCGCGAACGCAGGGCTTGGCAAGAACCCGACCGTCCATGCAACCGCGAGCAGCGCGACAACGAAGCCCCTCAAGAACCACGCCCGCGATGAGACTCTCACGCCGCCCCCTACCTATCTCGGAGAGACGCTAGCTCATCCCTGCATCGTGAGAAAGAGCTCTGAGACCAGGACTGGTTAGAGGAAGGCCTACACGGTTCGTCTCGCCTTTGTAGGCTGCCCAGCCGACGGCCGCGGATCGACTCAGGTCCATCCACGAAAAGCGCCTCGATCTAGCGCTTCTTCTTCGCAGCCTTGCGGACGGCGGCGCGCTCGGAGGCCTTCTTCTTCTCGCGCGCCTTCTTCTTCCGCTCCCGATCGTGCGCCGCGCGCACCTTGGCCAGGTCGCCCCGCCCCATCCCTACCCCCGCTCGTCTTCGTCGCCGCCGCGCGCGAGCTCCTCGCTCCGCTTCCGGGCGGCGTCGATCGCGTTCAGGAAGGCCGCTCGAACGCCCGCCTCCTCGAGGTGTCTGATCGCCTCGATCGTGGTCCCGCCGGGCGAGGTCACCATCTCGCGCAGCTCGACCGGATGCGTGCCGGTGTCCCGGAGCATCTTCGCGGACCCCAGCATCGTCTGGATGATCAGCTCGGTCGCCACGTCCCGAGACAGGCCGAGCAGGATGCAGGCTTCGATCATGGCCTCGGCGAGCAGGAAGAAGTAGGCGGGTCCCGAACCGCTCGTCGCCGTCACGGCGTCCAGGTACCGCTCCTCGAGACGAAGGACCTTCCCCACGTAGCCGAGGAGCTCCTCCGCGACGGCGAGGTGCTTGTCCTCGGCGTGCCGCCCGGGGGCGATCACGGACATCGCCTCGTCGACCATCACCGGCACGTTCGACATCACCCGGACCACCGGCACGTCGGGGATCAGGTGCTGCTCGACGAAGGACGTCCGGATCCCGGCCGCGAAGGTGACGACGAGATGATCGAGGGTCACGTGCTCGGCGATCTGCGACAGGAGCGTCTCGAGATCCTGCGGCTTCGCCATCAGGACCAGCACGTTCGCGAACCGACACGCCTCCGCGTTGTCCAGGGACGCCGACACGCCGAGCCGGGCGGTGAGCTCGCGAGCACGTTCCTCCCGCCGGCAGGTCACGAGGATCTCGTCCACCGAGCGCCCGCCGGAGCGGAGCAGCCCCGCGATGAGCGCCTCGCCCATCCTGCCTCCACCGAGGAAGGCGATCGTGCGGTCGGTCATCTCGTCCTCACCAGGTTCGAAAGGAAGAACCAGACGTTGGCTGGCCGCTCGGCGAGCCGACGCGTCAGGTAGGGATACCACTCCGTGCCGTAGGGGACGTACACGCGGACCGGATAGCCCTGCCCAGCGAACCGTCGCTGCAGGTCGCGGCGGACACCGTACAGCATCTGGAACTCCACCCGAGCCCACCCCTCGCCGGCCGCGTCGACGCGGCGACGCACTCCTTCCAGCAGCCGCGGATCGTGCGTGGCGACGTCGATCGCGTGCTCCCGCGAGAACAGGCTGGTGAAGAGCCTCGCGTAGTTCGCGTCGACCTCACGCTTGCTCGTGAATACCACCTCGGGAGGTTCCAGGTAGGCCCCTTTCACCAGGCGGATCCGCGTGCCGGCGGGGAGCGTGGCGATGTCGCGCTCGGTGCGCCGAAGGTAGGCCTGCAGGGCCACGCCGACCCTCGGATACCGGGCGTGCACCTCCCTCAGCACGTGGAGGGTCGGATCCACGTAGCCGACGGATTCCATATCGATCATCACGAGGGTGGCGTCGCGATCGGCGGCCTCGAGGATCGGCTCGATGGTGGCCAGGCATCGCTCGACCGAGACGTCGAGCCCGAGTTGGGTGAGCTTCAGCGAGATCGCACAGTCGAGATCGGGCGCCCGCTCGATCGCCCCGATCGCGGCCAGGTAGGCGTTCCTCGCGACCTCCGCCTGTGACTCGGTGCGAACGTTCTCGCCGAGGAGATCGAGCATCGACGTGATGCGCCGCCGGTCGAGCTCCGCCGCGACGCGCATCGCCTCCTCGAGCGTCTCGCCGGCCACGAAGCGGGAGGCCACGGCGCGTCCGGGACGGGTCCCCGTGGCGACCTTCCGGGAGAGCCGGTGCTCGGCGACGCGGAGGATGAGCGGCCGCAGGACCGACGTGGAGAACGACACCGGAGGAGGATAGCGACGACGCTCGTCAGTCCGGTTGCGGTGCGATGCCGCCCCGGAGGACCTCGACGAACTCCTTGATCCGCATCGGCCGTCGCTCCGGCCGACGGTGGATCAGACCGGGGTCGAGGTCCTCGGACACCAGCGCGTCCTGGAACCGCTCGGCCATCCAATCCAACGTGGACGCGATCATCTCCGCGTCGACGTCGTCTCGGATCTCCTCTCGCGCCACACCGAACTCGACGAACTCGAGCGTCCCGTAGGGATCTTCGCTCCTCATGAAGCGATCGATGGGCCGTCGGATCTCCAGCCCCCCGTCGTACCGGGCGATCAACGCGATCCGGTTCGGGATCGGATCGGACGCGACGAGCTCCTCCGCGCGCTGGAGCCACCAATCGAGGACCGCCCAGAACCCCTGGTCGACCACGTCGGCCGGTGCGTCCAGCCAGGCGGGGAGCATCGACACCGCCCGCTTGAAAGCCTCGAGGAACAGACCCTCCTTGGAGCCGAAGTCCAGGAAGACGGTTCCCTTGGCCACGCCGACCTCCGCTGCGACGTCCTCGACCCTCGTGCCCCGGTAGCCACGTTCGGCGAAGCGGCTCATCGCGGCCTCCAGGATCCGGTCGCGACGGCCGGGCTCCCTGGAGCCCGGGCCGCCTCCCCTCGTGGCGGGTAGCTCGGTCATGGCGCGGAGACGCTAGCGGAAAAAGAGAACCCGAGGGACCTCCGGCTCGCTGGGAACCGAAGCTCCCAGCCACCATCAGCCCCTCGGGCTCTGGTGCCCCAAGCAACCTCCGCGTCCTTCGCGCGGCTGCCGGACCGCCGGCGGTGGGTCGTCTCGCGACGTCCCTCCGCCTTCGCGGGCTCCGGTTCGCCTCGCGGCGTCCCGTCTCCCGCGGACCCCCCGTCAGATCCGCCTCGCGGCGGTCCCGACGGGGCCGTCGGGTCGTGCCTCGCGGCCCGCTCCGACGGTGGGGTTCCGCTCGGACCCTCGCGGATCCTCCCGGTTCCCGCGCGCCCGGCTCGCCTTGCGGCGACCCGTTCGCTCGTCCGGCCCTCTCGCGTCGATCACCTCGACTGCTTGGAGCGTCGCGAAAGATACCGGCGCCCACGATGGGCGGTCAACTCCGGGTTCCTGCAGGTCAACGGATGAACGTGCAGGTCGGGACGGTGGAACAAAGAGTGACAAGACCGTGGCGGTCAGACGCCCCGACGTCGGCGCCGTGGATCACGCCGCCTCCAGCAGCTCCCGGTAGACCGATCGAACCTCCAACGTGGTCGCGTCCCAGGAGAAGGCGAGCGCCTCCCGCGCGCCGGCCGCGCCCGATCGAGCGGCGAGGCCGGGATCGGCGAGGATGGCGAGCATCGCCTCGGCGTGATCGGCGGGGTCGTGTCCCTGGACGAGGAGCCCGCCTCCGCGAACGACCGATCGGAGGCCCCCCACCGCCGCCGCCACGACCGGCGTCCCGCAGGCTTGGGCCTCGAGCGCGACCAGGCCGAACGATTCCGACCGGGACGGCACCAGCACCACATCGGAGGCCGAGTAGAAGTCGGCGAGACGCCTGTGCGACTGCGGCGGGAAGAGCATCACCCGGTCGGCGAGGCCGAGATCCGACGCGAGCTGCATCAGCCTGGCCACCTCGGCCCCGGGGCTCGCGCCGCTGGGTCCTCCCACGATCGCGAGGACGAGGTCGGCGGTCGTCCGCGGATCGCGGGCGACCGCCTCCGCCAGCGTGCGGATGGCGACGTCCGGGCCCTTGTGCGACTGGAGCCGGCCGACGAAGAGCGCCAGCCTGAGCCCGGAGAGATGCAGCCGCGCGCGAGCCACCTCACGGTCGGCCGGCACGAAGATCGAGTGGTCCACCCCCGGCGGGACGATCCGGACCCGGTCGGGAGCGGCGCCGTACAGCCCAACGAGCTGACCTGCTTCCGCCGGCGTGGGCGCGAGGATGCGGTCGGCCTCCTCGATCACGGCCTGCTCCCCCAACAGTCGGGACGGCGGTTCCGGAGCTTCACCGCGGGCGAGCGAATAGTTCTTGACCTTGCCGAGGGTATGGAAGGAGGCGACCAACGGCACGCCGAGGTATCCCTTGATCGCTCGCCCGACCCAGCCCGAGAGCCAGTAGTGGCTGTGGACCAGGTCGTAGCGGTTCCCGTCCTCTCGCGCGATCCGAAGGACCCCGCCGAGGAACTCCGGCAGGAACCGGTGGACCGCGCTCTTGGGGACGGGATGACAGGGGCCGCCCTTCACGCTCACGACCCGGATGCCGGGAGCGATCTCCCGCACCTCGTGGGTGGCGCCGCCCCGGCACCTCGTGAACAGATCGACGGCCACACCCTGCCCGGCGAGCCGCTCCGCGACGGAGCGGATGTAGACGTTCATGCCCCCGGAGTCCCCCGTTCCCGGCTGGTCGATGGGCGACGTGTGGACGGCCAGGACGGCGACGCGCGGACCCGACGTGTTCATGCCCCTGGTGCAACGTTCGTCGGGGCCGGTTTCATCCCCGCGTCGTCGCACGGGTCCGGGCCTTCCTTCCTCATCCGGTGCGCTGCAGTCGGACGACCGCTTCCACCGAGCCCTGCGACTCGTCCCCGCCACGCACCGGGAGCCGGGCGTGAAGGACCAGACCTCGCAGCCCGTCGTCGGAGAGGGCGCCGAGGTCCCTGAGCACCTTGACGAACGCCGGCCCCACCCGCCGCCCGTTGCCGTCGGCGACCTTCAGGGCGACCCCCATGCCCTGGGAGATGAGGGCCGCGCACACGAGTCCCTCCGCCCCCTCCTTCGCCACCACGTCGCCGGAGGCGGCCATCACGTCGGTATCGAGCCGCTCCGTGCCGCCCACCATGTGCGGGGAGGCGAGCATCCCGCGGACGATCCGATCGGCCGCGGGCGCGAGCCGCCCCAGTCGTTCCGCGCTCCCGAGACGGGCGAACATCGTGGCGATCGCCCGGAGCGGCACGCCGTGGACGGGGATCCCGCATCCGTCGACGCCGATCAGGGGCTCCTCGACGTCGGTGGCGGCCCGGACGGCCCGCGTCACCCGTCGCTGCAGGGGGTGCCCGGGCTCCCGATAGCGCTCGAGGTCCCATCCGCGGGCGGCCGAGGCGACGAGGAACCCGGCGTGATTGCCCGAGCAGCCGTCCCAGATGCGCGACCGCGCGCCCTTGGTCGCGCGGTCGCGCGGGTTCCGGAGCGCCGAGACCGGGACCCCGCGGCGGCGCAGCAGCCGCCGGACGGTCGTGACGTGGACGGGCTCTCCCGAGTGCGAGGCGCACATCACCCCGATCTCGTCGTCCGTGAGGTCGGGTTCGTCCATCGCTGCGAACGACACCGCGCCCTGCAGCGGTTTCTGGCACGAGCGCCCGAACACCAGCCGCTCCGCGTCGCCGGCGAACGCCCGGAGCCTGCCGTCGGCGTCGCAGACCGCGACGTCGCCGGTGTGCACCGACTCCACGAGGCCGTTGCGCACGACGTGGACGAGCTCGGCGGGTCGCGCCATCGGCGTCGAAGCCTACCGGGGGATCAGATCGTGGCGAACGACGGAGCGAGACGTGGATGGCTCAGCAGGAACCCGTCGTCCTCGGCCGCGAGATCCACGAAGGCCTCGACGCACCGGGGATCGAACTGCGTCCCGGCGCCCGCGCGGATCTCGTCGATGGCGGCATCGGTGGGCACCGCCCGCCGGTAGGGACGATCGCTCGTCATCGCGTCGAACGAGTCCGCGATGGTGAAGATCCGCGCCGCGAGGGGGATCTCCCGGCCTCGGAGGCCCCGCGGGTAGCCGCTGCCGTCGAACCGTTCGTGGTGGCTCCGCACGATCTCGACCGCCTCCCCCATGAACGGGATGGGCTCGAGGATCCTCGCGCCCATGTGCGGGTGGGACCGCATCACGAGCCACTCGAGATCCGTGAGCGGACCGGGCTTGCAGAGGATCGACTCCGGGATCCCGACCTTGCCGATGTCGTGGAGGAAGAAGCCGTAGGCGATCTCGGGTTTCTCCGCCAGCCCCGGAGCGATCCGCCTGGCCAGCGACAAGCCGTAGTGCGCGGTCCGGTCCAGGTGCCCTCTCGTCGTCGGGTCCTTCGCCTCCACCACGTGGGCGAGCGACTTCATCGTCGCGACGTACATCTCGCGGGCGGCCTCGAGCGCGTGCTCGAGCTCTCGCGTCCGGATGCGTTCGGCCGAATAGAGCACGCCGACCTCGCGCGCGAAGATCTTCAGCTGATCGTGCAGGGACGAGCCCTCGGGATCGTCGGATCCCTCGGTCACGGACTCGATCCCTCCGCTGTCGAGAACGTCCACCGCATGCCCCGGTCGTTGGGGAAGAGGCTGCACACGTTCCCAGGGAACGGCACGCGAGGGTATCGGACGACCGGGGGGTTCTCCGTCGGGGAGGCGGGGGATGCTCGAACCGGGGACCGAAGAGGTCCTCAGCTCAGGGCGAGGCTCGGATCTTCCTTGTAGCGGCGCTTGAGCTCGTCCTGGAGCCCGTCCAGCACGCGGAGCACCTCGCCACGGAGCGACGAGACCTCGGCCTCCTCGCGTGCCAGCACCTCGACCGCCTCCCTGAGCCGGCCGTCGTCCAGCTCCGAGGGGTCGCTGATCCCGGCGTCCGCGACGAGCCGCTCGATGCGGCGGCGAGCGAGCAGCATCTCTTCCTCGGGAAGCGTCACCCGCAGGGCCTCTCCCCTCGAGGACGTCGGCTGATCCGAGGCCAGGATCTCGGAGAGACGGTCGATGAGCGGCCGGTCGTCGCCGCTCCCTCGGGATGCCAGCTCGGCCTTGAGGATCTCGGCGCGGCCCTGGACGAGGCGCCGGAGCAGCGACAGGTATTCGCGCTCGGCCATGCACTCGTCCCGGAGCGCTCGGACATCGTCGAGCGTTCGCTCCGACAACCCATCCAGGTACGACGGATCGCGGATGCGGTCGATGCGGCGATGTCCCGCGTGCGCCTCGTTCACGCCGGCGATGCTACTACCGGGTCCCTCAGCAGACCGCCAGCAAGGCGCGATACGGATCCACGGCCGCTCCGCCGCTGGGGTGATACTCGAAGTGGAGGTGGTTGACGTTGGTGTCGCCGGTCGAGCCCACGTGGCCGATCACCGTTCCGGCCGACACGTGCCCCATCGAGCCGTACGAGGAGAGGTGCGCGTAGTAGGTCCAGTCCCCCCCGCTGTCATGTTGCAGGACCACGGCGTTGCCCCCGAGGGTGTTCGCAGCGGTCCGGGCTGTCCCAGGGGCCACCGCGACCACGGGTGTTCCGTAGGCGGCGATCATGTCGATCCCCTGGTGGGTCCGCCCACCCGGCCGAGGCCACCCGAAGGAGTCGACGAACGACGTGGTGCCGGCCACGGGACACGTCTGGATCGCACCCGACCCACTGACGACCACGGATCCTCCGAGTCGCAGCTGCGCCTCCTCCTGCGCGTCCAGCTTCGCCTGGAGCTCGGCGACCAGGTCGTCGAGGCTCTCGACCCGACGAGCGATCTCGTCCCGTTGGGCCGTCAGGTCGGCCGCGGCCTCCGCCTCCTCGTCCACCGCCCGACGCAGCCGCTCCAGCTGGCGTCGGAGCTCCTCGGTCTTGACCGCCACCTCGGTCGCGAGGTCGGCGTCGCCCTGCACGACGCTCTGCGCGTACTGGAGCCGATCCGTGGCATCCTGGATCGAATCCGACGTCAGGAGCGCCCCGATCGAGAGCGAGCCGCCGGACATGAAGGCCGCCGCCACCCGGTCGTTGAGGGTCCGACGGACGAGCGTCAGCTCGTCCTCGAGCGTGCCGATCCGGGCCCGAGCCAGGGAGGCGGCGTCCTGGGCCTCGGCGAGCCGGGTCTCGGTCTCCTGCCACAGCCCCGTCACGCGGGTGAGATCCGATCGGGCTCGCTCCAGCCGAGCTCGGGCGTCGTCCAGATCCGACCCCGTCCCCGCCGAGGCCGGGACCACGGTCACGGCGACCGTCACCAGGGCGAGGGCGAGCAGAGGTCGGGCGAAGGTTCGGGGGCGGGCCGTTTGTGAGTGCCTCCCAACCGGCATCGACGGGCGATCGAGGCTACCAGCACCGGTCGCCCGCGCTCAACCCGGACGGAGCGTGAACGCCGACGCCGATCGAGCGATGGGCCGGACGAGCTCAGCCCCGGTCGCCGCGCATCGCATCGATCAGGATCTCCGCGACCTCGGGCCGGGAGAACTCCTGCGGCGGGCGCTCGCCGGCCCGCAGCATCTCGCGGACCTTCGTGCCCGAGAGCGAGACCCGTTCCTCCTCGCCGTGCGGGCACGTCTTCGGGGACGCCATCCCCTCACAACGGTTGCACCAGAAGGAATGCTCGAACATCAGGGGTGTGATCCCGAGCTCTCCCGGGTCGAATCGCTCGAAGATCCTCTGGGCGTCGTAGGTCCCGTAGTAGTCGCCCACCCCCGCGTGGTCGCGCCCCACGATGAAGTGCGTGCAGCCGTAGTTCTTCCGGCAGATCGCGTGCCAGATCGCCTCCCTCGGGCCCGCGTAGCGCATCGCGGCGGGGAAGACCGACACCATCGCGCGGTCCTTCGGGTAGTAGCCCTCGAACAGAGCCTCGTAACAGCGCATCCGTACGTCGGGCGGGACGTCGTCGGCCTTCGTCGCGCCGACGAGCGGATGGACGAGGAGGCCGTCCACGATCTCGAGCGCGCACTTCTGGATGTACTCGTGGGCGCGATGGATCGGGTTCCTGGTCTGGAACCCCACCACCGTTCGCCAGCCCCGGCGGTCGAACTCCGCCCGGGTCTCCGCGGGCGTGAGCCGGTACCCGATGAAGTCATCGTGCGCCGGGAGCGAGATCACCTCGAGCGGGCCGGCCACGCAGCGCTCGCCCGCCTCGTGCAGGGCGCTCACGCCGGGGTGCTCGAGATCCTCCGTCTGGAAGACGGCCCTCGCCTCCTTCGCCCGATCGCGCTTGAAGATCTCCGTGATCCGGAGGACGGCGAGCGGCTCGGCCCCTTCCGATGCCGTCAGCGCGACCCCCTCGGCCCCGCCGAGCCGGTGCGCGGCGTCCTCGTCGACCGAGAGGGTGACGGGGATCGACCAGGCGAGCCCGTCTTCGAGATGCATGGACTCGAGCACCGCGTGATAGTCCGCCTCGCCCTGGAACCCGGTGAGGGGCGAGAGCGCACCCACGGCGAGCAGCTCGAGGTCCGAGAGCTCTCGCTCCGAGACCATCAGCCGCGGGAGGTGCCGGGCCTCGTCCCGGAGCGCAGACGCGTCCGAGCCGTCGACGACGAGGTTCCGCAGGGTTCCTCCGTGGGGAGAGGCGGTCGGCATGGCCAGCAGGATAACGGGGGAGCCGGTGCGCGGCCTTCGGAGGGCGCGAGGGGTATGCTCGCGGTTCCGACCCGAACGCGTGGTGCCCATGCAGACGCTCCTCCCCGCGCACGAGATCGCCTCCTTGAACGAAGGGTTCGAGGATGCCCAACCGAGCGACATCCTCGCCTGGGCGCTCGAGAAGAGCGGCCTCGAGCGGATCGCGATCGCCTCCGCCTTCCAGGCCGAGGGCACGGCGGTGATCCACATGGCGACCCGGATCCGTCCCGACGTGCCGATCCTGTTCCTGGAGACCGGGTTCCAGTTCGCGGAGACGCTCGCCTTCAAGGAGCAGCTGACGGAGCGGCTGGGCCTGAACGTCGTGGACCTCGTGGGCGAGTACACGACCGACCGGCAGGCGGCGGAATTCGGAGAGCGGCTGTTCGAGCGGAACTCGGAGCTGTGCTGCGAACTGAACAAGGTCCGACCGATGTTCGAGGCCCTCCGAGGGCTCGACGGGTGGATCACCTCCGTCCGGCGCGACTCCTCCCCCACCCGCGCCGAGACGCCGATCGTCGAGCGATACGAGCTGGAGCCCGGCAGGGACATCGTCAAGGTGAACCCGATGGCGACCTGGACCCGGCCGGAGGTGTGGCGGTACCTGAAGGAGCACGACCTGCCCCACAACCCGCTCTACGACCTGGGGTACTCGTCGATCGGCTGCGCGCCCTGCACGCGGCTCCGGTTCGCCGGCGAGCCCGAACGAGCCGGACGGTGGGCGGGGATCGCGAAATGGGAGTGCGGCATCCACGTCAACGAGGCCGCCGTCGAGCTGGATGCGGAGGCTCCGACGATCGTGCCGGGCGGAGACGCGGCGGAGGCCACCCCGCCTGCCTGAAGCCCCCCCGCGTCAACACCGTGACGCCGTCCCCGGTCCGGCCCGCCCCCCGTGCGTGTCACGGGGTTACCGACGAAGACCGGGGCACGCATCGGTAACCGTTGACACGTGGGAACGCGGAGCGCCCCCGCCTCGCGACACCCTGTTGACGAGCTCGCGATCACCCGTCGGGGGAGGCGGAGCAGGCCCTCCGACGCCGGCGGCCTCAGGCGACGACCCAGAGGGCCTCGGGAGCCAGCGTCACCTCGAGCCGCCGGTGCTCGCCGTGCGTGTCGCCGTCCACCTGAACCGGGAACGCGGTGTCCGACGTCACCACCACCTTCGACGCGTCGTGCACGTAGTCGATGTCCCGCCCCTGCACGTGCCGAGCCGAGCCGAACACCTGCCACGCGATCCGAGGCACGCTGCGGCGGGCGAGCTTCCGGACCGACAGCACGTCGAGGCCGGCGTCCAGCGATGCGTCGGGCGTCATCCGGAGGCCGCGGCCCTTGTAGTACGTGTACGGGTCGGTCCGCCCCACCATCACCGAGAGGGAGGGCGTCGGCTCGCCGTCGTCGATGGAGACCCGTAGGTCCGGCCGTCGCCCGGCGTACCCGATCAGGAGCTGCCACGCGACGACCCGGAAGGCCACCCGGTCGAACTGCTTCTTCGTCTTGGGGAACTTCGCGTCGAGTCGTTCCATCGCCGCCGCGTCGACGCCCGCTCCGCAGTTCACCGCGAAGTACCGACCGTCCGCTCGTCCCAGATCGAGCTTGAAGGCCTCCTCGTCCAGCGCCTTCGAGATCAGCATGCCGGTTGCCTCGACGGGATCGAGCGGCAACCCCAACGCGCGGACCAGGATGTTGGTCGCGCCGCCCGGCAACGGTGCCAGCGCGGTCTCCGTCCCCGCCAGCGCGTTCACCGTTTCGTTGATCGTTCCGTCTCCGGAGAGGACGGCGACCATGTCGACGCCCTCGGAGGCCGCCTGCCCGGCCAGCTCACGAGCGTGCCCACGTCCCTTCGTTTCCGAGACCTCCAACCGGAAGTCGGCCGACAGGGCCTTCTCGATCACGGCGAGTACCGGTCTCGAGTAGGTGCGGGCGACGGGATTGACGATGAGGAGGACTCGATGGAACCGCATCGGTCCATGCAGTATGGACGAGGAGGCGCGAACGTGCTTCGGGTCAGCCGCCGGAGACCGGAGGGAGCAACGCGACCTCGTCTCCGGCGGCGACCGGGGTGGACCGGGTCGCGCGGTCCCCATTGACCACGAGCGACCCCACCTCCGCGATCTGGGCGAATCGGTCGCCGAAGCGCGCGGAGAGGACGTCGACGAGGTCGCCGGCCGTCCTGCCCTCGGCCTCGACCTCCGACGAGCCCGCCAGCTCCCGGAGCGCTGCGAACAGCCTCACTCGCACCACGTGGGTGCCCGCATCAAAGTCATCGCAGGTCAAGCGTACCGACGGCGATGCCGAACCGGGTATCGTGCGCACGAGGACCCGCCCATGCCGTTCCTAGCGCTGCTCAGCGATCGTTCGCCGGAGGTGGCCCTGCCGGAACTGCTCGAGGTCTCCGCGGACCTCAAGCTGGAGCCCCTCTCGGCGGCTTCCCTCCGGCACGCGCTGGAGCTCGATCCAGAGGCGCTGATCGTGGATGCGGCCGAGAATCCCCCCCAGGCCTGGTCGGTGCTCACCGATCTCCGAGGGCGCGCCCCGAGGGTGCCCTCCGCGGTCATCGTCGAGCGCGACCAGCTCGAGCGGTATCCCTGGTACGAGGTGGCCGACGAGGTCGTGTACCCCGGCGCGCCGGCGGCCGAGCTCCGGGTCCGCCTGGCGATGCTCCGCCGGCGCGCCGGGGCCGGCGACGGCACCGTGATCCGCATCGGCACTCTCGCGATCGACACCGAGACCTATCGCGTCACGGTGTCGGGCCGGCCGCTCGACCTCACGTTCAAGGAGTTCGAGCTGCTCCGGTTCCTGGCGCACCATCCCGGGCGAGTCTTCACCCGACCCTCGCTCCTCCGGGAGGTCTGGGGCTACGACTTCTACGGGGGAACGCGGACCGTGGACGTCCACGTCCGGCGGCTCCGGGCCAAGCTCGGGCCCGAGTACGAGCACCTGATCGAGACGGTCCGGAGCGTGGGGTACCGGGCGGCCCAACCGGAGGACTGAGGCGCCGACCCGCTCCGGGGGAGGACGTCCGGACCCGGTCTCGCGGAAGACCTAGCCACGCGATGCCACCCCGAAATGACCCGGAAGGACCCTGCGCCGCAGGCGCTCTGGAGGCCGATGGATGAACAACAACAAGAGCGGGGCGACGGAGCCAGCTCAGTCCCCTCCCCTCGGGACGCCTCATCCCCTCGGTCGCGGCTCCCGCCCCGCTCGAACCCATCAGGCCCGGGCCGGCGCCCGCGGCGGTCCCCCCGCCGGCGGTCGCCGGCCCGATCCATCTCCTCGTTCACCCAGAGTTAACGCCCGGGAAACAGCATCCTCCCCGCGGTCCCCTAGCCTTGGCGCCGACGCCGATCGACCGCGATCCACAAGGGGGGTGCACCGCACGTGACCACGCCGAAGGAGGTCGTCGCGCTCGCGAAGGAGCGCGACGTCGAGATCGTCGACCTGAGGTTCTGCGACCTGCCGGGCCTCACGCAGCACTTCTCGGTCCCCGTGGCCGAGCTCACCGAAGGAGTCTTCGAGGACGGACTGGGGTTCGACGGATCGTCGATCCGCGGCTTCCAGGAGATCCAGGAGTCCGACATGCTGCTCGTGCCGGATGCCGACACCGCATACCTCGACCCGTTCACCGAGCACGCCACGCTGAACATCCACTGCTACGTGAAGGATCCGGTGACCGGCGAGTGGTACTCACGGGACCCGCGCTACGTCGCCCGCAAAGCGGAGCTCTACCTCAAGCAGACCGGGATCGCGGACGTGTCGTACTGGGGACCCGAGGCCGAGTTCTACATCTTCGATTCGATCCGGTTCGATCAGAACCAGCACGAGGGCTACTACCACATCGACGCGGCCGAGGGCGTGTGGAACTCCGGACGCGAGAGGAACGGCGACGACAGCCCCAACCGCGGGTACAAGCCTCGCTACAAGGAGGGCTACTTCCCGGTCCCGCCGATGGACCATCACCAGGACCTGCGTTCGCAGATGGTCCTGAACCTCGAGAAGGTCGGGGTGAAGATCGAGGTCCACCATCACGAGGTCGGCACGGCCGGACAGGCCGAGATCGACATGCGCTACGACTCGCTCCTCCGAACCGCGGACAACGTCTTGAAGTACAAGTACGTCGTCAAGAACACGGCGTGGCAGGCCGGCAAGACCGTCACCTTCATGCCGAAACCGATCTTCCAGGACAACGGCTCGGGCATGCACACGCACCAGAGCCTGTGGAAGGACGACGAGAACCTCTTCTGGGACGAGGTCGGGTACGCCGGCATCTCGGACATGGCCCGGTGGTACATCGGCGGGCTGCTCCAGCATGCGCCGTCGCTGCTGGCGTTCACGAACCCGACGACGAACTCGTTCCGCCGGCTGGTGCCCGGATACGAGGCGCCGATCAACCTCGTGTACTCCCAGCGGAACCGCTCGGCGTGCGTCCGCATCCCGGTGTTCTCACGGCAGCCGGCGACGAAGCGCCTCGAGTTCCGGACGCCGGACCCGGCGTGCAACCCCTACCTCGCCTTCAGCGCGATGCTGATGGCGGGCATCGACGGGATCAAGAACAAGATCGAGCCGCCGGAGCCGATGGACAAGGACCTGTACGACCTGCCGCCCGAGGAGAAGGTCTCGGTGAAGCAGGTGCCGGGCTCGCTCGAGGAGGTCCTGGACACCCTGGAAGCCGACCACCAGTGGCTGCTGGAGGGAGGCGTGTTCACCCAGGACGTGATCGACACCTGGATCGAGTTCAAGCGGGCCCACGAGGTGGACGCGATCCGGCTCCGGCCGCACCCGCACGAGTTCCACCTCTACTTCGACTGCTGACGGATCCGGATGCGAACGAGCGGGCCTCTCGGAGGCCCGCTCCGTTCACCTTCGGCTCAGGGGTGAGGCCCCCAAGCCACGGGGAAGATCCCCACACGGGCTCCTCCCCAAACCCGGTCGCGACAAGAGGTGCGACAGGAACCTGACCGGCGGCGGGCGGATCCGGGGCCGCTGTTACGGTGCCCGAGATGGCACGTCACCGCCGATGGATGCGGGTCCTCGGTCCGATCCTGATCGGGGTGGCCGGCGCGGCGATCGCCCTGCAGGCGTTCGGCAGGACGACGATCGACGCGGGGCCGTTCCTGGTCCAGGTCGAGGCCGACTTCGGCCGGAGCGTGACCGACATCTCCCTCCCGCCGCTCGGGAGGCTCCGGGCGGACACGCACGGCGCTCCGTTGCACCTGCGGGCGACCCTCCGCGAGGTCGACGTCGAGGCGCTCCGCGAGGGGCTGCGTCGTGGACTGGACTCCGTCGCGGCCGAGGTCGAACGCTCCACGTTGGACTCGGCGGGCCGGTTCGCGGCCCAGCTCGTCCTGGTGGGGGTCGCGGGGGCGGCGATCCTCGGGCTCATCGCCTTCCGGACCCGGTGGCTCCCCGTCCTCCGTGCGACGACCGCGGGGCTCCTCGCCGTCGTGCTGTCGGTGGCCTTCACGGCGGTCGGCTTCGACGCCACCGCGTTCCAGGCACCGAGCTACACGGGGTCGCTGCGGCTCGTCCCGCAGCTCTTCGGTCCGGTCGAAGGAGCGATCGAACGGGTCGGGTACTTCCGGGACGAGCTCCGCAGGGTGGTGGCGGGCGCCGCGCGCGCGTACGCGGCCGTCGAGTCCAACCCCCTCGGTCGGGGCGACGAGATCCGTGTCCTCCACATCTCCGACATCCACCTGTCGACGCTCGGGTATGGGTTCGCGGAAGAGCTGGCGGACAGCTTCGACGTGGACCTGGTCGTCGATTCGGGCGACACGGAGTCCTTCGGGACGCCGGAGGAGACCTTCATCCTGGCGGAGATCCCGCGGTTCCGGCGACCCTACGTGTGGGTCCGTGGCAGCCACGACTCGCTCGCGTTCCAGCGCGCGGTCGCCCGGGTGGACGGTGCCACCGTGGTGGACGGCGACACGACCGAGATCGAGGGCCTCACCATCTACGGGCTGGGCGATCCCTACTTCGTCGATGCCCGCGGCGCGCCGGTCGACGGTGACGAGATCGAGGCGCTCGTCCGTTCGGTGGACGACCGGCTGGTCGAGGACGTGAGCTCGCTGCCCGAACCGCCCGACATCGTCATGGTCCATGACGATCGGATGGCCGAGGCGGCGGCGGGGCTCGTGCCGCTCGTGCTCTCGGGCCACTTCCACGACAACAGAGCCACGGTCGTCGGGGGAACGCTGTTCCTCCGCGTCGGCACGACCGGTGGTGCGGGGCCCACCGGATTCACGGCCGAAGGCGACGTCCCCTTCTCGGCCGAAGTGCTCTACTTCCGGGTGGGGTCGGATGGCGGGGCACGGCTGGTCGCGTGGGACGTCGTCACCCAGTTCCCGGAGACGGGAGCGCTCGAGATCGAGCGTCACCTGCCCGAGACCCAAGCCGAGACGTCGCCGAGCCCGAGCATCCCCACCCCCTCTGCGTAGGAGCGTTGGATGGTCCCCCTGACCCGTACGATCCCGATCGAGGAGCCCTACGACCTGGCCGAGACGCTCTTCCCGATCCGACGGGGCATCAGCGACCCATCGATGCGGATCGCGGGACCCGAGGCGTGGCGCGCCTCGCGGACGCCCGAGGGACCGGCGACCGTGCATCTCGTGCACGTGGAGGGCGCCGTGCGCGTGTCCGGCTGGGGTGCGGGCGGATCGTGGGCGCTCGCGCACACGCCGGGGTTGATCGGCGCCGAGGACGACACGTCCGCGTTCGAACCTCGAGACGCGCTGATAGCACGGGTCTGGAAGGAGCACCGCGGCGTGCGACTCCCCCGGGCGCTGGACGTGGTGCGGACGCTCGTGGCCGCGGTCCTGGAGCAGAAGGTGGTCGGGCTCGAGGCGCGGAGGGCCTGGCGGAGGCTGACCCGCGCGCTCGGCGAGCCGGCGCCGGGAGACGACGGGCTCACGCTCCCGCCCGACCCCGCACGGATCGCGGAGCTGCCGTACTTCCGGTTCCACCGGTTCGGCGTCGAACGCCGGCGAGCCGACGTGGTCCGGGCCATGTGTGCCCGGGCGGCCTCGCTGGAAGCGCTGGCGGACGTGGAGCCGTCGGAGGCCCGGCGCTGGTTGGAGGTCCTGCCCGGCGTGGGCCCGTGGACCGCCGCCGAGGTCACCAGGCTCTCGCTCGGCGATCCGGACGCCGTCTCGGTCGGCGACTACCACATGCCGCACATCGTGGCCTGGGCGCTCGCTGGCGAATCCCGGGGGACCGACGAGCGGATGCTCGAGCTGCTGGAGCCCTACCGGGGGCAACGCGGGCGCGTCCAGCGGCTCCTGGAAGCGAGCCACCTCTCCCCGCCCGCGTTCGGGCCCCGGATGGAGGCCCGCTCGATCGATCGCCTGTAGGTCTTCAGTCGCGCCCTCGAACCCACACCCGGCCATCTTCGACCTTGACGACGTAGGCGGACACGGGCCTCGTGGCCGGCCCTCGCATGACCCGACCATCCTTCAGGTTGAACACGCTCCCGTGCGCGGGGCAGGTCACGGTCCCCACGGATCCGACGATCCTCACGACTCCCCTGTCGAGCAGCGCCGCTTGGTGCGTGCACCGACCCCCGATCGCGAAGAGGTCCTCTGCCGCTCGAAGCAGGACGATCGGCTCCCCATCGACCACGACCCGGATCGCCTTGCCCTCGACGAGGGCATCGAGCTCGCCCACGTCGCTCCAGCCATCCACGACCCGGCAGCCTATCGACGGGCGCGGAGATGGCCGAACCGTCTTCCGGTGCGCCTCGTTCTGATATTCCAGGTGGCGGTGATCATCAAGACGGAGAGCCACCTGCACGGTGAGGTGATCCTCGAGAACGCCTTCCCGGCGGAGTACGCCTCGCTGATGGGCACGCTGAACGGGCTCTCGATCCCACTTCGAACGGTGGACGAGTTCACTGCGTCGGGCCGCCCGCTGAGCCCGAAGCGGCACATGCGCTCGATCGGGGGGAAGAGGCTCCCATTCATCCTGCCCGTCGATCAAGCAGCCCTGAACGGTGAGCTCAACGGGTCCTTCCGGGATGCGGGGTGGACGAACCAACCGGTGGCGTCCGGAACGCTCGCCGGGGCGGATGCGCCGCTGGGCCTCAAGGGCGATTTCCATCGGAACGGCGTCTTCGTCGAGGTCGAGTTCGGGAACATCGCCAGCATGCATCGAGACTTCTTCAAGTTCCAGATCGCCAACCGCTCCGGGACCGGCCAGGTCGCCGTCCTGATCGCCGCCACGGAGCGACTGGCGAGGTTCTTCGACTCCGGGGTGACCACCTTCGAGGCCGCGAGGAGACACCTGCCCTATCTCGCCATCGGGATCCAGATGCCCGTCTGTTTCGTCGGGTTCGAGCCTGATTCGTTCGACGCGATCGGCGACCGGTACGAGGAGCTGCGCCGGCTGTGCGAGGAGAACGGCCTGGCGTGCCACCCGTTCGCGACGGCGCTCGGTGCTGATGTGATGGATCCGCAGACTGGTTCGCCTCGAGGGGAAGCCGAGTCCGAGTCAGCGGGCGGCGAGCGCGTACCCAACCTGTTCGACTAGTCCCACGACCAGCGCGTTGCCCATCATGAACGCGCGGCGCCCATCGGGCATCCCCGTGTCGGTCCATCCGTCCTCGAAGCCGTTCAGGCGCTCGAGCTCGACCGGGGTGAGCCGTCGGAGGAGCCCGTCCTCCCCCTCGACCACGTGCTTGAACCGGGATGGCGTGACCCCGCCCTCTCCCGTGAGGATCGTCCGGGAGGGCTTGTCGAGCGGGTCCGGGAACGCGATCCCGCCCTCCGAGTACAGGTACTCGTGACCGCTCTTGGCCCGGCGTGGCACGTGCTTCGGCCCCTTGAGATAGATCCACCTCACGAGCTGCTGGGGCGGGATGAGGAACGACTCGGGGACGTCCTCCGGTGGTTGGAGAACGTCACGAAGGACCTTCCTCGGCCCTCCGTAGCTGGGACGAACCGATCTGGTCCATACCTCCCTGGCCCGCATGACGCCGGCGGTCCGGAACGGTGTGACGGCATTGCCTCGTCCGAACCGGCCGGTGAGCTCCGTGAGATCGCCCTCGAGCCGCAGGTCGGGACGACCGGCGTCCGAGCGTGGAGGAGTCTCGACGGGAAGGCTCCGCGACAGGGGGCCTTCCTCGTAGAGCCAGGGCAACGGACCGCCCCACGCCGGCTCGGTCCCATCCCGTTGAGCGACGAGGAACACCCGCCGGCGGCGCTGGGGGAAGCCGTAGTCGGCCGCGTTCACGACGCGCCATTCGACCAGGTATCCCAGGTCCGCGAGGCAGGCGAGGATGATCGCGAAGTCGCGCCCGCGCTGGTGTGAGGGCGACTTCAGCAGGCGGTCCACGTTCTCGAGGAAGACCAGCCTCGGCCGCTTGGTCTCGAGGATCCGGTGGATCGCCCACCACAGCACGCCCTTCTTGCCCACGATCCCGTGGGCCTGGCTGCGAACCTTGGCGACGGAATAGTCCTGGCAGGGGAAGCCGCCGACGAGGAGATCGTGGTCGGGGATGGGCCCGCTCCCGTCATCCCCGATCCGCTGCACGACCAGGTTGATGTCCTCGTTGCTGAGGGTCCCACCACCGAATCGCTTCTCGTAGCACTCGGCCGCATGCTGGGTCCTCGTCGAGGGTTCCCACTGGTTCGCCCACACGGTCGCCCAGCCGCTCGGCTCCAACCCCAGGCGGAACCCGCCCACACCGGCGAACAGCTCGACCACGGTTCCCGCGCTCCCCGGCCGCGCGCCCCTCTTACCTGCCTCCACTCGGCACCCCCCGGGGGAGACTCGCGGGAAGGGATCACACCTCTGTGATCCGACCTCCGGATGCTAGCACGTGTCGCCGACAGCGATCACGCGGCCGAGGAACCGACCGTGCAGCGCTCGGCGAGCGGGCACTCGCCGCAGCGTGGGCGCGCCGGGAGGCAGATCGTCGCCGCGAGGTCGAGGGCCGCCCAGTTCCACTCCCGGGCGCCGTCCGTCGGCGTCGCCCGGTCGACGAGCGCCCAGAGCTCGGGGTCCTCCGACGGGGGGACCTCCGGGCTGAGCCCGAAGAATCGTCGATAGACGCGAGCCGTCACCCCGTCCACGACCGGTGCTCGCCGGCCGAACCCGACGACGAGCGTGGCGTTCGCGGCATAGCGGCCCACCCCCGGCAGCGTCATCAGGCCCTCGAACGTGCTCGGCACACCACCCGCGCTCGTGACCTCGGACGCCATCGCGCGCAACGGCCCCGCACGCCCGACGAGCCCGAGCGGCCGGATCGTCGATGCGATCGACGACTCCCGGGCCCGGCTGAGCGCGCGGGCGTCGGGCCAGCGCCGGAAGAGCTCCTCGTACACCTTCGCGACGGTCGTGCCCCGCGATCGCTGCAGCAGGACCTCCGCCACGAGCACCCGCCAGGGGTCTTCGGTCTCTCGCCAGGGGAAGGAGCGGCGATTGGCACGGCCCCATGCGAGGAGCCGCCGACGGAACCAGCGGACGTCCACGACCCGAAGGGTACGGCTACAGCACGAAGGCGCAACCGTTCCAGAGGGCGTTGATCCGGAGGCGGGTCAGGAACCCCCGCACCTCGAGGTGCAGCGTCCGCGGCTTCCGCATCCGGGGTGGGGTGAAGACCAGGAACCCCTTCCCGGTGTCGGCCCGATCCCACTCCAGCGCGTCACCGGGCGGCTCGGTCGAGGTCCGCAGGAACTTCACGCCCCGCATCCCGGCCTCGATCCAGACGAACAGCAGCCCACCGCGCGCGCGGATCAGCTTCTTCGCGTCGGGGGTCGCCCGGATCTCCATCCTGGATACATCGGTACCCGGGCCTGCGACCTTCACACCGTCGGGAGATCTCAGCGGCGGCGCAGCTCGTCCCGGATCTCCATGAGCAGGTCCACCTCGGCGGGGCCGGCGAGCTCCTCCTCCTTCGGGAACGCCCGGTTGTAGGCCTTGACCACCAGGAACAGGACGAACGCCGTGATCAGGAACGAAACCAACGCATCAAGGAAGAAGCCGATCTGGAGCGCGGCTCTGCCGATGCGGACCGTGAGCGCGGACAGATCTGGCCGTCCGAAGATCCCACCGATCAACGGCGTGAACACACCGATCACCAAAGACTGAACCACCTGGTTGAACGCCAGGCCGAGGATCACCGCCGCGGCCAGCTCGACCAGGTTGCCCCTCGAGATGAACTCCTTGAACTCCCTGAACACGGCGCTTCCTCCTCGGCTTTTGCTCTAGGCCAGCGCTTCGGAGAAGACCCTACGCATCGCGGCCCGGCACCGCCGGGTGACGTGCAGGTAGCGCTCCAGGAAGGCCTGGCGCGGGTACTCCTCGAACCCGAGGCGACGGGCGAGCGCCGTCTGTTCGTCCGGGTTCGCCGGCACCGCCTCCGAGTGGACCCGGCGGTCCATCTCGAGGGCGTTCTTCACATCGGAGAGGAACACGAACGCCTCTGCCAGGTCCCGCGCGACGTGGTCCTCGAGGTGGCGGCCTGCGGCGAGTCGCTCGATCGCCTCCAGGGTCCGGCGTGACCGCACCTCCGGATGCTCGCCCCCGAACCGCATGAGGGACAGCTCCACCGCGAACTGCACGTCCGCGAGGGAGCCGCGGCCCAGCTTGAAGTGGAACGGGGCCGCCTCCGGCGGCCGCACGCGCTCCCGCTCGATGCGCTCGCGCATCCGACGGACCTCGACCACGCGGTCGAGCGTGAGCCCGTCGGGGGGGTAGGCGAAGTCGGCGGCGTTCAGCTCGAAGCGCCGACCGAGGTCGGGGTCGCCGGCGAGGTGACGGGCGCGGAGCAGCGATTGGAACTCCCACGGAGCCGCGTACCGCTCCCAGTACTCGAGGAATCCGGCCATCGACCGAGCGAGCGGTCCGCTGCGGCCCTCGGGCCGCAGGTCGGCGTCCGGCTCCCATCCGGCCTCGTGGACCAGCCGAAGCACGCCTTCGGCAGCGGTGACCCCCCGCCGTAGGTCCGCCGGCCCCTCGCCCTCGTAGACGAAGACGAGATCGAGATCGCTCGCGATGTTCAGCTCTCGCGCGCCCAGCTTCCCCAGGCCGATCACGGCGAAGGGGAGCTCGGGGTCCGTCGCGGACACGGCGTCTCGGATGACACGGTCCGCGACCTCGGCGATCGCTTCGCCCGTCTCACGCGGCGTGAGCTCCCGGCCGGCGGTGCGCGCGACGACCTCCACGAGCTGCGCCTGGGCGTCGACCGCCGGCGCCCCGAAGAGGCCGACGGAGAGCGCGAGGATCCGATCGGGCTCCGCCGCGAGGAGGTCGGTGGCGAACGAGCTGGCGGCCGCGACGTGCCCCAGCCGCCGAGCCGCGAGCGGGTCGGCGGCCAGCACGTCGGCGGGCGCGGTCCGCTCCCCCACGGCCTCGGCGATCCGCTCCAGGCGGACCAGGGCGGCGTCCGGGTCGGCCGCCAGGGCCAGCGCCGGCGCCATCACCGGGAAGACGTGGGACAGGACCTTGCCGATCCGGCCGGACGGGTCCACGAGCCGCCTGAGCGACCCGAACGCGCGGGAGGGGTGCGCGAACCCCAGACCCTTCAGGAGCTCCTCGGTGGCTTCGCGGTCGTGACCGGGAGCCGGCTGGACAGGGCCGGCGAACGCCTCGAGCAGGGGCCGGTAGAAGAGGCGCTCGTGGATCCCCCGGACCAGCCCAGTGGTCCGGTCGTACTCGGCCTGCAGGGCGTCCGCACCGGACAGTCCGAGGGATCGCCCCACGGTGGTCCGGGCGTGCCGGTCGGCCGGCAGCTCGTGGGTCTGGAGGTCGCGCACCATCTGCAGCCGGTGCTCCAGACGCCGCAGGAACCGGTAGGCGTCGGCCAGCGCAGCGGCGTCCTCGTGGGCGACGTACCCCTCCTCGGCGAGGAGCGCGAGCGCCCGGAGCGTGTTCGGCTCGCGGAGCCGGGGGTCGCGCCGCCCGTGCACGAGCTGCAGGAGCTGGACCGCGAACTCGACGTCGCGGATCCCTCCGCGGCCCCGCTTCACCTCCGTGAGCTCCTTGCCGCGGCGCCGGATGTACTCCTCGAGGCGAACCTTGGTCTGTCGGACGTCGTGGATGGCGGCCTCGTCGAGATCACGCGAGTAGACGAACTCCGCGACGCCGTCGACGAAAGCGTCACCGAGCTCCGGGTCCCCCGCGGCGGCTCGCGCCTTGATCATCACCTGGCGCTCCCAGGTGGCGGCTTCCCGCCGGTAATGGGCGAGCGTGGCGGCGAGCGTGCGCGACATCGGACCGGCACGGCCGCCCGGCCGGAGCGCGAGGTCGACGCGGAGCGCGACCCCGTCCGGCGTGGGGTCGGAGAGCAGGGCGACGAGGCGCGGCGCGGGCAGGTCGAGTGTGTCCGTCCCCACCACGGCGCGGTGGATGAGGAGGAGGTCGACGTCGCTCGCGTAGTTCAGCTCCCGCCCGCCGAGCTTCCCGAGGGCGATCGCGGCCATCCCGTCCGGACATGCCAGGTCGAGGCACGCATCCGCGACGTCGCTGATCTCGCCGACGATGTCCTCGAACGGCGCTCCGCCGAGGTCGCGGGCGGCGATCCGAAGCATCGCTCGCCGCCGGAACCGCCGGAGACCCGAGGCGGTTCCGTGGAGGTCGCGATCGCGCTCGAGCTCGGCGTCGAGCTGCTCCCTGTCCCTGGTCCGCACGTCGGTGAGCGCCTCGACCTCTTCGGGGTACCGGACGAGCAGGTCGCTGGCCGCGGTGGAGAAGCCGAGCAGCCGCGACGCGACGGGGAGGACCTCGGGTCGCATCAGCACCTCGTGCGCCGAGGCCACCTCGCCCACCCGGGAGAAGGCCACCCGCGCGAGGTCGGGGTCGGGGGCGTCCGCGAACGTCCGACCGAGGATCTCGGGCGTCAGCATCCCGGCATCGTAGCCACGGGCGCGGCGACCCCCGGCCCGACCGCTACTCGTCGTCGAGGATCGCGTCGGCTTCCATCTCGACGCGCCAGCGCGGGTCCAGGAATCCGCCCACGACCACCATCGTGCTGGCCGGGCGCACGGCGGCGAAGAGCTCGCCGTGCGCCCGCCCGACCTCTTCCCAATCCGCCGCGTCGACGAGGTATGCGCGGGTCCGCACGACGTGCTCCGGCGCCGCGCCCGCGTCCGCGAGCGCGGCGCCGATGATCTCCAGGCAGCGCTTCGCCTGGCCGTACGCGTCGGCGGGCGGATCGCCGTCGTCGGGCATGATCGGCGCCGTGCCGGAGACCGCCACGTGCCGGCCCGACACGATCGCCCGGGAGAAGCCGATCACCGGCTCGTACGGCGATCCCGAGGAGACCGTCCTTCGTGCCATGGGGGTCATGCTGTCACAAGGTTTACCGGCACGTAACCGAGGGGACCACGACCGCTCCTACCCTTCCGGCATGGCCCTGTCCGCCGAAGCCGACTACGTTCTGCGCACGGTCGAGGAACGAGGGATCCGGTTCGTTCGCCTCTGGTTCACAGACGTCCTCGGGTTCCTGAAGGCGTTCACGATCACGTCCCAGGAGCTCGAGGGTGCTCTCGCGGAGGGGATGGGCTTCGACGGGTCGTCGATCGACGGGTTCGCCCGGATCCAGGAGTCGGACATGGTCGCGCTCCCGGACCCGAGCACCTTCCAGTTGATCCCGTGGAAGACGGAGCACACCGTGGCGCGGATGTTCTGCGACGTCCTCGAGCCGGACGGGACCCCCTTCGCCGGCGATCCGCGCGGCGTCCTGAAGCGCCAGCTCGCCCGGGCGGCCGACCTCGGCTTCACGTTCTACGTCGGCCCGGAGCTCGAGTACTTCTACTTCCGGTCGCTCGAGGACCCGGCCTTCCTCGATCAGGGCGGCTACTTCGACGAGACGCCCCTCGACGTCGCCACCGATTACCGCAAGCGGACCGTCCAGTACCTCGAGTCGATGGGGATCCCCGTCGAGTACGTCCACCACGAGGTCGCCCCGTCCCAGCACGAGATCGATCTCCGCTACACCGACGCGCTCACGATGGCCGACCAGGTGATGACGTATCGGCTCACCGTCAAGGAGGTCGCCCACGAGTTCGGGATCTACGCGACCTTCATGCCGAAGCCGGTCGCGGACGTGAACGGCTCGGGGATGCACACGCACCAGTCGCTGTTCGAAGGCGACCGCAACGCCTTCTTCGACGGCACGGACGAGTACCACCTGTCGAAGACCGCGAAGTCCTACATCGCCGGGCTCCTGCGGCACGCGCCGGAGATCACGCTGGTGACGAACCAGTGGGTCAACTCCTACAAGCGGCTCGTGCCCGGTTTCGAGGCGCCGGTCTACGTGTGCTGGGCGAGGCGGAACCGCAGCGCGCTCGTGCGCGTGCCTATGTACAAGCCGGGGAAGGAGGGAGCGACGCGGATCGAGTACCGCTCCCCCGACCCGGCGTGCAACCCGTACTTGGCGTTCGCTGCCATGCTCGCGGCCGGCCTCGCCGGCCTCGAGGGCGAGTTCGAGCTCGCCCCCGAGGCCTCGAACAACATCTACGAGATGACGGAGGCCGAACGCGAGACGGCCGGCATCCGCTCGCTCCCGGAGGACCTGGTCGAGGCGATCCACCTGGCGGAGGGGTCCGAGGTGCTCCGCGATGCGCTGGGCGACCACGTCCTGGAGTTCCTGTTCCGGAACAAGCGGGAGGAATGGGACGCGTACAAGTCGCACGTCACCCCGTACGAGCTCGAGCGCTACCTCCCGGTCCTCTAGGCCATCCGGCCTACCCCGGTTGCGGTTGACGCTATAGGCCAACCGGGGGATGATTTGCGATCTGGTCTGGGGTGCGCCGGGCCTCCCGTTCAGAACGGCGACCACCAGGGGGTGGACATCTTGAAGGACACGAGGGTTCGTTCGATGGCTGCCGTCGCGGCGATGACGCTCGCCGTGGCGGGTCTGTTCTCCACCGCGGCGCTGGGAGCCACGAAGTACGAGCTGCGGTTCGTGGTGGGACATGAACCGCGAGACGCCGAGGTGAACGAGCTGATCAGGGCGGCCGATCTGAACGACACGGCGGCGTTCGTCCAGGTCGAGGTCGTGGACGCCTCGACCGGCGTCCGGGTCACGTCGGTCAAGGGACCCATCGGGTTCACGTTGAAATCCGGAGCCGGCTTCGCGACGGGAACGCTGAACGTCGTGCCCCAGCCCGCGGTCAGCGGTGTCGCGACCTTCGGGCTGGACAGCCTCGGCGAACCAACGCTGTCGATCGCAGACGAGAACGAACCGCAGTTCACCGACTACGCGCTCGTGCCGGTCACGACGAAGGGCCCGCTCATCACCGCTGACCCGCTTGACCCCCCCGTACGCTTCGATATCTGGGAGGACGGCGAGGCGTGCACCGGTGGCACCGACACGTGCGACGCGAGCCTCCGAGACGGCAACGAGCAGTACACGCTGGGCGCCGCGGGAACCCTCGGGGCGAGCGAGCTGACGGGGGTGCTCCCCGGCCTTCAGTGCCCCAAGCAGAAGGCGGTCTTCCCGAGCACGGTGTTCTCGTACGCGACCACCGGGAGCGCGCCGCTGGCTCCCGTGTTCCTCTCGAACCACATCACGCGGGAGGACTGGCGCGCGTCGGTGAACCAAGGCCAGGCGCACGCCGACTGGTGCATCGGGCTCCTCTCCCCGGCGGCATGGCAGAACAACGGCGCCAGCTTCACGCAGCTCGACACGGACGGCAACGGAACGCTCGACCTGTACGTCGCCGTGGCGCCGAACTGCCCCGTGGCGAACCCTTCGGCCTTCGCACCGTGCATCGTGAGCCAGAACCCCGATGGCGACGGAGGAAGCATCACGACGGGTTGGCTCCCCGGAGGCGACCCGCCGCGGCGGACCTGATCCGCCGCTCACGACCAGCGGGAACGTGACGCCCGGCCCCGAAGGGGCCGGGCGTACACTCGCCGGGTGCAGACCTGTCCCAGCTGCGGCGAGGAGAATCCGGACCGGTTCCGCATCTGCGGGATGTGCGGCGCCCAGCTGGGCGTCGCCGTGGTCGCGGAGGAGGTCCGGAAGACGGTCACGGTCGTCTTCTGCGACCTCAAGGGGTCGACGCCCCTGGCCGAACGGCTCGACACCGAGGCCCTTCGCAGCGTCCTGAACGAGTACTTCAACGTCATGCGCGCCGTCCTGGAGCGCCACGGCGGCACGGTCGAGAAGTACATCGGCGACGCGATCATGGCCGTGTTCGGTCTCCCCCAGCTCCACGAGGACGACGCGCTCCGGGCCGTGCGAGCCGCGGCCGAGATGCAAGAGGCTCTCGTCGGGATCAACGCGACGTTCGAGGAGACCTACGGCGTCCGGCTCGAGAACCGCACCGGTGTGAACACCGGCGAGGTGGTCGCCGGCGACGTGAGCGTCGGACACCGGCTCGTCACGGGCGACACCGTGAACGTCGCGGCCCGGCTGGAACAGGCGGCGCCGGCGATGGAGATCCTCCTCGGGGAGCCCACCTACCGGCTCGTGAAGGACGCGGTCGACGCGGAGGCGGTCGAGCCGTTGCAGCTCAAGGGCAAGTCCGAGCCGATGGCGGCCTACCGGTTGCTCTCGGTGGGACACCACGAGGAAGGCGTGGCGCGTCGCCTCGACGCTCCGATGGTGGGACGGGAGCGCGACCTCGCGACGCTCGATCGTGCGCTGACCAGGGCCATCGAGACGCTCTCGTGCGAGGTCGTGACGGTCGTGGCGCCGGCGGGGACCGGGAAGTCCCGGCTCCTCCAGGAGTTCGTGGCCCGCTCCGACGCACGGTCGGTTCGCGGCCGTTGCCTCTCGTACGGCGAGGGCCTCACGTTCTGGCCGCTGGCCGAGATCGCGCGGACGGCCGCCGAGATCTCGAACGACGACCCGGCGGCGGAGGCCCTGCAGAAGCTCTCGGCGCTGCTCGGTGTGGATGCCGCCGACGCGGCCGACCGGATCGCCGGCGCGATCGGCCTGTCGCCCGCCACCTACCCGGTGGAAGAGACGTTCTGGGCCGCGAGACGGCTCCTCGAGGTCCTCTCGGGGGGCCGTCCGCTCCTGGTCCTGATCGACGACATCCACTGGGCCGAACGGACGTTCCTCGACCTGATCCGGTCGGTCGCCGCGACCTTGACGGGCGTCCCCGTCGTGCTGGCCTGCTCGGCGCGTCCCGATCTCTTCGAGGTGCACCCGGACTGGGCCGGCCAGGTCGGGAACCACACGGTGCTGACCTTGCAGCCGCTGTCGGAGGACGAGAGCGCGGAGGTCGCCGCGAACCTGCTCGGTACCACCGAGCTCGATGGCGACGTCAGGAAGAAGATCGTGCACGCGGCCGAAGGCAACCCGCTGTTCGTCGAGCAGATGCTCTCGATGCTCCTGGACGACGGGATCCTGGAGCGCGACGAGTCCGGGCGATGGATCCTGGTCCGCGACTCCGGTGCGATCCAGGTGCCGCCGACGATCCAGGCGCTCCTGTCCGCTCGGCTCGACCGGCTGGGACCGATGGACCGTGTCGTCGTCGAGCGTGGCGCGGTGATCGGTCAGGTCTTCTTCCGAGGCGCGGTGGAGGACCTGTCACCCGACGAGGTGCGCCGGCACGCGGGCGAGAGCCTCCGGAACCTCACCCGCCGGGAGCTGGTGGAGCCGCACGAGTCCTCCTTCGCCGGACAGGAGGCCTACCGCTTCATGCACATCCTGATCCGCGAGGCCGCGTACCACGGGCTCCTCAAGCGGACCCGCGCTGAGCTGCACGTGCGGTTCATCGACTGGCTCGAACGCGTCGCGCCCGACCGCGTCCTCGAGTTCGAGGAGATCCGGGGGTATCACCTCGAGCAGGCCTTCTTCACGCTGCAGCAGCTCACGCCGAACGACGAACAGGTCTGGCAGATCGGTGTCCGGGGGGCCGGCTACCTGTCCTCGGCAGGTCGCCGGGCGCTCGCCCGGGGCGACATCCCGGCGGCCGCCAACCTGCTGGGGCGGGCGTCGACGTTGCTGCCGCCCGGCCACCCCGAGCGGCCGAGGCTCCGACTGGACTCGGCCGAGGCGCTCACCGAGCAGGGGGGGTTCGCGGAGGCGGGGGCGATGCTCGGCGCGGCGATCGAGGAGGCCCACGAGCTCTCGGATCGCGTCCTCGAGGTCACCGCGAGGATCCAGGAGCTCGAGCTCCTCTACACCGTCGACCCGGAGGCGGTGGAGCCGACGATCGTCGCGGGGGTGGAGGAGCACCTCCCCGAGCTGGAGGCCCTGGAGGCGCATGACGGGCTGGCGCGAGCGTGGCGACTGATCATGTTCGTCCGCCAGATGGGGCTCTGCTGGGCGGACTCCGAGGTCGCCGCCCAACGGACGCTCGACCACGCGAAGCTCGCCGGCAACCGGCTGATGGTCGCGCGGGCGATCCCGTCCCTCGGCTACTGCGCCCTCAGCGGGCCGACGCCCGTGCCCGAGGCGATCGATCGATGCAGGGCCCTCCTTCGCGAGGTGGAAGGCGATCGCAAGCCCGAGGCGCTGCTCGAGGCCGCCCTCTCACACCTCGAAGCGATGCGTGGGAACGTCGAGGAGGCGCGGCGTCTGTATCGGAAGAGCCGCGCGTTGCTCGAGGAGCTCGGCTGGACCTTCCTGGCCGCCCAGACCTCGTTCGACTCGGGACCGGTCGAGATGCTCGCCGGCGACCTGATGGCGGCCGAGACCGAGCTCCGTCGCGACTACGACGCGCTCGAACGCATGGGCGAGACGAACTACATCTCGACCATCGCGGCGCTCCTCGCGGAGGTGCTCTACCGGCGCGAGGACCTGGACGAGGCCGAGGAGTTCGCCCGGATCAGCGAGGAGCTCGCCGCGCACGACGACGTCTCGTCACAGTTCCGCTGGCGGAGCGTGCGAGGCAAGATCCTGGCCTCTCGCGGTCGGATCGAGGAAGGAGAGACGCTCGTCCGCGAGGCCGTGGCGTTGATCCGCGGGTCCGACGAGCTCAACTCTCAGGCGGAGGCGCTGATGGATCTGACCGATGTGCTCCGGCTCGCGGGCCGCGATGGTCGAGATGTAGTTCGTCTCGCCCATGCGTTCGAGCG
>JBIOTM010000216.1:0-9987 GCA_044865955.1 Actinomycetota bacterium | reverse complement strand
ACGATCCTCGTGCCGTCGGCCGCGGCCCGCTCCAACCGCGCGGCCAGCTCCGTCGGGTTGCCTTCGGCGGTCCCCCATCCGGCGAGCCCCAGGTCCAGCCCCTCCGTGAAGCCCGTGAGCCGGAGCTGGACCCGGTCCCCGAGCGCCTCGTCGAGCGGGTGGACCACCCGCGATGCCGGCCAGTCGATCGCATCGGCCAGCGCCTCGGACTCGGCGTGCGCCTGCGACGCGCGCTGGAAGGTCCGCTGCGCGTCGGTCACCGCGACCCACGCGCCCGCCGGGAGGAGCTCCGCCGGGGTCGGCATGTGCTCGAACAGGAACGGCGCCAGCGTGTCCTGCCCCTCGAAGCGGAGCCCGTCGGCGAACCGCTGGAGCAGATCCTGGTACCGCTCGGGCGCCCCCGCCGCCCGGGCCGACGCTCGGGCTCGAAGCTCCTCGTCCGGCAGGATCTCGCGGACCGCCGGGACGTCGACCGCGCCGAACTGTTTCGTCGAGAGCTGCGTGGACGGGGAGAACTCCCGGATCCGATCCACCTCGTCCCCCCAGTACTCCAGCCGCGCCGGCCGCCGGGCGATCGCCGGGAACACGTCGACCACGCCGCCGCGGACCGCGAACTCGCCGCGGTGCTCGACGACGTCGGTCCGTCGGTACCCGAGCTCGATCAGCCGCTCGGCGAGCAGGTCCGGTGCGAGCTCGACGCCCCCGGCCAGTTGGAGCGGCGGCGTGGCGCCCAGCGTCGGCGGCATGCCCTGCATCGCCGCCAGGAACGGCGCGACGACGACGAACGCCCCGTCCGCGGAGCGGAGGCGCCCCACGGCGTCGGCCCTGCGGGCCGCGACGTCGGGCGCCGGATCCATCCCCTCGTAGGGCAGCGCGTCCCACGCCGGCAGCAGCGCCACGGCCTCGGGGCCGAGGAAGGCCCCGATCCCGGACGCCAGGTCCTCCGCCTCCCTCGGACCCGGCGTGACGACCATGAGGGGCGAGTCGAGCGCGGCCGCGAGACCGGCGAGGAGGAAGTCCTGCCCCGCGTCCGCCCGGGCGACGATGGGGCGCGCGCGATCCACCAACAACCGTTCGAACGGTTCCGACCCGACGAGGTCGTCCAGCACGTCCCGGAGGGACATCCCACCTCCCACGAGCAACACGAACAGCCCCGGTCGCGGACGCGACGGGGCAGCGGAGATGGAGTCTAGACGGCGTGGAGCCGTCCGCGGCGGCGACGGCCGCCCGTCACGATCGCCTCTTCGGTTCCGGCGTCCGCCTCGCGGACCGAGAGCCAGCGCCAGAACTCCTCGGCCTCGAGCGGGCGCGAGATGTAGTAGCCCTGGGCCTCGTCGCAGCCGAAGTCGCCGAGCCGGTCGAACGTGTCGCGGTCCTGCACGCCCTCGGCGACCACGCGGAGCCCCAGGTTCCTCCCCAGCTCGACCGTCGCCCGGACGATCGTGAAGTCCTCGACACGCTCCAGCATGTTCGACACGAAGGACCGGTCGATCTTGATCTCTTCGATCGGCAGACGCTTGAGGTACGAGAGCGACGAGAACCCCGTGCCGAAGTCGTCGATCGAGAGTCCCACCCCGACCGTGGACAATCCGTTCAGCACGGCGTCGGAGCGGCCGGAGTCCGCCACCAGGAAGCTCTCCGTGAGCTCCAGTCGGAGGAACTTCGGCGGCACGTTCCACCGTTCCAGGAGATGACCGACGAGCTCCGGGAGATCCTGATCCAGCAGGGTCCTGGGAGAGACGTTGACGGCGACGGGGATGCGCACCCCGTCGTCGTCCCACCTGTGCCAGGTTCGCAGGACGTCGTTCAGCGCCCAGCGCGTGAGCGGCTGGAGGAGCACGGTCTTCTCGACCATCGGGATGAAGTCCGCCGGCGCGAGCCGCCCGATCGTGGGGTGGTGCCAGCGGATCAACGCCTCGGCGCCGGCGACGCGTCCGTCCGACAGGCGGACCTTCGGCTGGAAGTACATGCGGAACTGGCCCTCGTCGATCGCCGGCCGGACCTGGCCGACCAACCTGACGAGCTCCGGCTTGTGACGGTCGATGAGCTCGTCGTAGAGCTCGAAGCCCGTTCCCACCTCCTTCGCCGCGTACATGGCCACGTCGGCGTGCCGGAGGAGGGTGTCCGCGTCCTGTGCGTGCTCGGGATAGAGGGCGATCCCGACGCTCCCGGACACGTCGAGGTCCAGCTCGTCGACCGGGACGGGACGGTGGAGGCCGTCGATCAGCCGCTGCGCGATCGTGACCGCGGTGGCCTCGTCGGGGACCTCCGGCAGCAGGATGCCGAACTCGTCGCCTCCGAGCCTCGCCATGATGTCGCCCTCCCGGAGCGTCTCCGACAGGCGCGGGCCGACCGCGGCCAGCAGCCGGTCGCCGACGTGATGGCCCAGCGAGTCGTTGATCTCCTTGAAGTGATCGAGGTCCATCAGCATCACCGCGATCCGGCCTCCGCTCTCGGCTGCGTTCTCGATCGCCTGGCCGAGGGTCAGGCGGAACAGCAGCCGGTTCGGCAGGCCCGTGAGGTTGTCGTGGAACGCCTGGTGCTCGTTCTCCCGCTGCTTCTTGGCGAGCGCCTCGGAGGTGATCTGCAGCGAATGGGTCCGGTGCAGCATCTGCCACGCGAACGCGAGCGGCGCGATGAACACCGCGATCGCCCACAGACCCATCGTCCTGGTCGTGATGGCGACCATCACGCTGAAGAGCGCGAGCCCCATGTACGAGACCACGAACTCTCCGAGGACGCCGCTGTGCATCTGGCGCAGGATCGAGTCGAGCCGCTCGCCGCTCTTGAGCGCCTGCCACTGCGCGACCAGGATGGTGTTCACGGTGTAGCCGACGACCGCGGCCAGCAGGACGGTCGGGCCGACGATGAACCAGCGGTCGTCGAGATCGGCGATCCCCTGGAAGACCCGGCTCTCCGCGAGGACCGCCAGCGCGATCTGGGCGCGGATGAACACGGCCGTGAGCGGTGGGAGCTCCCGGCGGAGCTCGCGGATGTCGGCGGACCCCAGGAGCACGATCAGCGCCGCGACCGGCGGAGGGTACAGCAGGGCCACGGAGAGCTCGAGCGGGAAGCTCAGGCTGAAGTCGAACGACATCGCCATCGGGACGGGCATCAGGTCCACGACGGCAATCGCGGCGAACCACACGAGCGTCCGCCAGTCGGCGAACGCCCCGGGATCCAGGACGATCTGCACGACGAGGAAGCCCAGGAGCGGGACGACGACGAACAGCTCGTACGCGCGCAACAGCGGCGAGCGTTGCTCCTTGAGCGTCGGCACGGCAAGATCCGTCAGGCGGCGCCCCTCAGACCTGGACACTGCCCACCTCCGGAACCGCTCCCGCCGGGAGCCTGTCGCGGCGGCGCATCGCCGCCACGACGACGAGCGCCACCCCGCCGTACGTGAAGACGTCGCCGATGCTGACCGCCTGACGGATGGGCGCCGGGATCGCGATCACGTCGGCCAGGAACCCGAGGCGGTCATCGGGGCCGGCAAGGTGATGCTTGGCGCCGCCGTCCCGAAGCAGGGGCAGGAGCGTCTGCGCCTGATCGGAGGCGACGATCGCATGCCGAGCAACCGGCATCCCCCCGTTGACCGCGATCACCGTGAAGTTCATCAGGACGCCCACGAGGATCACACCGAACCCGGTGGTCCTGATGTTCGCCACGGTGAACGCCGTCAGCAGGACGAAGGAGGTGAGCAGCAGCACGAGCGACCACCGGCCGGGAGCGTCGATCAGCTGCAACAGCAGGGCGAGGAACGCGATCGATCCGAAGCGCAGCTTCAGCTCGGACAGATGCGACAGCCGGCCGCCGACGAGGTAGCCCACGGCGAAAGCGGCCGCGAGAGTCACGGCGACCAGTTTCATGGTCTCGATATCGACCCCCTCGTGTGCGACTGAAGCCGTGCCCCGGACCGGGAGCTCCTCGGCCGCGTCGGACCAGGACGCGACCGGAGGCCTTGCCCGATCGTGGGTCCTCAGACCGGGCCGTGTGGGCGCCAGCCGGCGCCGACCGCGACCGCCAGAGCGGCCAGCCAGGCGAGGGCGTACGCGATCTTTCGCAGTCGCATCCTGTCTCCTTGTCCTACACGATCAGTGGGGCTTCCAGCGGGCGGCGACGGTGTGCGGCTCGGCGGCGGCCGCGACGTTGCGCGGCGACCGGGACCGAACGTTCGAGAACGTGATGCGCATCCGTCGTCCTCCTTTCCTCGCCGGCCAAGGATGGCGACCGTTCGACCGTCCCTGCATCGGGCGACGGTCCCGAGTTCGCATCCCCCCCGCCCGGGGGAGGCGGATAGGCCGAAGCAACGGACGCTTCGGGCGAGGGGGATGGTCGCTAGTCCGACGGAGTGGTCTCGAGGGAGGGACCTAGATCGAGGGGGCGGAGCGGTTGAAGCGGTCCTGGGTGCGTTCGAGCCCCACGGTGACCAGGGAACGAACGGCGTCCGCGGCGTGGCCCACCAGCCACGAGAGATCCGCCTCGAACCTCTTGCCGACGGGCTCGAGGACGAAGTCGGCGGGATCCTGGCGGCCGGGCGGGCGGCCGATCCCCACCCGCACCCGCAGGTATTCCGACGTGCCCAGAGCCTGGTCCAGCGACCGCAGGCCGTTGTGGCCACCGTCGCCGCCGCCGAGCTTGACCCGGAGCGTGCCGGCCGGGATGTCCAGGTCGTCGTGCACCGCGATCAGCCGCCCGGGCTCGACCTCCCGCTTGCGGGCGAGCGACGCGTAGGAGGGACCCGACTCGTTCATGAATCGCGTGGATCGGGCGAGCACCACACGGTCCTCACCGATCCGGATCTCTGCCGCGTCCGCGGGAACGAACCGGACCTTCCGGAACCGTCCAGCGGCGTCGGCGGCCAGCTCGTCGGCGACCATCCGGCCGACGTTGTGGCGGGTCCTCGCGTACCGGTCGCCGGGATTGCCGAGGCCGGCGACGAGCCAGGCCATCGGCTAGCTCTCGCCGTCCCCCTCGGCTGCCGCGGCCTCGCCTTCGGCGCCTTCCCGGGCGCCTTCGCCCTCGCCCTCGGCGGCCTCGGCTTCTGCCCCCTCGGCCACCTCGCCCTCGGCCGCCTCGGCCTCGGCCTCCGCCTCGATCTCGGGAGCTTCCTCACCCGCGACGCCCAGGTCGAGCTCGGTGTCCATCACGGCGGGCTCCACGACCGCGAGCACCATGGTGTCGGGATCCGTGAGGAGCTCGACACCCGGTGGCGGCGTGATGTCGCCCACCCGGATCGAATCCCCGATCCGCAATGACCTGATGTCGAACTCGATCCGCCCGGGGACGTCCGCGGGCAGGCACTCCACCTCGACCTCGCGCAGGTGGTGCTCGATGACGCCGCCCGCGTGCACCCCGACCGAGTCGCCGACCTCGTGGACCTCGACGTTGACCGTGATCTTCTCGTCGCGACCCACGGCCAAGAAGTCCACGTGGATGAAGCGGTTGTGGATGAGATCGCGCTGGATCTCGCGCGCGATCGTGAGGTGCTCGTCGCCGTCCAGCTTGAGGTCGACCAGAACGCTCGCGCCGCCCATCGCGTGGAACACGTGGAGGAGATCCTGCGCGCTCACGTGGATCGTGGTGGGCTCGACGCCGTAGCCGTACAGGATCGCCGGGACGCGGCCCGCGGCGCGGAGACGGTGCGCGGGACCCTTGCCCGTCTCGGTCCGGGGTTCGGCGGTCAGCTTGGCTTCCATGGCAGGTCAGAGGTCCTATTCGAGGAGGTGGATCGAGCCGCCATGGTACCAGTGGCTACTCCGCGGTCATCACGAAAAGTCGCAGAGGAGCTCCGACGGTCGAACAGTGAAGGCCCCCATGACCTGGCCGTGGATGTCGCGAACCTCGACCTCGAAGGGAGAGCCCGCGGACCGGGGGACGGACACCCAGGCCTCTGCCCAGGTCATGCCCGCCTGCGCGGCGAAGTGCGCGAAGGAGGCGCCTTCTCCCCGCGCCGCCACGGCCATGAAACGGCCGGTTCCGTTCGCGAACGGCCCGTCGCCGTGGGCGACGAGGTGGAGCGCCCAACCCCCGTGGGGCATCGGAGCGATCTGGAGGAGTCCGATCTCGACCCCGCCCACTCGGAAGGTGGGAGTCTCGCAGCTGGACGCGCCCATGCGGTCGTAGATCGCGAGCTGGGGAGCCGACAGCTGCCTGCTCCTGCCGGCGATCTCCCTCGATCGCAGGAAAGCGGCCACTCCCCAGGCGGTCAGCGAGGCCGCGGTGACGATCGCGATCACCGTGAAGAGCACGAGCCTCCACCGGAACCGACGCATCGCACGTGTCACGACCTCCGGTGTCTCATCGGGCTCGAGCGATCGGAGGTCGATCGGTGTCTCGTCGCTCATGGCGTTCTGACCTCCAGTCGTTCGCGGAGGCGCCGGCGTGCGCGGTGCAAGCGCATCCGGAAGGTGCCCGTCAGGAGGATCTCTTCCACTCGAGGCATATCGGCGAACACGAGCGCTCCCTCCAGGTTCGACTCGATGCCGACCCGGAAGGGCCGGCGTGCGTAGCATCGGGCCCCATGTCCCTCCTCCGCGCCGCCGCCGTCGTGTTGGCGACCGCCCTCCTCGCGGCGGCGTGCCAGGACCCACCTCGTGCCCGAGAGACGCCCGAGCTGCTTCCCCCCGGACGGCCCGAACCGGTCGACGCCTCCGCCTTCCCCACCCGATGGCCCATCAAGCACGTCATCTTCGTGATCAAGGAGAACCGGACCTTCGACAACCTCTTCGGACGGTTCCCGGGAGCGGACGGCGCCAGGGAAGGCCTCGACGGGGACCGGATCCGGCCGCTCACCGCCCCGCCGGACCGGCTGCCCGAGGACATCCCGCACTGCTACGAGTGCGCGCTCGAGTCGTGGAACGAGGGCCGGATGGACAACTTCGCGAGGACCGAGCCGGGAGAGCTGTACGCGTACACGCAGATGCAGGGTCGGGACGACCTGCCGAACTATTGGCGATGGGCGCGGGAGTTCGCCCTGTCGGACAACTTCTTCGCGTCCGCGCAGGGCCCCTCGTTCCCGAACCACCTGTTCACGATCGCCGCGCAGTCGGGGGGCACGCACGTCAACCCGAACCAGGACCAGGCGAGGGTCACCGTGTTCACGCAGACGACCGGCCTGGCGAAGTCGTGGGGATGCGACGCGCTGGAGGAGGCCTACCTCGAGGTCGTGGACAGCGAGGGGCAGATCCAGCGGGTCCCGCCCTGCTTCGACTTCCGGACGGAGGCGGATCTCCTGGACGGCGCGGGGATCCCGTGGGCGTACTACGCCGCCTGGAACGATCAACGCGGATACGTGTGGTCCGCCTTCTCCGCGATCAGGCGCGTCCGCATGCACCCCGAGGTGTGGCAGCGGCACATCTTCCCGGTCGACCGGCTGGTGGCCGACATCGAGGAGGGGCGGCTCCCGCCGGTCACGTGGGTCACGCCCCGGTACGAGCTGAGCGAGCACCCCGAATGGAGCTTCTGCCACGGGGAGAACTGGACCACCCAGATCGTCGACGCGGTGATGCGGAGCCCCATGTGGAAGGACACCGCGATCTTCGTCACGTGGGACGACTACGGCGGTTTCTACGATCACGTGCCGCCGCCGCAGGTCGACCGGTTCGGGTTCGGCTTCCGGGTCCCCCTGCTCACGATCAGCCCGTACGCCAAACCCGGCTACGTCGACTCGCAGCTCGGCGAGTTCTCCAGCGTGCTCCGGTTCATCGAGGACAACTGGGGCCTGTCACAGCTGACGCATCGCGACCGGGACGCGTTCAACCTGAGCTATGTCTTCGACTTCGACCAGCAGCCGCGAGCGCCGGCGCCGCTCCCGATGCGGACCGACTGCGAGGGCCCAATCTTCCGCCAACCGGACGTCCCCATCGGCGGCTGATCCAAGCCGGGGTAGCGATCCGGTCATCGAAGGAGGCTCGAGATAGTCAGGTCGCGACCCTCGAAATCGTTAGCTTACTTCCCTCCAAATCGTTGAAACAGTCCCTCGGAATCGTAGACTTCTTTGGCCATGCCTCGTCTACTCCAAGGGTTGGTCAAGCGTCGTGCGCTCGAGGTCGCCACTTCGAGGCTGGCCGAGGAGCCCGTCGTAGCCATACAGGGGGCCAGGGCGGTGGGCAAGTCCACGCTTCTTCAGGAACTCGCCTCTCGTGCCGGTTCAGACGTCCTGGATCTCGACGATCCGGGCCTCCGTGCAGCGGCTGAGACCGACCCGACCGCCTTCGTTCTCGGACCATCTCCCGTCTGCATCGACGAGTACCAGCACGTCCCCGAGATCCTCGATGCCATCAAGGCGGAATTGAACCGAAACCTCCGCCCGGGTCGGTTCATCTTGACGGGATCGACAAGCTACGACGCGTTGCCTTTGGCGGCCCAATCGCTTACGGGCCGTCTTCACCTCTTGTCCATCTGGCCCTTGTCGCAGGGCGAGATGGAAGGAGTCGAGGAGAACCTTGTCGCCTCACTCTTCGACGAGCCGACATCGGTTGTTGATGCCCCCTCCTCCAGAAGCACACGATCCGACTACATGCGCCGTATCACAGCCGGTGGATTCCCTTTGGCACTCGCGCGGACATCCACCCCTTCGAGGAACAGATGGTTCGACGACTACATCAAGCTTGTGTTGGAACGCGACGTTCTCGAGCTTTCGCACATCCGCCAGCGGGAACAACTTCCCCGGCTCTTGCGCAGGGTCAGTGGTCAGACAGCGCAAGTCCTCAACCTCACGGTCGCCGCGAGCGAAGCGGGCATGGATCGGATCACGGCGACGGAGTACGCCAAGCTGCTCGAGGCGGTGTTCCTGCTCTTCCGCCTCGAAGCTTGGGGCAAGACCCTCCGAGCCCGAGTAGCAGGGACCCCCAAGGTGCATGTCGTTGACTCAGGGATCGCGACCCGTCTCCTGCGGCTAACCCCGGAGAAGCTCGGACGCCTTGACCCGACATCTCTCACTGAATTCGGACATCTACTCGAAACCTTCGTCGTGGGGGAACTGCTCAAGCAGGCGTCCTGGCTCGATGGTATCGCGGGCTCTGGGCATTGGAGAACGCACGATGGCGACGAGGTCGATCTGGTCGTCGAGCGGGACGACGGAGCGGTCCTGGCGTTCGAGGTCAAGGCGGCCGGAAGGATCACGAATGCAGACATGAAGGGACTTCGGAAACTGCGCAACGCCGTGGGTGATGCGTTCTCCGCTGGGGTCGCCCTCTATACGGGGACGAGAAGCTACACCGTGGACGATCGACTCTTTGCCCTGCCGATCGACCGGGTCTGGGAACGCGTCTGAGGGCTGGGAGCGATGGCAGGCTGATCTGAGAACCCTGCCGGAGCGATACCTCCGGGCGGCGATGAGCGTCTTGGAGTCATGGCGGGTGGTCTCCTCCGGGAAGGGACGATGGTGAGCGGGCCGAGGAGCGACCTCGCCGAGCTGTACGTCCGGCACGTGCCCGCGGCGAACCGCTTGGCCTTCCTCCTGACCGGCGATCGGTCCCAGGCGGAGGACCTCGTGCACGACGCCTTCGTGCGGTGCGTCGGCCGGTTCGGCCACCTGCGGGCGCACGAGGCCTTCGACGCGTACCTCCGCCGGTCGATCGTGAACCTGCACGTCTCGCGGCTCCGTCGGCTCCGGGTCGAACGCGAGTGGCTGTCGAAGGAGGCAGGACGGGTCGACCGATCGGCGACCGCCGGGATGCCGGACGTCGCCACACGCGAGGACATGTGGCGCCGGCTGCTGCGGTTGCCGCCGCGCCAACGGGCGGTGTTGGTCCTGCGCTACTACGAGGACCTGTCGGAGCGGGAGGCGGCCGACGCGCTGCGGTGCTCCGTCGCCGCGGTGAAGTCACTGACGGCGCGGGCCACCGCCGCGCTGCGCGAAGGGATCAGGGGTGAGGACGGATGAGCACGGACATCGAACGAGAGCTCCGCGATCTGTTCCGGGACAAGGCCGGCGAGGCGCCGGTCGTGGCGCCGGTCGCGCCGCAGCCGGTGCTCCGGCGC
>JBIOTM010000215.1:0-7220 GCA_044865955.1 Actinomycetota bacterium | reverse complement strand
GCGAGCCGGCCCCTCCTTCTCGGCCCTTCGGAGGTCAGCGCTCCCTCGCCCAGCGCTTCCCGACCCCTCGTCCCCCGCCGATGGCGCCGAGGTCGACGAGGACCCCCACGATCACCAGGAGGAGCCCGACCCCTCGCACGCCACCGTATCGGTTCTGGGCGACCGCGTACCCGAGCGTCGTGGTCGGCAGGACGAAGAAGCCGATGAGCGGCCACACCCACGTCCCGAACGCCGTCGAGAGGTAGTCCGAGAAGAGCCACAGCACGACCATGATCGTGCGGGGGAGCAGTAGGACGACGAGGGCGATCAGGCAGCCCACGCCACGACCCTACCCGGCCGTGGCCTTCCCGGTGACCTCGTGCAGGATGAGCAGGATGTCGTGCAGCCCTCGGCCTTTCGCCACGAACCCGGATGCGCCCGCACCCCGCGCGGCCCGTTCGACGCCTTCGTCGGCGTGGGCGGTGAGGATCACGACCGGCAGGTCCGGCGTCGTGGCGTGGATCCGCTGCATCGCTTCGATGCCCGAGAGGTCGGGCATCGAGAGGTCCATCAGCACGACGTCGGGTTGCAGCTGCTCCGCCTCGGCACAGGCGTCCTCGCCGCCCTCCGCCTCGCCGGCGATCTCGATGTCGTCCACCAGCCGGAGGGCGGATGTGAGGGCCCTGCGGAAGGCCGGATGGTCGTCGACGACGAGCACGCGCACGGTCTGCTCCTCTCCTTCCTCGCGGGGAGGCTCCCGTGCGGGGACACGAGGAGCGGTTCGAGGGATGCTGCCAGCCCACCCGGCTCCCACGCAACAGCCTTCCGGGTGATTCGCGTGGTCCGAACGGTCTATCTCGCACCTCCCCCGCCCCGGAGGCTCATCCCGGAGCGCTGTTCTTCCGAAGAACTGGGTGGACGACGGATCCATCATCGGAGGATCCGCGGAGGGTGGGAACGGATGTCGCTCGGCGTGCAGGCTTCCGGAGGGCGCTGGGTATACTGCGAGCTGATGGGCGCTGCGACCGGACAGGAGCGGCGTCCGACGTGCCTCGGGGGTAGGACGGAGTCCCGAGATCCCCGAGGCCGGACGGACGGATCGCGGCCTGGAGGGATGTAGGGCATGTTCGAGCGATTCACCGACCGAGCTCGTCGGGTGGTCGTCCTCGCCCAAGAAGAAGCGAGGATGTTGAACCACAACTACATCGGCACCGAGCACATCCTCCTCGGGCTGATCCACGAAGGCGAGGGGGTCGCCGCCAAGGCGCTCGAGTCGCTGAACATCTCGCTCGAAGCCGTCCGCCAGCAGGTCGAGGAGATCATCGGACAGGGCCAGGCGGCTCCGACCGGGCACATCCCGTTCACGCCTCGCGCCAAGAAGGTCCTCGAGCTGTCGCTCCGCGAGGCCCTCCAGCTGGGCCACAACTACATCGGCACCGAGCACATCCTCCTCGGGCTGATCCGGGAGGGCGAGGGCGTCGCGGCCCAGGTGCTGCAGAAGCTCGGCGCCGACCTGAACCGCGTCCGTCAGACCGTGATCCAACTGCTGTCCGGCTACACCGCCGGGAAGGGCGAGCAGGTGTCCGGCTCACCGGAGGGCGGCGGGCAGGGCTCGATGGTGCTCGACCAGTTCGGCCGGAACCTGACGCAGCTCGCGCGCGACGGCAAGCTCGACCCCGTGATCGGCCGCGAGAAGGAGATCGAACGCGTGATGCAGGTCCTCTCGCGCCGGACGAAGAACAACCCGGTGCTGATCGGCGAGCCGGGCGTGGGCAAGACCGCCGTCGTGGAGGGCCTGTCCCAGGACATCGTCCGGGAAGAGGTGCCGGAGACCCTCAAGGGCAAGCAGATCTACACCCTCGACCTCGGCGCCCTCGTGGCCGGCTCTCGCTACCGCGGCGACTTCGAGGAGCGGCTGAAGAAGGTGCTCAAGGAGATCAAGACACGCGGCGACATCGTCTTGTTCATCGACGAGCTGCACACGTTGGTCGGCGCGGGCGCCGCGGAGGGTGCGATCGACGCCGCCAGCATCCTGAAGCCGATGCTCGCCCGCGGAGAGCTGCAGACGATCGGCGCCACCACGCGCGACGAGTACCGCAAGCACCTCGAGAAGGACGCCGCCCTCGAGCGCCGGTTCCAGCCGATCGTGGTCGAGGAGCCCACGGTCTCGCACACGATCGAGATCCTGAAGGGACTCCGCGACCGCTACGAGGCCCATCACCGCGTGAGCTTCACCGACGACGCGCTCGTCGCGGCGGCGAATCTGGCCGATCGCTACATCGCCGACCGGTCGCTGCCGGACAAGGCGATCGACCTGATCGACGAGGCCGGCTCGCGCACCCGCATCCGCCGGATGACCGCGCCGCCGGACGTCCGCGAGGTCGACGAGAAGATCGCCGAGGTTCGCCTCCGGAAGGAATCCGCGATCGACGCGCAGGACTTCGAGGGCGCCGCGTCGCTGCGCGACGAGGAGCGCCAGCTCCAGGAGGAGCGCCAGCGCCGCGAGCACCGGTGGAAGGCCGGCGAGATGGACGTCCTGTCCGAGATCGGGGAGGAGGAGATCGCCGAGGTGCTGTCCGTGTGGACCGGCATCCCGGTGTTCAAGCTCACCGAGGAGGAGACGGAGAAGCTCCTCCGCATGGAGGATGAGATCCACAAGCGGATCATCAGCCAGCACGAGGCGATCTCGGCCGTGTCGCGGGCGATGCGCCGCACGCGCAGCGGGCTGAAGGACCCGCGCCGGCCGTCCGGGTCGTTCATCTTCCTGGGCCCGTCGGGCGTCGGGAAGACGGAGCTGTCGAAGGCCCTGGCCGAGTTCCTGTTCGGCGACGAGGACGCGCTGATCCAGCTCGACATGTCCGAGTACATGGAGAAGCACACGGTCTCGCGGCTGATCGGGTCGCCTCCTGGCTACGTCGGCTACGAGGAGGGCGGCCAGCTCACCGAGGCCGTTCGGCGCAAGCCGTTCAGCGTCGTCCTGTTCGACGAGATCGAGAAGGCCCACCCAGACGTGTTCAACACGCTCCTGCAGATCCTGGAGGACGGGCACCTGACCGACGCCCAGGGCCACCAGGTCGACTTCAAGAACACGATCATCATCATGACCTCGAACCTCGGCACGAGGGACATCGCGAAGGGCGTCGGCATCGGCTTCATGGCCGCCCGGGACGACGCCGTCACCTACGAGAAGATGAAGGAGACCGTGACCGAGGAGCTGAAGCGCTCCTTCCGGCCGGAGTTCCTGAACCGGATCGACGAGGTCATCGTGTTCCACTCGCTGTCGATGGACGACGTGAAGCGGATCGTGGACCTGCTGATGCGCCGGGTCGAGGAGCAGCTGAAGTCGAAGGACGTCGAGATCGAGCTGACCGACGCGGCGAAGACGGTCCTGGCGGAGAAGGGCTACGACAAGGCTCTCGGCGCGCGGCCGCTGCGGAGGACGCTCCAGCAGATGGTCGAGGACCCGCTCGCGGAGAAGCTCCTGTACAAGGAGTTCCGCGCGGGCGAGACCATCATCGTGGACGTCCGCGACGGCGAGGTCGTGTTCGAGCACGGCGCGGGCGTGGTGCCGCCCGACACGCCGCCCGTGGAGCTCGCGGGCTCGACCGAGTAGGTCGAGCCCGCGTCACCGCCGCGCCCTCACGCGCGGCACGAAGGCCGAAGCCCGGTCCCCTGGTGGGAGACCGGGCTTCTCGGCACCTCGGGCGGCTCTTCCCGAACCCGAGGATGACCCTCTCTCTCCGAGGGATGCAGCGCGACGAGGGGAGGTCGGCGCCTCTCGTGGAGTCAGGCCACGTCGACCCAGATCCTGTCTGTCTGCTCGTCGTAGGCGAGGCCGCGGATCTCGGCTCCGAACGGGATCTCGGTGACCTGACGAGTGTCCTCGTCCACCCGCCGGATCACGCCGTCCTCGTCGCCGACCCAGATCGCGCCCGAGCCGGCCGTGAGGCCCGTGGGGTTCGGGCCAACCTGAACCACGCCTGCCGTCTCGTTCGTCGACGGGTCGATCCGGGTGAGCGTTCCGACGCTCCGAGCGAGCACCCAGACGCTCGAGTCCCCGACCACGATGCTGTCGGCGCTGCCCACCGGGATCTCGGACCGCTGCCGGATCGTGCCGGGATCGTACGCCGACACGATGCCAGCGACGGCATCGACGGTCCAGACCGCCCCGTGGCCGAACGCGATCGCGTCGATCGCGTCGAGGCCGGTTCGCGTGACGTCCCGACCGGTCCGCGGGTCGAAGCGGATGAGGCGGCCGTCTCCGAGACCCAGCCACACCGACCCTCCGCCGACGGCCGCGTCCGCGGCCGCAGAGACCGGGTTCGCCGCCGATCCGAGCGTGATCACCCGGCGCTGCTCGTCGGTCGCGGCGTCGATCTCGATCAGCCCTCCGTCGTACGCGAGCCACACCCCGTCCAGACCCACCGCGAGGTTGGTAGAGAACGGGGGCGGACCCTGGAGCGTGATGCGTGTCCGAACCTCGCTTCGCGACGGGTCGACGTGGAACACCGATGCCCACCTGACCGTCCACACGCCGCCCTGCCCGACGACGATCGCGTGAGGGGACGTCCGCAGCCGGAACGATCCGTGCTGCTCGATCGGGATGCCGATCGAGCGGACGATGGGGGGCGCTCGTTCCGGGTCGACCTCGACGACGGCGTGGGCGGGAGGGCCGGGTTCTCGGTTCGCGGAAGGCCCGGTGTCGCCGTCGCTGCCGGCGAGGAAGGCTGCACCGACGATCGCCGCGACGACCGCGGTGGACGCGATCGCGATCCAGACGGCCCGGCGCGGTCGCTGCCGTTCGATCGACGGCTCGATCGCCGCACGGCGCTCCGCCGCCTCGGCCGCCGGCAGCGGCTGGGCCCGCTCCTGCTCGTCCACCGCCGTCACGGCGAACACCTGCCACGCCCCGGGCACGCCCTTGAGCTCATGAGTCGAGAGGTCCTCGAAACCGAAGCCGGAACCGGTCACGAGCTCCTTCGTGGTGCTGGTGACCAGGATCTCACCGGCCTCCGCCAGTGACATCACTCGAGCTCCGATCACCACGGCGATGCCGTGGGTCTTCCCGGCCTGATCCTCCGTCTGACCGGTATGGATCCCCGAGCGGATCTCGATGCCGAGGCTCCGAACGTCCTGCGCCAGGTCGGCCGCGCATCGGATCGCCCGGTCCGGCTGGGCGAACGTCGCGAAGAACCCGTCACCGGCGTGGTCCTCCTCCTTCCCACCGAAGCGCTTCAGGGACGTGCGCACGAGCCGGTTGAAGCGGGAGGCCAGCTCTCGGTAGCGGGCATCCCCGAGCTGGGCCGCGATGTGGGTCGACCCGACCACGTCGAGCATCAGCACCGTGGCGATCCGCCGCTCCGGCATGGGCGCAGTATCCGCCCGCCCCCGGCCGCGCCTCAACCGTCCCTACAGGAGCGGTCGGAGCTCCTCCGGCACGAGGTCGGCGAGCGTCCAGGCCGTCCATAGGTCGGCCGCCAGCGTCTCCGGGTCGCGGACCGCGCCCAGTCGGGCGAAGTGATCGCAGATCCGCCGCACGTCACGGGCGAGCAGCGACTCGGCGTGCCGGTTCTTCCTGGGGTCGACGGCCTGCGGGAGATCGATCACCACGATCTCGCCCTCCCAGACGAGGACGTTGAACGGGGAGAGGTCCCCGTGGACGACGTCGTGCACGAGCATCCGCTCCACCGCCCGCAGGCACCTCTCGAGGAGCCCTTCGAGGTCCTCGGGGCCGGCTCGATGACGATGGAGCTGCGGGGCCGCCGTGTCCTCGTCGCCCACGTAGGACATGAGGATCGCCCGCTCGGTCGCCTCGATCGGCCTCGGGACCGGTACGCCAGCGTCCCAGAGCGTCCGGAGGGTCTCCCACTCGCGGTTCACCCAGATCCCCCCTTGGACCTCGCGGCCGAACCTCGTCCGCTTCTCCAGGGCGACGCGGATGCGCCGCTCCTTGATCCATTCGCCGTCGCGGTAGAGCGACTCGTCGCGGAAGTCCCGCCGGTCGAGCGGGTGGTACACCTTGAGCGCGGCCAACCCTTCGCCGGTGGTTCGCGGGTTGGCGCGGCAGAGGTGGACGCTCGCCTCCTTGCCGCTCTTGATGGGCCTGATGACCCGTTCGATGAGCCCTTCGTCGAGGAAGTGCTCCACAGCTTCGTCGTGCAACGCGGTCGCTCCTTCGTTCGTGGAGAGGTGCGGACAGGATGAGGCGCCGCACCTCGCGAGGAGCTACCGCGACGAGCCCGGAGGGCTCAGCGGGAGACCGAGGGATGCGGCGCGTGCACGGTGGCCGAGCTCGCGGTCATCACGCATCCCTCCTTCCCGTGGCCGGCGCCACCTGAGGCGCCGGAGCCGAGCGAGTATACGTCTAGGTGGCGGTCAGGTCGCGCATCTCGCCCTGGTCCGGCCCCGGGAGCGGCGCCATCCGCTCGACGACCGATACCGGGATGTGGGTGACGGCCCGGAACCCGTCACCGTCGGGGAGGACCTCCTGCGCGATCGAGACGAACCTCGGCCCGTTGCGGACGAGGAAGCCCACCGTCGTCACCAGGTAGTCGGCGCGCGCATCCTCAGGGTCGGGTTCGTCGAAGTCGAACCAGGCATCTCGCCAGGTCACCAGGACGAGCGGGAACCCGGGCGGGTCCGAGCCCTCGGGCAGCGTCGACGGGAGCTCCTGGCGCTGGTTCCACTCGCCGTCCTCGCCGGTGATCGGCACGACCTCCACGGCCGTTCCTCCTTCTCGTCATCGGTTCTCTATCGGCATCTCAGACGCTTCGTGTAGGGGAGGGGCTCCCATCTCACACCGCCCACCCGCGATCCGAGCCGATGGTCGTAATCAGAGGAGGGTACCCACGAGCCCCGACGATCTGGCTGCCCCGCATGTCACACCTCCCGGCTAGCGTCCGCCGGGTGGCGAAGCCTCGGACGATCCTCGCCTGCTCGGCGTGCAGGCAGCAGGTCTCCCAATGGATGGGGCGGTGCCCGGGCTGCGGCGAATGGGGCACGATCCTGGCATCGTCGGCCGCCCTGGCAGGCCAGGTCGGCGTGTCCGTCGTCACCCTGGGCGACGACCAGGGCCACGAGGCGCGCGTCACGACGGGGATCCATGGCCTCGACCGGGTCCTCGGGGGCGGGCTGGTGCCCGCCTCGGTCGTCCTGCTCGCCGGGGAACCGGGGATCGGCAAGTCCACTCTGCTCCTGCACGTGCTCGCGAACCTCTCGTCGGCCGGACGCGCGTGCCTGCT
>JBIOTM010000214.1:0-4338 GCA_044865955.1 Actinomycetota bacterium | reverse complement strand
CCGCCTCCTCCTCGCCACGAGGGTCGGCGGCCGGACGCTCTCCGCCGGCCACGGCTTCCCGGTCCGTCTGGTGGCGCCCGGCCGCCGGGGATACTGGTGGGTCAAGTGGGTCGACCGGGTGGCGCTCTCGAACGTCCCGTGGTGGTGGCAGCCCCCGTTCCCCTTCGCATGACGGGCCCCGCGAACGTGAGCAGCGAGCGGAACCGCTTCGCGGCGCGGCTCTTCGCGGGGATCGCGCCGCAGTACGACCGGATGGCCGCGATCCTCTCGCTCGGTCAGGATCCCCGGTGGCGGCGCTTCCTCGTGTCGAAGACCAACGCGGCTCCGGGTTCGTGGGTCCTGGACGCGGCGGCCGGCACGCAGCTCGTCTCGCGCGAGCTCGCCGCCCGGAGGAACGTCCGGGTCGTCGCGGTGGACCAGAGCGAGCGGATGCTCCGGGCCGGCCGGGAACCGAACCGCCTGGCCGGGCTCGACGGCAGGGTCACGCCCGTCCTCGGCCGAGCCGAACGACTGCCGTTCTCGGACGCGACCTTCGACGCCGTGACCTTCACGTACCTGTTGCGCTACGTGGACGATCCGGCGGCGACGGTCGGCGAGCTCGTCAGGGTCCTCCGCCCGGGAGCCTCGATCGCGATGCTCGAGTTCTCCGCTCCCGTGGCGCCGGCGCTTCGCGCCGGCTGGTGGGCACACACGCGGGCCGTGCTCCCGCTGGTCGGGGCGGTGGCGTCGCCCGCGTGGGCCCGCACCGCCGCGTTCCTCGGCCCGAGCGTCTCCCGCTTCACCGCGGAGCATCCCGTGGAGGAGTGGGTCCGATGGTTCCAGCGCGCCGGGATCGCGCACGTGCGGACGCGGAGCTTCCTGTTCGGCTCAGCCGTCGTCCTGTGGGGTGTCAAGGCGAGATGAGCGCCGGTCGGCCGGCGTTCTACGCCCTCGAGCCCGGCGGCTGGCGGGATTGGTGGACCCTCCTGCACCCTCCGTACACGCTGTGGCACCTGTCGTACGTGGCGCTCGGTGCGGCGACCGCCGCCCGCGTGAGCCCGTACCGCCTGGGGTTGAGCCTCTCGGCCTTCTTCCTGGGGGTGGGGGTGGCGGCCCACGCGCTCGACGAGCTCCGCGGACGTCCGCTGGGCACGGGGATCCCCGATCGGGTGCTGGTCGGGAGCGCGGTCGTCGCGCTCCTCGGCGCGTCGGCGCTCGGGGTCATCGGGATCGTCCAGATGTCGGGATGGATCGCGCCCTTCATCCTCGTGGGCGGGTTCCTCGTGGTCGCGTACAACCTCGAGCTGTTCGACGGCGCCTTCCACTCCGATCTGTGGTTCGCGCTCGCGTGGGGGGGTTTCCCCGCGCTGACGGGCGCGTTCGCTCAGCGAGGCCGGATCGACCTGGCCGGCGTGCTCGTCGCCTCGGCGTGCGTCGCCATCAGCGCGGCGCAGCGCGCGTTGTCGACGCCGGTACGACGTCTCCGGAGGCACGCCCGCTCGGTCGAGGGATCGATCACGTTCGACGACGGGACCGCGGAACCGTTGGGGGCCGAGGCGATCAGGGGGGCGCCGGAGGCAGCGCTGAAGCTCCTGTCGGTGGCGATGCCGGTCCTCGCGACCGCCCTCGTGCTCGCCCGTCTGTAGGACCCCGTCGACGGCCGGGCGCGACCGAGCTCCCCGTAGTATCCGCGCCGTGTCCGCCGTGCACCGCGTCGTGGGGTTCGCGGTCGTCGCCCTGTTCGCCCTGGGGTGGATCTGGGGGCTCGCGGCGAAGCTCGCCCGGCGAGGCCCGGGGGACCGGTACTGGACATGGCTGGCGGCGGCGCAGGTGGTCGCGGTGGCGCAGGCGGTCCTGGGTACGGTCCTCCTCCTCATGGGACGCCGGATCGAGGCGGGAGGCGTGCTGGGCGGGACGCTTCACTACATCTACGGGTACCTGCCGCTGCTCCTGTTCGTGTTCGCCCATGTGGTCGCGCGGTCCGGCGACGCGCGGGCGGTCGGCATCGACCGACCCATCAGGCCGTGGGTGCCGTTCGCGTGGGCCTCGTTCATCAGCTTCGGGCTCACCCTCCGCGCGTTGATGACCGGCCTCGGCCTGTAGGAGCGCACCCGCCGGCCTGAGGGATGATGGCTGGATGCGAGGGTGGAGGAAGACGCTGATGTGGGTCGGCATCCTCCTGGCCTGTGCCGGGGCCGGAGCGTTCATCGCGTCGCGATCCAACCCGTTCCCACCCGGCGTCCCGGACCCCGGGGCGGCCGCGAGCCCCAGCCAGAACCCCGGGGCCGATGAGGCGGCACGATGGACGGTGACGATGGTGAGCCGAACGACCCACACCTACCACGTCGGCGGCTCCTGCATCAGCCACTGGCGGATGCGGGCCCGGATCCGGGTCCTGCCCGCCGGCCGGGTCCAGGGACACGGCGTCGCCCACCTCCGACCGGGGGCGTCCTGCGACTTCCCGAGCGCGCAGGTGCAGGCGCGACGGATCGACGTCGAGATCCTCGGCCGTCGCGCCGGGAGCGTCCTCCATCTCCGTTTCGAGGAGGCGGGTCGAGAGCCACCCGGGTCGCAGGACCTCGGCAGCTTCCTGAAGACGCTCCCCTCGCTCCGGCTCACGGTTCCCGAGCGCGTGGGCGGCACGACGGCGAAGCCCGCCCGGATCGAGGACCCCGAGGGCGAGATCTACGTGGCCGCCACCGTGCTCACGATCACTCGCTGACGTCGAACCAGATCGCCGACAACGCCTGCTCCGCGGGTCCGGCGGTCCACAGCCCGAGCCGCCGCGACAGCCGCACGCCCAACGCCTCCGTCAGCTCGTCGTCGCGATCCGCCGGGAGGCAGAGCCGGCGTCGGACGAGCGCCACGGCGTCACCCCGGCGTTCGAACCCCCCGCGAGCAGGAACGGTCACCCACCGCTCGATCCTGGGTTCGACCCCGAGCTCGGCGAGCGCGTCGACCGCGTCCGCTGCCGTGGGCCCGTCCGGGCGGGCGACGTCGTGGAAGGCGCTCCACAGGTCGTTCATCCAGTGCAACGGATGGCGTTCCGTGATCTCGAAGACCACCCGGCGGCGGGTCGTGCCGGTGAGGGCCCGAACGAACGGCTCCAGCTCCGCGACGTTGTAGAGGACGTGGCCGGCAACCGCCACGTCCACGGGGTCGAGGCCGTCGGCGACGTCGGGCCAGCGACCGGGCACGGCGACGGCCTCGACCCCGGCCGCGCGGGCGTTCGCCAGGAAGCCCTCGAGCATGTCCTCCTGCGCGTCCACGCCGACCAGGACGCCCGCGCGGCCGGCGAGCGGCAGGGAGGTCGCCCCGCCACCGCACCCCACGTCGAGCACCCGTCCCCGGTCGGGGAGCGCCTCGAGCGCCCGCCGGGTCGTGGGGGTGGGCTCCTGTTGCGTCGCCTGCTCACCCCGGGTGCGGAAGATCTCGGTGGGGAAGCCGTACGGGGACTCGGGCGCCGCCGCCAGGATCTCGGGCGGGATGGCGCGGGCCTCGAGCTGCGCGCGCCAGCGGTCCACTGCCCTCACGGGTCGCCGAGGATCTCTTCCGTGTGTTCGCCGAGGAGGGGTGGGGGCGTCCGCGTCCCGAGGGTGCCGCCGTCGAACCGGATCGGGCTCCGGACCAGCCGGAGGGTCGTGCCCCGACCCGGATCCGGGACCGATTCCACCAGCGCGGCGCCTTCCGGCGAGGAGAAGACCTCCGCCATGTCCCGGATCGGTGCACACGGGACGGAGGCGGCCTCGAGCTCGGCGAGCCAGGCCGCGGCCGGGCGGGAGGCGAAGGCGCCCTCGAGCAGGGGGACGAGCTCGGCCCGATGCGCGACGCGCTCCTCGTTGCTCCGGAACCGGGGGTCTTCGGCCCATCCGACCTGTCCGAGCACCTCGCAGGTCCTACGGAACAGCCGGTCGTTCCCGGCGGCGAGGATGAAGGGTCGGTCCGACCCGTGGAACGCCTGATAGGGACAGATGTTGGGATGCCCGGTCCCCATCGCCCGCGACACGACCCCACCGAGCAGATGGTTCGCCGCCTGATTCACCATCGCGGCCACGCTCGCGTCGAAGAGCGCGACGCTCACGTGTCGTCCGATGCCCGTGCGTTCGCGTTCGTGCAGTGCGGCCAGGATGCCGATCGCGGCGTCGAGGCCCGCGATCACGTCGAGGAGCGCCACGCCGGCCTTCACCGGATCGCGGTCCCGCTCCCCGGTCACGCTCATGAGGCCGGAGAGCGCCTGCATGATGATGTCGTAGCCGGGCCTGCCGGCGGTCTCCGGGATGTCTTCGTCGAACGCGGCGAGGGAGCAGGTCACCAGCCTGGGGCTCTCCGACCGGAGATCGTCCAGGTCGAGGTCGAGCT
>JBIOTM010000213.1:0-2631 GCA_044865955.1 Actinomycetota bacterium | reverse complement strand
CAACGTGTGACCGTCGAGTTCTCGAACGTGACCATCGGGTCATCGCTGTCCGGAACGAGGGTCTCGCTCCTCCGCCCCGACAGCTCGTCGCTCGCGGGGCCGACGACGATCGGCACGAGCGGCGGCTCCCTCGGGCCGATTTCGCTTTCGGTGGCGGGAACGTACGCGGTCGTCGTCGACCCGCAAGGCGCGAACACCGGGAGCATGACCGTGACGCTTCACGATGTTCCGGCGGATGTGACCGCCTCGATCGTGCCGGGCGGGCCGGCCTTGACGGTCACCACGGTCGCCCCGGGGCAGGACGCGCGTGTGACCTTCGCCGGCGCGGTCGGCCAGCGCGTGAGCCTCGAGCTCTCGAGCGTGACGATAGGAACGTCCACCTGCTGCAGTACCAAGATCTCGCTCCTCGAGCCGGGCGGCGCAACCGTTGTCGCCCCTGTGTCCGTCGGCACGAGCGGAGGCTTCGTCGATGCGGTCGTCCTCCCGGTGGACGGGACATACACGATCCTGGTCGATCCTCAGGGCACCGCGACCGGGAGCGCGACGCTCACGCTCAACGACGTCCCGCCCGACGCGACAGCGGCGGCGACGCCGGGCGGCGGGCCGGTCGCCGTGACGACGACGACGCCCGGACAGAACGCGGCCGTCACCTTTACGGGGGCAGTCGGCCAGCGAGTCAGCATCAAGGTCGGTCCGACGTGTTGCATCGCGCAGTTCACGCTTCTGAGCCCAGGCGGGACGGCTCTCTTCGGCCCCTCGAGCTTCGGGACCGGGGGCGGCTTCATCGACACCGAGGTCCTGCTCGGGAGCGGGACGTACACGCTGTTCGTCAATCCCGTCGGGGCCGTGACGGGAAGCGTGAGCGTCACGGTCTACGACGTCCCGGCAGACGCAACGGGGACGATCACCGCCGGCTCTTCGCTCACGCTGGGGACGTCGGTGCCGGGCCAGAACGCGAGCGCGTCGTTCTCGGGCACGGCGGACACGGGCATCAAGTTGACGGTCGGGCCGTTCAACTGCTGCAGCACAAAGGTCTCCATCCTCAACCCGGATGGGACGACGCTCGTCCCGCCCACCAGCTTCCCCCCGGACGGCGGCGCCCTCCTCGTCCGCCTCGCCGTCTCGGGCACGTACACCATCCTCGTCGATCCGCAGGGTTCGGCCACGGGGAGCGTGCACCTCGCGCTCGAGCTCGATACGACAGCGCCCGCCGCGCCCACGCTCATGCTCGCGGAGTCGGCGCCGGACTCGCACGTTGTGGGGGCCAGCTTCTACTACCGCCCGAGCGGAGCCGGGGGCTCATTCGTCATCACCGCAACCTCGAGCGACGGTGGCACCGGCCTCCAGAAGATGCGCTTTCCCGGTCTGGCAAGCGGATTCTCGCCGACGAGCCCGGTCGACGACACGCTCTCGCCGTACACGCAGACGTATGCATGGTCGAGCGGAGCCGGCTACGAGAACGCGGCCAACCTCGTGACCGCGTACGACAGGGTCGGGAACACGGCGTCCACGGCATTCGGCGTCTACGCCGACGCCGCGGCCCCAACGACAAGCGACAACACGGGAGCGATCGGGCCGGGCTGGAAGAACACGACTCAGTTCGTCGCCCTCTCGCCGTCGGACGGCACTGGAGCGGGGTCGGCGGTCACGTACTACACGGCAGACGGCTCGACGCCAACGACGAGCTCGCCCCAGGGGACGACGGCGACGTTGTCGACAGACGGCGCCTACACGGTGAAGTACTTCTCCGTCGACAACGTCGGCAACGTCGAGACGGTTCGCATCGCAGGCACGCAGATTCGGATCGACAAGACGAACCCGAGCTCCGCCGTTCTCGACCCCCTCCCCGCCACGATCAAGAACGGTCAGGTCCTGACGGGATCGGGTACCGACGCTCTCTCGGGCGTGGCATCGATTGCGTACTACTACTGCGCAGGGGCGAGCTGCGCCCCGTCCGTCTTGATCGGCTCGAGCTCCTCGGGACCCAGCTACCCGATCACGTGGTCGAGCCTGCCCGCCGACGGCACGTACCAGCTGGTGGCGCGCGTCATCGACGCGGCGGGAAACACACTCGATTCGGCCAAGCGCACGGTCGTCGTCGACAACACCGCGCCGAACACGACGATCACGTCCGGCCCGGCAAACCCGACGAACCAGACGAGCGCGACGTTCTCCTTCTCTTCGACCGAGGCGGGCTCGACCTTTGAGTGCCGGCTGGAAGGCGGAGCGTTCGCGAGCTGCTCCTCCCCGAAGGGCTACTCGGGTCTGGCCGCCGGCACCCACACCTTCGAGGTCCGGGCCACGGACCCGGTGGGGAACACGGACGCGTCGCCCGCCTCCTCCACGTGGACAATCGACCTGAGCCCGCCTGACACATCAATCACGTCGGCGCCGACGAGCCCGACGAACTCGACTTCCGCAACGTTCGGCCTCACGTCCACGGAGACGGGCTCGACGTTCCAGTGCTCGCTCGACGGCGGTGCATTCGCGAGTTGCTCTTCTCCCAAGACCTACTCGGGTCTCACGGAGGGCGTCCATAGCGTCGAGGTGCGCGCAACAGATCCCGCCGGGAACACCGATGCGACCCCGGCCTCGCACACGTGGACCGTCGATACCAGCGCGCCGGAGACG
>JBIOTM010000212.1:0-29481 GCA_044865955.1 Actinomycetota bacterium | reverse complement strand
CGCTCGGCCGTCGCGCCCTCCACCTCGCCTTGCGCCGTCAGCACCCGACCCAGGGTGGTGAGCGCGTTGGCCAGGTACTTCCGTCGGTGGGCGGTCGTCGCGAGCTCGATCGCCCGACGGCTCCACGTCAACGCGTCGTCCAGGCGGCCGGATGCGAGCTCCACCTCGGCGCGATTCGCGGCCAGCCGCCCGCTGATCAGCCAGCGTTCCCAGGCCTCGCTCGCAACGGCGTCCTCCCACAGTGCCGGCCAAGACCGCTCGACCTCCGCGAGATCGTCCATCAGCAGCTGCGCGCCCAGCAGGTCCGCACGAGCGTTCATCCACGGCATGTTGAAGTCCGAAGGCCCCAGCCGGTCGGTGACCGTCTCGCTCCGCGCCCGTGCCTCCTCGATCGCGAAGATCTCCCGCAGTGGCAGGGTCGAGTAATTCATCACGACGCTGTCCGCTCGGCCGATCCGCCGGGCGATCTCGATCGCGACGTTCCCGGCCGCCAAGGCCTCCTCGTACCGGCCCATCCCGGCCAGGATCAGACCCCGAAGCCCGGCCCCCCGCAGGAGGAACTCGCCGCTGCGTGGGTCGAGGCCGCCCGTCGCCCGCGCCTGGTCGGACAACTCGAGCGCGCGTTCGTACGAGCCGGTCCAGTAGTGGACGTCGGCCTGCAGGTGGTAGTGCTCGGCCAGGTCGAGGAGTCGCTCGCCTGCCGGCCAGAGCTCGAGCGCCCGGTCCCCGAGCTCGCGAGCCCGCACGAGGTCGCCGTCCTCCCCTCGCATCCCGTACGCCTGGGAGAGCCTCGCGATCGACACGGCCTCCAGCTCGGCCGGCCCATCCGCCCGGACCAGGTCCAGCGCACGCTCCGCGAGCACGAACGTCTCCGCGGTCTGCTCGGTCCATACGGTCGCCCGCCCACGGGCGAGCAGGGCCTCGACCTCCTCGTCGCCCTCCAGCTCGGGGATCAGCTCCGCGAGCTCCCGGTCGGCTCGGGCGTAGTCGCCCAGCTCCACCAGCGCGAACGCGCGCCGGAGTCGGATCCGACGGCCGTCGTCGTCCGTCGTCGCGAGTTCCAGTGCCCGTGTGAACAGGTCGTAGGTCTGGTCGACCGCCAGCGCGTCCCTCGCCTGCTCGGCGGCCGCCAGGAGGTAGCGACGCGCCGCGTCCACCTCCCCGGCCTCCCGCCAGTGGTGTGCCATCACCCAGGCGAGGTCCGAGGGATCGGCGAGCGCCCCCTCGAGGTAGCGGGCGACGGCGCCGTGGAGGTCTCGTCGGGAGCTGCGCGGCAACGTGCCGTAGGCCACGTCGCGGATCAGCACGTGTTTGAACGCGAACTCGACGTCGCCTGCGACCTGGCTCTGCGGGTGTCGCCGGATCAACCCGCGCGCCTCGAGCCCGTCGAGCGCCTCCTCGACCGCCTCCAGCGCGCCGGTCCCGAGCAGCACATCGCGCCAGAACGTCTGGCCGATCACCGACGCGTGCAGCAGGGCCGCGCGGGCTCCGGCCGGGAGCGCGTCGATGCGGGCGGCGATCGCCGCTCGGACCGTCGAGGGCAACTCGTCGATCGAGATCTCGTCCGCGACCGAGGCGACGAGTTCCTCCAGGAACAGCGGGTTGCCTTCGGCGACCGACACCACGCGCTCGATCGCGGCCGCGTCCGCGGTGGGGAGCAGGGTCGCCGCCACCGCCTTGGCGTCGGCCTCTCGCAGCGGCTCGAGGGGAAGCGTCGTGTGCCCCACCATCCCGCCGCCCCAGGTCTTCCGGGTCTCCAGGAACTCAGGTCGGGCGAGCGCCATCACGACCACGCGGACGTCCCGGACGTGCGAGACGAGGTAGTCGACCAGGTCGAGCAGGGGCTCGTCCGCCCAGTGCACGTCTTCGAACACGAGCAGCAGCGGCCGGCGCTCCGCGAGATGCTCCACCAGCATCCGCATCGTGAACAGCAGGTGGATCGCCTCGTCGGGCGGAGCGTCGAGGCCGAGGCCGAGGAGCAGGCTCAGGTACCGGGTCGCGTCGTCCGCCTCGGCACCCGGGAAGAGATCCTCGACCGCGGTGGCGAGCTTCGACCGGGCCACCTCGACCGGGTCGTTCTCGAAGATCCCGGCGACGCTGCGCACGACCTCGCCGGCGGCGCGGTACGCCGTCTGTTCCTCGTACGGCAGGCTCCGGCCCCACAGCGCCCGGCCGCCCCGCTCCTCGATCCGCTCGGAGGCCTCGCGCGCGAACCGCGTCTTGCCCATCCCGGCCGGGCCGAGTATCGACACGAGGTGCGGGCGCCCCTCCTCGACCGCTCGTTCCCACAAGCTGTCGAACAGGGCGAGCTCTCGGTCCCGGCCGACGAGCGGCGTCGCCGACGTCGGCCGGGCGCCCGGCGCCTCCAGAGGCTCGACGACGGTCCAGGCGGCGACAGGATCACGCTTGCCCTTCGCGATCACGGCCGGCATCTCCTCGAACCGGAACGCGTGCCGCGTGATCCGGTGGGTCGGCTCGTCGACGATCACGCTCCCGGGCGTCGCCGCGTTCTGCAGCCGGGCCGCGGTGTTCAGCACGTCGCCCGTGGCGAGCGGATCCCCCGGTCCTGCGTCGACGGCGATCACGGCTTCGCCCGTCCCGACCGCGCCGCGCACCTCGAGGTCCAGCCCCTCGTGCTTCTGGTTGAGCTGCTCGACCCCCTCGAGGATCGACAGGCCCGCGCGGACGGCGCGTTCGGCGTCGTCCGCGCGGGCGAGCGGCGCCCCGAACACCGCCAGCACGGCGTCGCCGACGTACTTCTCGACGGCGCCGCCGTGACGCTCGATCCGGTCGCGCAGCTCCTCGAAGTACAGCTGGTTCAGCGCCTGCACGTCCTCGGGATCGGCGCCGTCGGCCCGGGCGGTCGACCCGACCATGTCGACGAACAGCACCGACACGAGCTTGCGCTCCTGCGGTCCGGGCCCCGTGGACAGCTGCGTCCCGCAGGCAGGGCAGAACCGCGCTCCGTCGGGGACGTCCGACCCGCAGTGAGGGCACGTCATGCGGAGAGCATCGTAGAGCGGATGTGGTGCACAAGCGCCGCTCACCCGAGGCGGGACGCTCAGGCTCGGAGCGTGGCCACGGGGGTCCGGACCGATCATCTCGCGCGAGGAGAGCCGCGATGGCGGTCGATCCGTTGGGGCCATGCCACTGCGTTGACAGGTGCTCGCGGGGCAACCTAGGGTCGAACACTGAGCGTGTTCCCCCCGACCCCCCTGTACCCCTGTCCCCGAAGGGAGGAGTCATGAGGAGAGTTTGGTTCACGCTGCCCGCGGTCACCCTGGCCATCGCTCTGATCGGCCTGGTGCCTCCGGCCGCGGCGCAGCTCGACGGCGACACGGAGGTGAGCACCGGAAGTCCCGACGGTCCGTTCTCGAGGAACAAGCAGAACGAGCCCGCCGTCGCGGTCGACGCGAACCACTCGTGGATCGTGGCCGCCGGCGCGAACGACAACATCGACATGGAAGCGTGCAACGCCGGGACGGATAACACGTGTCCGTTCACCGACGGTGTCGGCGGGTCCGGCGTCTACTTCTCGTTCGACTCGGGTGAACACTGGGCGCAGCCCACGTACACCGGCCTCACGGCACGCAGCCCCTTCTGCAACGGATCTGCCGGTGACACCGACCCACCGTGCACCCCGCAGCCGGGACCGATCGGCACCGTCCCGAACTACTTCGAGAACGGGATGATCTCCGACGGCGACCCGGCGCTCGCGTTCGGCCCCGTGTTCGCGAACGGGGGGTTCGACTGGGAGAACGGGTCGCGTCTCTACTACGCGAGCCTCACGTCCAAGCTCGACCCCCGCGCCTTCCTGGGCCCCGAGGCGATCTCCGTCGGCCGGATCGACGGACCGGCCAGCACCGGCCTCACCCCGGGGATCGTGGCCAACCAGGCGAACTGGCACGACCCCGTGATCGCCAGCAAGCAGAACAGCGCCCTGTTCTCGGACAAGGAGCAGATCTGGGCCGACAACGCCGAGAGCAGTCGGTTCTTCGGCAACGTCTACATCTGCTACGCGGCGTTCCGCAGCCCGCGCTTCGCGTCGCAGCCGCTCATCGTCGCTCGTTCGAACGATGGCGGCCAGACGTGGATCAACCGGCAGGTGACCTCGGCGACGAACAACATCAGCACCCCGGAGGGCTTCGGACGGTCGGGATGCACGGTCCGGACCGACAGTGACGGCGTCGTGTACGTCTTCGTGCACGCGTTCGCGTTCGGGTTCCCCGGCACGGGGAAGATCCAGCTGATCAAGTCGTTCGACGGGGGCGCCACCTGGACGCGCCCACGGAAGATCTTCACGGCCGTCGACACCTGCAACGCCTTCGAGCCCGCGATCGGGCGCTGCGTGCAGGACGGCATCGGCGGGGCCCGCAACGACCTCGGAGCCGCGCCGAGCGTCGACATCGCGAACGGCGCCCCGACCGGGGCCGACGCGACGGACCGGATCGTGCTCACGTGGGTGGACGGCCGTGACGGCCTGAACAACGAGCACGTGATGTTCACGGACTCGACCGACGGCGGCGCGATCTGGTCGCCGCTTCGGGAGATCGAGCAGGCGAGCGACCGCGGCTACTACTCGGCACCGGCCATCTCCCCGAACGGCACCGACGTGTACCTCGTGTACAACGCCTTCACGACGCCGTTCAGGAACGACACGACGTCGGCCCGTGGGCTCCTCGGGGTGGTCCTGCACGCGGACGTGAGCGGCGGGGGCGTGGGCGCCTTCACGGAGATCCACCGCGGCGACGTGGGCGATCCGAGGAGCAGCAGCCAGAACAACCTGGCCGCCGAGTTCCTCGGGGACTACGTCTACGCCGCCGCGACGCGGGACTACGGCGTCGCCGTGTGGAACGACTCGCGCGACGGCGGTGTCTGCACCGCGATCAACACGTTCCGGCAGCAGCTGCACGACGCGGCGGTCAACGAAACGCCCCCGCCGACCGCACCGGCCGTGCAGCAGGTGTGTCCACTCGACTTCGGGGACTCCGACATCTTCGGCGGATCCTTCGCGGACCCAACCCCGTAGCCATCGCTCGATCCGGGAGGCGCCACACGGCGCCTCCCGGCATCGCGCTTCTCGTCGAGCCCCTGACCATGAGTCGGCGTACCGGAGGGCGTTCACCGCCCTCCACGGCTGCATCACCCGATCCGAGCGGAAGGGCCCGAGGAGCCAGAGCCCGTCCTTCACCTCCTGCACCGAGGAGCCCGTGAGGAGGACGACGACCACGAACACGACCAGCCCGGCCCCGATCGTCGCGGGGATCACGAGCGGTCGCCTGATCAGCCCGGGTCACGATCAGTAGGGCGACCCCGAAGGCCAGCCCCGGGATCCAGCGGGTCAGCTCGGCGTGGCGCGTGAAGTCGTGGATCGCGAGCTCGCCGGCCGATCGCGGATCCTCGTCCGGCCTTTCGGCTTCCCCCGGTCGGCCAGTCGGTCCCCGTGCGGCCCATGCGTCGAACGGGCTCCGGCCCACGGACATTGCGTCCTTCGAGCGATGGCGCTGTCGGCCGACGAGGGCCCAGAGTGAGCCTTCATCGGCCCACGACGACTGCCGTTCACCGAGAGGACCCCCTGTGCAGCAGATCCACCTCCGGAGCCGGACCCTGGCCGTCCCCGCGCCGGATCGTCGCACCGCCCTGATCGGAATCGTGCTCTGCGGGGTCGTCGCGGCCGCCTTGCTCCCGCCGACGACGGCCGCCACGACGTCCCTCCGGCTCCTCGTGCACGAGACGGCACCGTCGTCGCACGCCGCCGAGGACCTGGTCCGAGACCTCGGCGGCGAGGTCACCCGTCCGCTGCCGTTGATCGGAGGCTTCGCCGCCACGATCCCCGACGGTCGCCTGCAGCTGCTGGCGAGCGACCCCTCGGTCGCGGAGGTCTCCGTCGACGGCCGCATCCACATGGCGAACGCCGTCACGGACGCCTGGGACGACCTCGAGCCGAACCTCGCGTGGAGGAAGGCGATCCGCCTCGGCCAGGTCCCAGACGGGATCGACGGGAGCGGCGTGACGGTCGCGTTGATCGACACGGGGGTCGCGCGCGTCCAGGACCTCGGGGATCGCGTCGTCGCCCGCGTGGACTTCACGCCGGGCGGCAACGGAGACGACCAGTTCGGCCACGGGACCCACCTCGCGGGCGTGATCGCGGGCAACGGGGCCGCGTCCCTCGGGAAGTGGCGGGGCGTCGCGCCAGGGGCCCGGCTCGTCTCGGTGAAGGTGGCCGGACCGGACGGGTCGACCGACGTCTCGGTCGTGATCGCCGCGTTGCAGTGGGTGGTCACGCACCGGGCCCAGTACGGGATCAAGGTCCTCAACCTCGCGTTCGGGACCGACAGCGTGCAGTCCTACGCGGTGGACCCGTTGAACGCGGCCGTGGAGCGGGCGTGGGCGGCCGGGATCACGGTCGTGGTGTCGGCCGGCAACCGCGGTCCCGGGACGATGAACAAGCCCGGGGACGACCCGTACGTGATCACGGTTGGGGCGGTCGACGTCCACCAGACGATCGACCGCAGGGACGACGAGGTCGCTCCCTTCTCCAGCCGCGGCCGGACCCCGGACGGGTTCGAGAAGCCGGATCTCGTGGCGCCGGGCACGACGATCGTCGCGTCGCGCGACGCGGGGAGCACCATCGACGCGCTCCACCCGGAGGCAGTCCTCGACGGCGACTACTTCAAGGGCACGGGCACCTCTCAGGCGGGCGCGGTCGTCTCGGGTGTGGCCGCCCTCCTCTATCAGGTGAACCCGTCGCTCCGTCCGAACGCCGTGAAGTCGATCCTGATGGGGAGCACCTTCCGGGCCTCCCAGTACCGGACGGGAGGAGGCTCCGGGCTCCTGGACGCGGCGGGCGCGATCCAGAGCATCAACAGCGGGGAATGGACCAACGCCGGGTTGGTCCGATCGGCCGGCCTCGGCTCCCTCGAGGGCAGCCGTGGACGCTTCCACGTCCACGCCGACCTCGACCGGGACGGCCAGCTCGATCTGGTGACCGGTGAGCAGGACGTCCTGGGCGCGCCGTGGGACTCGACCTCGTGGTCGTCCACGTCGTGGTCGTCCACGTCGTGGTCCTCGTTGATCTCGGAGAACAGCGGGTGGTCGAGCACATCGTGGAGCTCGACCTCCTGGAGCGGGATGTACTGGAGCTCGACCTCGTGGAGCTCCACCTCGTGGAGCTCGACCTCGTGGAGCTCGACGAGCTGGAGCTCGGCGGCCTGGAGCTGAGGAGGAACAACGACATGGGCAGCCTTCCTCGATCCGTGAAGATCCTGATCGGGGTGGCGACCCTGCTCGGCCTGGGCTGCGTCGCCATCCGGGTCCCGGAGATCGCCCGATGGGATGCAGGGGACGTCCTCGCCGTCACGCTGATCGCGGGGCTCACGATCGCCGCCGAGCGGTGCTCGATCCCACTGCGCCGGGGCACGGAGACCGTGAACTTCGCGCTGACGGACGGCGTATGGGCGGGAGCCCTGCTGCTGGTGGCGCCCGGCGTCCTCACGGTCGCCATCCTCCTCGGCGTCAGCCTGGGCCAGGCGCTCAACCGCTGGAAGCCGTACAAGATCGCCTACAACGTCTCCCAGTTCCTCATCGGGATCACGCTCGCCGAGGTCGTCTTCCAGCTCCTCGGTGGATCGGGCGGCGGGCCCACCGACCCGACGCGGTGGGTGGCCCTGCTGGCCGCGATGTTCCTCACGTTCGCCGTGAACGCCACCGCGATCACGCTCGTCGTGTCGATCGTGGAGGGGACGCGGTTCCTCGAGGTGTTCCGCCTGCCGCTCGCGATCAACGTGCTCCACTGGCTGGGCAACGTGGCCCTCGGCATCCTCGGTGCGATCTCCTGGGCGATGCAGCCGGCCACGCTGATCCTGATGCTCGCCCCCGTCGCCCTCGCGTACATGACCTACCGCCGCTGGGTGACGAGCATCCTGGAGCGGGACCAGATGCGCGACCTCTACCAGGCCGGACAGGCGCTCGCCGGGCCCATCGCGTCGACGGAGGACTTCGGCGACTTCCTCGGCCTCCTGGAGAAGCTGCTCCCGGCCGATCGCGTCGAGCTGGTCGTCGTCGAGGACGGCGCCGTCGCGGTCCACGCGACGGGCGGGGTGCGCCGCATCACCGTGGACGAGACCGGCGCCGACCCGCTGGAGGCCTTCGTGTCCGTCCGCTCCGACGTCGCGCCCCAGATCTCCCTGGTCGGCGACGGGGAGGACGTCCGCGGGGTCCTCGCCGTGTACCGGAAGGAGGTCCTGACCGCGACCGAGCGCCTCCTCCTCGACGGGCTCGCCGGCCAGGTGGCGGCGCGCCTGCGCAACCACCGGCTCTACGGCAAGACGCTCGAACGTGCCCGCCTCTCGGAGATCGTCACCCACACGTCCGACGGGGTGTTCACCGTGGACCAGAACGGACAGATCACCACCTGGAACCCGGCGATGTGCGCCCTCCTCGGGTTCACGGAGCACGAAGCGATCGGTCGCCTGTGTGAGGACCTCCTCGGGCTCGAGCGGATCGGCGTGCTCACGGACGGCGACGCGGCCGACGGCGAGTCCGGCGACACCACGGTCCGGACCAAGGACGGCACCAACAAGGCGCTACGCCTGCGGACCAGCACGATCCGCGACGACGAGGGCGCGCCGCCCGCGCGGATCGTCGTGGTGCGCGACGCCGGCGAGGAGCGGAAGGCCGAGCAGATCAAGCGGGACTTCGTCTCGATGGTCTCGCACGAGCTGCGCTCGCCGCTGACACCGCTGCGCGGGTTCCTCGTGAGCCTCGTGGAGGGGACGGTCGACGACGACCCCGAGACGCGCCTCGAGTACTACCGGATCATGCTGCGGCAGGCCCAGCGCCTGGAGCGGGTGGTGAACGACATGCTCGATGCCTCCCTGATCGATGCGGGCGGCCTCGTCGTCGACCTCCAGCCGGCACCGCTGGACCACGTCCTGGGCCGCATCGTGCGGGAGTTCCGCGAGCAGCACCCCGATCGTCCCGTCGTCATGCGCGACCTCGAGCGCCCGGCGATCGTGTTCGCCGACCCGTTCCGCGTCGAGCAGGTCGTGCTGAACCTGCTGTCGAACGCCGACAAGTACGCGCCGGAGGGCCTGCCGATCGACGTCAGCACGACGGCGGGCGAGGGGTCCGTCACGATCTCCGTGCGGGACCTGGGCCCCGGCATCCCACCGGAGCACCGGCACCTGATCTTCGACCGGTTCTATCGCGTCAAGGACGGCGCCGCGGCCGGCCGCCCGGGGACCGGGCTCGGTCTGTACATCGCGCGGACGCTGGTCGAGGCGATGTCCGGCAGGATCTGGGTGGACTCCGAGGTCGGCGAAGGCACGACGTTCTCGTTCAGCCTCCAGACCGTCGACGTGAACCACAAGGCCGACGTCAGGCTCGAGGACGTCACCGCGACGGTCACCGAACCCGTCCTGATCCGCATGCCCTGAGCGACGGAGGGTGTCGGGCCCGGCCGACAGGTGGGCGACTCAACGCACGAGCCGGAAGAACGCCCGGATATCGTCGACGAACAGCTCCGGCTCCTGGTGGGCCCCGTAGTGGCCGCCGCGGTCGTAGGTGTTCCAGCTGAGGATGTTCGGATAGTCGCGCTCCGCGAAGCGTCGCAGCGACTGGAAGTCGTTCGCGAAGTTCGCCAGGCCGATCGGGACCATCGACGGGCCCGTCGGGCGCTCCGCCTTGTCGTCCTCGAAGTAGAAGCGCATCGACGACGCGGTGGTCCGCGTGAGCCAGTAGATCGCCACGTTCGTCAGGATGAAGTCGGGGTCGACATCCTCGCGGAACAGCTGCCCGCTCCACGCCAGCTGGCCGACCGGCGAGTCGGCGAGGGCGAACGCGAGGTTCTGGGGCTGTGACGCCTGCATCCGGTTGTACGCGCCCATCTGCTCCCAGAACCACTGGAGGTGCTCCATCGCGGCCTGGTCGGCCTCGCTCAGGCCCTCCATCTCGGCGGGATCGCCCGAGGGGAACGAGAAGATCTGGGTGACGTGCACGCCGGCCACGTGGTCGGGATCGGTCCGCCCGACCTCGGGTGCCACGAACGCGCCGCCGTCGTTGCCGGCCGCCCCGTAGCGCTCGCAGCCGAGGCGCCGCATCAGCTCGACCCACGCCCTCGCGATCCGGTACCGGTCCCAGCCGGCCTCTCGGGTCGGTCCGGAGAACGCGAACCCCGGCATCGACGGGACCACGAGGTCGAGCGCGTCGGCGGGGTCGCCCCCGTGGGACCGCGGGTCGGTGAGCGGGCCGATCACCTCGACGAACTCGACGAACGAGCCCGGCCACCCGTGGGTGGCGATCACCGGGAACGCGTCCGGCTCCGGTGAGCGCACGTGGAGGAAGTGGATGGTCTGGCCGTCGATCGTGGTCGTGAACTGCGGGAACTCGTTCAGCCGAGCCTCGACCTTCCGCCAGTCGAAGGACGTCCGCCAGCGCTCGGCGAGGTCCCTCACGTAGCCGACGGGAACGCCGTAGCTCCACTCGGCGCCGGGCAGCTCGTCGGGCCACCGGGTGCGCTCGAGGCGATCGATCAGGTCGTCCAGGTCCTCCTGCGGGACGTCGATCCGGAACGGGCGGATCTCGGTGTCGGTGGCGGTCATGTCGCCGGCTCCTTCCCTTCTCGTCGCGGCCGGGGTATCATCCCCACGATGTCTAAGAATCTTAGTTTCCAAGATACTCGATCGTCAAGGCGGGGGTCGCGCCGCGACGAGATGGCCGAGCTCATCACCGAGTCCCGGATCGGCCAGAACGCGGCCGACACGATGGACGCGGCCGTCGCGGAGCTGCTGGGGGTGAACCGGACCGACGTGCTGTGCCTGGACATCCTGGCCCGGCTCGGCACGGTGCCGGCCGGACGTCTGGCCGAGGAGAGCCGCCTTACGACCGGAGCGATCACCGCGGTCCTCGACCGGCTGGAGCAGGCCGGGTACGTGCGCCGGCTGAACGATCCCGGCGACCGCCGACGGGTGCTCGTGGAGACCACCGATCGGTTCAAGGAGCTCGCCGAGCACGCGTGGGGACCGGTCGCGGAGGAGCTGCTCGCTTCCGGGCGCCGCTTCACGCGGGAGCAGCTCGACGGGATCCGGGAGTTCCTCCGGCTCGGCGCCGAGCTCAGCTACCGCCGCGCCGAGGAGCTGTCCACGGAAGCCGCGGGTCGGAACGGCTGAACCCGACGGGAACCTAGGACTCGGAAGGGAGGCGGTTCCTCCCCGAACTCCTCGTGGCGCTCGCGACGTGCTGGTAGACAGGCCCTTCCGGTCGGCGTCCGAACGTGACCCCTCCTCACCGGGCTTGCGGGCTTCCGCCGTCCGTGCCACCCTTCTTAGCCCGGGTGTGCTGGCCGCCGCGAAGCTCGGCGGCCGATGGGAGCGCGGATGGATCCGGATCAGGCCGGGAGCCGCGACGGCGAGCGACGGCCGATCGGCCCGCTCGATCCGAGCGTCGTGCCTCGGTACGCGGGACCCTCGACCTTCGCCCGGCTCCCCACGCCGCAGCAGGCCGGCCCGGCCGACATCGCCGTCCTGGGCATCCCGTTCGACTCGGGCACGAGCTACCGACCGGGCGCCCGGTTCGGACCCGCCGCGGTTCGCGAAGCGTCGCGCGCGCTCCGAACCGCGTACCACCCGCCGCACGACCTCGAGCCGTTCGCGAAGCTCCAGGTCGTGGACGCCGGCGACGTCCCGGCGAACCCCTTCTCGATCGAGGAGGCACTCGAGCAGATCGAGGCCGGGTACACCGAGCGGCTCGAGACCGGAGCCACCGTGCTCGGGATCGGGGGCGATCACACGGTCACCCTCTCGGCGCTCCGGGCGATCAATCGACGCCTCGGGCCGCTCGCGCTGGTCCACTTCGACGCGCATCTCGACACGTGGGACACGTATTTCGGCGCTCCCTACACGCACGGGACGTTCCTGCGCCGAGCCTCGGAGGAGGGGCTCTTCGTCGACGGCGGATCCATGCACGTCGGGATCCGTGGTCCGCTCTACGATCGGCGGGATCTCTCCCGCGATGCCGAGCTCGGCTTCCGGGTCGTGCACTGCGACGAGTTCCAGCGGTACGGCGTCGATGAGGTCGTCGAACGGATCCGGGACCGGATAGGGGACCGTCCGCTCTACGTCTCCGTGGACATCGACGTCCTCGACCCGTCGCACGCGCCGGGGACCGGCACACCGGAGGTCGGCGGCATGACGACGAGGGAGCTCCTGAACGTGCTGCGCGGACTGTCCGGGTTGCATCTCGTCGGCGGCGACGTCGTGGAGGTCTCGCCGCCCTACGACCACGCCGAACTGACGTCGCTCGCGGCCGCCACGGTCGCGTACGAGCTGCTGTCGCTCGTCGTCCTGGAGCGGACGTCGGTGCCAGCGACGTCGAGAGGATGACCGCGATGGGCGACGGAGCTCGCGTGGCCCTCGTCACCGGCACCGACGGTCCGTTCGGCGCCGCGGTCGTCGAACGTCTCCGGGCAGACGGGTTCGCCGTCGCGGGCCTCGATCCGGAGACCGGCGCGGGCGACCTGCCGATCGTCGCGGACCCCGCAGACCGGGACCAGATGTTCGAGGCCGCGGCCCGCGTCACCGACGAGCTGGGGTCGATCGCCGTCCTCTTCACCTCGAGCACGCACCGCGACGCGGCGCCCTTCGGAACGATGGAGCCGGAGCGCTGGCGACGCCTGCTCGCGGCCCACCTCGGCGGCACCACGAACGCGTGCGCGGCCGTGGTGCCGTCGATGGTGGAAGCCGGCCGTGGCACCGTGTGCACCACCTCGTCGTGGACGGCCCTCGCCGGCGTGGCCGGAGAGGCCTACGAGGCCGCGGCGACCGGCTCGATCCTCGCCTTCACGAAGAGCTTCGCCGTCGAGGTCGCGCCGAAAGGCGTGCGGGTCAATTGCATCGCGATCGGTCCCCTCGAGGGCGCGCCGCCGTATCCACCCGTCGATCCCGCCGACGTCGCGGCCACGGTGTCGTTCCTCGCGAGCGACGACGGCGAGCACGTGATCGGCCAGGTGTTCGCTCCCTCGAACGGGGCGGTGGTCTGACCATGGGCCGGCTCGACGGCACCCTCTGCCTGGTCACCGGGGCCGCGCAGGGGATCGGCCGGGGGATCGCCACGCGGCTCGCGCGGGAAGGCGGCCGCGTGGCCGTGAACGACGTGGCGGAGGACGATCGGGTCAAGGCCGTCGTGGAGGAGACCGGCGGCGTCCCGGCGCCGGCCGACATCGCCGACCGCCAGGCGGTCGCACGCATGATCGACGTCATCGGCCGCGACCTCGGCCCGGTCGAGGTCCTCGTCTGCAACGCGGCCCGCATGACGATGCTGCCCTTCCTCGAGGAGCCGCCGGAGCAGTGGTGGGAGCAGATCCACGTCAACCTCACCGGGCACATGGACGTGATCGCGGCCTGCTTGCCGGGGATGCGTCACCTCGGCCGCGGACGCATCGTCCTGATCAGCTCGCTCTGGGGACCGACCGGCTGGGAGAACGCGTCCGGCTACACCGCCACGAAGTCGGCGTTGATCTCCCTCGGGCGCTCGCTCGGCCGGGAGCTCGCGCCGGAACACATCTACGTGACGATCGTCGCCCCGGGGATCACCGACACCCCGCAGCTCCAGGTGGACGCGGACGACGCCGGCGTCAGCCTCGACGAGATCAAGGACCGGTATGCCGAAAACATCCCGGACGGCCGCATCGCGACGCCCGACGACATCGCCGCGGCCGTCGCCTTCCTCGCGACCGAGACGGCCCGCGCGTACGCCGGCCAGACGATCCATCCCAACGGCGGGGAGATCCGATGCTCGATGTGAACGCCACGTGGCGCTACGCGCTGCCCGAGACGTGGCGGGGCGGGGCGGCGGCCGTGGCCGTGCTCAGCTTCGACGTCGACGCCGAGACTCCCCTGCTGGCCGCCGGCGAGCAGTACGCCACCCACCTCTCGACGATGTCGCACCAGGTCTACGGGCCGAAGGTCGGCGTGCCGCGGATCATCCGGATGCTGGAGCGCAGGGGCAAGCCGGCCACCTTCTTCGTCCCAGGCCTCACCGCCGAGTGGCACCCGGACTGCATGGAGGCGATCCTCGCGTCCGGCCACGAGATCGCCCTCCACGGGTACACGCACTCGCCTCCGTGCTACAAGTCCTCGGCCGAGCAGCGCGAGGAGATCGAGAAGGGCTTGGCGGCCCTCGGCAGCTTGGGCGTCACACCCGTCGGCTACCGCGCTCCCTTCTGGCAGACCGCCAAGGACACGATGGAGATCCTCGGGGAGTACGGGATCCTCTACGACTCCTCGATGATGGACGACGACCGGCCATACCTGCTCGACACCCCGACCGGCCGCATCGCCGAGCTCTGCCCCCAGTGGTACCTGGACGACTGGGAGCAGTACGTGTTCGTGCCGGACCCGGACATGGGCCAGATCATCAACCGGCCAAGCATCGTGGCGGACCTCTGGATCGAGGAGCTCGACGCCGAACGCGAGACCGGGTCCCTGTTCATGTTGACGTGCCACCCGTTCGCCAGCGGCCGCCCGTCCAGGCTCCGGGCGGTGGAGAAGCTGATCGACTTCGCCGACGCGTGCGGCGACGTGACCTTCGCCCGGGCCGACTCGGTGGCGAAGGACCTCCTCGCCGTGCCCGACGACCAGCTCAGCGACGAGAGGCCAGAGGAAAGGCCAGAGGAAAGGCCAGAGGAAAGGAAGGAGTGAGTGCCGTGAGTGACGTGACGCCGTCTACGGATCGGGCTGCCGCCGAACGGGTCGAGGAGCTCGGCTTCAAGCAGGAGCTCCGCCGGGAGTTCGGCGGCTTCCACGCCTTCGCCGTGAGCTTCGCCGATACCTCGCTGATCGTCGCCTTCTACGGGGTGTTCGCCCTGTCGCTCGCTGCCGCGGGGCCGACGTTCTTCTGGGGCCTGCTCGTCGTGCTCGTGGGTCAGCTGCTCGTGGCGCTCGTCCTCGGCGAGGTCTCGAGCACCTGGCCGCTCGAGGGCGGGATCTACCAGTGGACCCGCGAGCAGACCGGCGCCCCGGCAGGCTGGTTCTCCGCGTGGACGTACTGGTGGACGATGGTGTTCACGATGACCTCCGTGGCCTACGCCGCGGCGAGCTTCATCCTGCCCGGCCTCGGGGTCGAGGACCCGTCGAAGACCGCGATCATGCTGCTGGCGATCGGGATCCTGCTGCTCGGGCTCGCGATCAACGGGATCGCCCAGTGGATCCTGAAGGTGTTCGTCACGCTGCTGCTGATCGCGGAGTTCAGCACGACCGTCCTGCTGGCGATCGCCTTCTTCTTCTTCAACCGGGTCCACCCCTTCTCCACGCTGTTCGAGAACTTCAACCGGGGCGAGGGCGGTTTCAACTGGCTGTGGGTCGGCTGGTTCGGGGGGGTCGCGATCATGGGCTGGGTCTACCTGGGGTGGGAGGCCGCCGGCTCGATGGGCGAGGAGGTCCACAACCCCAGCCGGAACATCCCGCGGGCGATGATCGGGGTCATGGTGAGCATCGGCGTGATCGTCGTCTTCGTGACGATGGCGTCGATCCTGGCGATCCCCGACATCCCGAAGGCGATGACCGGGAACATCGCCGACCCGGTGATCCAGTCGGTCACGTTCCACTTCGGCACAGGCATCGAGCGGCCGGTCCTGATCATGATCGCGCTCGGCTTCATCGGGAGCCTCGTCGCGCTGCACACGGCGGGATCCCGCACGCTGTACGCGTTCGCCAGGGACAAGATGATCCCCGGCGGTCACTTCTTCACCAGGCTCAGCAGGGCCCGCAGGCTCCCGGTCAACGCCCTGGTGCTCACGATGTGCGTGTCGATCCTGGTCCTGTTCATCAACATCGGGTTCGAGGAGGTCTTCACGACGCTCCTGTCGATCGCCGTGGCCGGCTTCTTCATCTCCTACGGCTTCGTGGTGATCTCGCAGGCGATCATGCACAGCACGGGCCGGCACCGCGCGGGACCCTTCACGCTGGGCAGGTGGAGCAGGCCGATCACGTGGATCGCCTCGGCCTGGATCGTGTTCGAGCTGATCAACGTGTGGTGGCCGCGGAGCCCGGACCTGCCGTGGTGGCAGAACTACGGCGTGTTCGTGACCACGGTGATCGTGGCCGTGCTCGGCGTGATCGCGTACACATTCGCGCCGCGGCACGAGGGCAGGCTGGGTTCGGCGCCGCCACCGGCGATCGAGGAGCCGGCCGCCCCGGCCGGCGGAACGATCTCCGGCGGCTCGGATGGCTGACGGCAGGCTCGCGGGGCGAGCCGCGCTGATCACCGGGGGGAGCCGAGGGATCGGCGCGGCCATCGCCAAGGCCTTCGGGCGCGAAGGTGCCCAGGTCGCCTTCACGTTCCTCCGCGAGGCAGACGCGGCGCGAGGGAAGGAGGGCGCGGCCGAGGGCGTGGTCGAAGAGATCCGGGGCGGCGGCGCTGACGCCGTCGCGATCGAGGCGGACGTCTCGAGCGAGGCGGACTCCAGCCGGGCCGTCGAGGAGACCGTCGAGCGCTACGGGCGCATCAACGTCCTGGTGAACAACGCCGGCGCGATCGGGCAGGAGTTCACCGTTCGGGACATGCCGATCGACGAGTGGGACCGGCTGATCGCGACGGACCTGCGGGGCGTCTTCCTGACCACGAAGTTCGCGCTCCCCCACATGCCGACCGACCCGGTCGGCAAGATCATCAACATGAGCTCCGAGCTGTCGAGGAAGGGGCGGCCGACGCAGGCCCACTACTGCGCCGCCAAGGCAGGGATCAACGGCTTCACCCGCGCGCTCCAGCTGGAGGTCGGCCCGGGGATCTGCGTGAACAGCATCGCCCCGGGACCGATCGCCACCGATCTGATCCTCGCGGACATGTCACCCGAGTGGATCGCCAAGGAGACGGAGATCCTCGCCGAGCGGCTCGGGACCGTGGAGGAGATCGCCGAGCCGCTCGTGATGCTGGCTTCGGACGAGGGGAATTTCTTCATGGGCCAATTCATCAGCCCCAACGGCGGCGCCGTGTTCACCTGACGCGCGGTCTGTGATCGGAACAGCTTCGTCCGTCCTCTCGACGGTGCTCTCGGACGGCGCGAGCCCGAGCCCGACATCGGTCGCGGCGGCGGCCAGCGCTCGGTCCCAGGTCAGGACCACGGTCTCGTCCTCGTCGGCGATGAGCACCGACGCGAGATGGACCGCGTCGTAGGCGCGGAGGCCGAACCGCTCCGCCACCTCGCCGGCGAACCGAGCCAGCCGCGGATCCAGCTCGACGACGCTGAGCGAGGCGAACGCCCGGTCGAGATCGCTCAGCGCCTCATCGACGTGCTCCGGCAGGTCCATGGCCTCTGTCCAAGCACCCTCCGCTCGGTCTTGAGTAAGCCCCTTGCGATCAGATCAGCCGCGCTCCCCTCTGGCATCACAGGAGCATGCGCTGCCGCCTATCTCCATACCGTGAGCTGCATCACATTGGGCGCTCAGCCGCTGAGCGCCGTCGCCGTCCCCAGCAGCCCGTCCGACTCGCCGACGAGCGGGATCGCGCCCAGCGTCCCGAAGACCTGGCGAGCGGCCCGCGCGCGCTCGCGGGCCTCGCCGGGCCGGCCGAGCTCGAGCAGGCACCGCCCGGCGCCCAGGAGCGAGAGACCGTGCTGCAGCACGTGCGGGAACGCGGCCCACAGCTCGGCCGCCTCGTCGTACCGCTCGATCGCGGTCTCGAGATCGCCGTCCAGCTCCGCGAGCGCCGCCGCCGACGCCAGCGCGCCGTTCCGGTCCCTCGTCAAGTACGGCGTGAACCCCTCGAGCAGGCGGCGGAGGGTCGTCGCGGCTCCCGCCTCCCGGCACACGTGGCCGGACTCGTCCAGGAGCCACCCCCGCGCGGGTCGGTCGACCGTCCTCGTCTCCAGCTCCTCGACGGCTCGGCTCGCACCCTCCCGATCCCCGCGCGAGAGCCGCCCGAGCGCCGCGACGCGGAGCGCCGGCACGACCACCTGGTCGTCGCCGATCTCGAGCGCTCGAGGCAGGACCTCCGACTCGAAGGCCGACGCGTCCGACGCGCCACGCCTCACCAGCACGTGCTCGCGGTAGATCCGCGCCAGCACGGACACCTGTGAGGTGCGATCGAGCTCGGTCGCGATCAGCTCGTGGCCGACCTCGAGCAGCTCGTCCCACCGGCCGAGGTCGAACATCGTCCACATCGTCTCCATCCGGCCCCACCGGATCCCGAGCCGGGCGCCGCGGCGCTCACCGAGCTCGATCCCGCGCTCGTACCACGCCTGCCCCGCCGCCGGCCCATCCGTGAACCACACCATGTCGCCGAGGTTCACGTGGGCGGCGCAGGCCTGCTCGATCGGCGCGGACTCGAGCGAGATCCGGAGCCCTTCGCGGAGGTCCTCGATCCCTTCGGCCACCTCGCCGTGGAAGATCCGTGCCTCCCCTCGGAACTGGAGCAGGATCGCCATGTCCGCCTCGGTCCCGAACGCGCGGACGACGGGAAGCGCTGCCTCGACCGCCGGCCGTGCCTCCTCGGTTCTGCCCGCGAGCCCGTACGCCGACGCCAGCCGCGTGAGCGTGCGGGCCAGCTCCCGGCCAGGGGGGAGCCCTTCGAGGATCGCGATCGCCTCCTCGATCAGCTCGAACTGCCGGGCGGTGTCGCCGGCATGCCAGGCGAGCCTCGAGAGCGCGGTGAGCACCTCACCTTCCGCCAACCGGTCGCCCTGGACCCGAGCCTCGTCGAGCGCCTGATGCGCCACGAGCTCTCGCTCCGGATCGGGATCCCCCCAGGTGGAGAGCCTCGCCCCCACCCGCAGCACCCGGAGACGCTCGGGCTGCCCGGGGCGCGTCAGCTCCAGCGCCCGATCGAAGAAGGCCCACCCCTTCGCGGGGTCGAGCCGGAGCGCGCGGTCGCCGGCCAGGAGCAGCAGCGGCACGAGCTCCGTTTCGAGCTCGGCGACGTCCTGGCCCGCGGATCGCGACAGCTCGATCGCCTGCTCGTGGTGGTGCACCAGCAGCTCGACGCTGTCTTCCACCCGATCGCCCGCGACCCGCTCGATCCAGGCCGCGGCGGCCACGTGCTTCGCGGCCCGCGCCGCCCGGGGGATCTGTCCGTAGGCGACGTCGCGGATCAGGAGGTGCCAGAACGCGTACTCGGTCTCGCCCTCGATCGACGGTCGCCGCGCCGACCGGACGAGCTCCTTCCGCGCGAGCTCGTGGAGGCCGTCGCGGACCGTGCCCGGGGCGAGCCCGCCCATCTCCGCGACCGCGCCCGCCCAGAAGACCTTGCCGATCACGGCGGCGTCCTGCATGAGGGCCTTGCGCTCGGGCGGCAGCGTGTCGAGCCGCGCGGCGATCAGCGCCTGCACCGATTCCGGCACCGGGATCTCGTCCTCTCCGGCGGTCAGGTCCCAGGCGGCGCCCCGGCGGGCGAGCAGGCCGCGGTCGATCAGCATCCGGACGAACTCCTCCGCGTACAACGGGTTGCCGCCCGCCCGGGACATCAGCGCCGACTGCGTCTCGGCCGGGAGCACCGCCTGGTCGAGCAAGGCACCGATCAGCCTCGCGGTCTCCTCGGCGGAGAGCGGTGAGAGCGCGACCGACGTGTGGTTGCGGGTGCCGCCGCCCCACGCGGGGTGCCGCTCGTAGAGCTCGGGCCTCGCCGTGCACAGGATCAGGAGCGGAACGCCGCTCGCCCAGTCGGCCAGGTGCTCGATGAACGCGAGCAGCGACTGATCGGCCCAGTGCAGGTCCTCGATCACCAGGACGAACGGGCCCTGCGTCGCGATCGCCTCGAGGAAGCCGCGCCACGCCGCGAAGGACTCCTCCCGCTCGGCGGCGGCCGACGCGTCCCCGCCAAGGCCCACGAGCGGCTCGAGCCGCGTCCGGATCCAGTCCCGCTCGGCCTCGTCGTCGACGGCGAGCTCGACCGCCTTGGCGAGCTTCACCTCCGCTTCGCTCGGGTCGTCGTTCTCGAGGATCCCGGCGTGCGCCTTCACGACCTCGCCGAGCGCCCAGTACGTGATGCCCTCGCCGTACGGCAGGCACCGGCCCTGGCGCCACACGATCAGCTCGGGCTCGTCGTCGATGAAGTTCCGGAACTCGCGGACCAGGCGCGACTTGCCGACGCCGGGCTCGCCCGAGAGCGTGACGAGCTGCACGGTCCGGTCGCCGGCTGCCCGGCGGTAGAGCTCTTGCAGGAGCGCGAGCTCGTGCTCGCGGCCGACGAGGGGCGTCGCGGTCCCGGCCTCGATGTCGACGCCGAACCGGCTCCGCGCGCCGACCACCCGCCAGACCGGGATCGCTCCCTCCTTGCCCTTCACCCGGACGGGCTCGAGCTCCTCGTACTCGATCGGACCGCGGGTGGCGCGGTGGGTGAGCTCGCCCACCACGACGCCGCCGGTCGGCGCGAGGCCCTGGAGCCGGGAGGCGACGTTCACGACGTCGCCGGTGACGAAGCCCTCGCCGCGATCCGGCCGCGCGCCGAGCGCGACGACGGCCTCGCCGGTGTTCACGGCGCCCCGGACCGCCAGGTCGAGGCCGGGACGCTCGGCGTTCAGCTCATCGATCGCCTCGGTGATGCGGAGGGCCGCCCGCACGGCGCGCTCGGCGTCGTCCTCGTGGGCCGTGGGCGCGCCGAAGACCGCCATCACGGCGTCGCCGATGAACTTCTCGACCGTGCCGCCGTACCGCTCGATCTCCTGGCGGAGGCGCTCGTGGTACACGCTGAGGGTCGCCCGAACATCCTCGGGGTCCGCATCATCCGAGCGCGCGGTGAACCCCACCAGGTCCACGAACAGGACCGAAACGGTCTTGCGCTCCTCGGCGGCGACCGGCGTCGCGGCCTCGAGCGAGGCGCCGCAGTTCGAGCAGAACCGGGCCCGGTCCGGGTTCTCCTCGCCGCAGGTCGCGCACCGTCGCACGCCCGAATCCTAGAGGTCGGGGGTCGTCTCGGCGGCGACTCAGCGCGCGGCCGTCGCCGTCCGGCTAGGAGGCGATCTCTTCGAACGGAGGCGGCTCCTTGCCGAACTCCCCGTAGTGCTCGGCGAGGTGACGGTAGACGCCCTTCCGGTCGGCCTCCGGCAGGTCGACCCCGCCCCTGGCGCCGGCCAGCACCTGCATCGCGGATCGGACGCCGGCCCACACCACCCGCACCCGATCGTCGACGACCTCGTGGTGCGGCAGCTTGTAGGCCTGGCGCTCCTGCGGCGGATCGTGCTCGGTGTCCTGCTGCGGGTCGTACCACGCGTGGGCCTCCACGAACGCGTCCCATCCGCCTCGCTGGATGATCGCGTCGGCCTTCTCCGCCTGCGCGGTTCCGTGCCAGTTCCACTCCCTGTCCTCGGGAGCCTTCGGCGTCGTGTGCGGTTCGACGGCTCGCCCCATGACGATCACCTCCTTCGAACCCGATACCCGAACGCCACCTTTTCGAACGTGAGACGTTGCCCGGGCGAGGACGCTCAGTTGCAGCGGGTGGGACCGCCGCGGTCCAGGACAGAACCGCCGACCCCCACGAACGCCCACGCGTACGAGCCGTCGCCGAGGAACAGCCGCAGCACGCCGAAGTGGGTCGCGTCGCCCGTCTGGTAGTTCGGGTCCTTCTCGTCGAGCAGCCCGTAGTGGCTCTTGCCCCCGGTCCCGACCACGAACTCCCGGATGCCTCGCGGCGTGGCCCGACCGAAGGGGTCCTGCTTCGCGTACCGCTGGTAGTCGTGCTCGTGGCCGTTCACCACGATGTCGGCGCCGGCCGCGAACAGGTCGTCCCAGAGCACCCGCACGTTCGCGAGCATCTCCTCCCCGTGCACGCTCCCTGAGTTGAAGTAGGGGTGGTGCCAGAACGCCAGGATGCACTCGCTCCTGGTGCCGGCGAGGTCCCGCTCGAGGAAGGCGTCCTGCGGCGACCCCTCCCCGCACGAGGCACCGCACGACGAGTCGAGCGAGACCAGGTGCCACGAGCCGAGGTCGAAGCTGTAGTAGCCGCGACCGGAGCCACCGGTCGGACGGTCCTTCGATCGCCAGTAGTCGAAGTACCCCTCGGCGCCGGGGGTCTCGTGCTCGTGGTTGCCCGGAGCCGGGTAGGTGATCCCGGCGAACCGTCCCCACGTGCGGTCGTAGCCGGCGCGGTACGCGGACAGGCTGCCGTGCTCGTACTGGAGGTCGCCGAGGGCGAGCACGGCGTCGGCGTCCCGCACCAAGGCTGCGGTTGCTCGATGCTGGCAATGGCTCGGATCGCCTCCGTCGAAGGCCGACGACGTCGGGTCGCAGACGATGTCCCCGACCGCCACGACGAGGAGCCCGCGCTCCCCCGGCTGCTCCGGGGCCGCCGAGCGCACCGGGGGAGGCGTCGGCGCGGGCGTCGTCGGCTCCGGACGCTCGACGGCGGCGTGGCACGCAACCACCAGGCACGACCCGAGGATGCTCGCGATCGCGTGCGCGAGCTTCACGCCCGGGTCGCCCGGTCGAGACCGGAGGTCGTCCATCCGGTCACGGTAGAGGAGGGGGAGCGTGCCTCCCTGGTCGCAGACGGGCCTCGTTCGGCTGGCCGAACCGGCCTAGGCTTCTCGCGTGCTGACCTGCCCGAGCTGTGGCCGCGAGAACCCGGAGGGGTTCGAGTTCTGTGGGTTCTGCCGGTCTCCACTGGCCGGGGCCGACGCCGCGGAGGTCCGCAAGACCGTCACGGTTCTGTTCTGCGACGTCACGGGATCGACGTCGCTCGCCGAGCGGCTCGACCCCGAGTCGATGCGGAACGTGATGTCCCGATTCTTCGCGGAGATGAGAGCGGTCCTCGAGCGTCACGGCGGCACCGTCGAGAAGTTCATCGGTGATGCGGTGATGGCGGTCTTCGGGATCCCCTCCGTCCACGAGGACGATGCCCTCCGGGCGGTCCGGGCCGCCTCCGAGATGCGGGAGGCCCTCGCGATCCTGAACGACGAGCTCGAACGCGACCGTGGCGTCACGATCGCGTCGCGCATCGGCGTCCACACCGGCGAGGTCGTGGCGGGCGATCCCACCGCGGGACAGACGCTCGTCACCGGCGATGCGGTCAACGTCGCCGCCCGCCTCGAGCAGGCGGCGGCGCCCGGCCAGATCCTGCTCGGGGAGACGACCCTCCGGCTCGTGCGCGACGCCGTGACGACGGAGCCGATCCAGCCGCTAGCGCTCAAGGGGAAGACGGAGCCCGTCCGCGCCTCCGCGCTCATCGACGTCGCGCCACGGGCGGTGGGTCCCACGCGCCACCACGTTGCGCCGATGGTGGGCCGGAAGGAGGAGCTCGACGCGCTGCGCGAGGCCGTGGGCAGAGCGACGCGCGATCGCCGGTGCATCCGGGCGACCGTCGTCGGACCCCCAGGCGTCGGCAAGTCCCGCCTCGTCGACGAGTTCGTCGCGGCCCAGGTGGAGGATGTGGTCGTCACCCACGGCCGCTGCCTCTCCTACGGGGACGGGATCACGTACTGGCCGGTGGTCGAGATCCTGACCGCCGTGGCGGCGATATCCGACGTCGACGGGCCGGATGAGATCCGGTCGAAGATCGGAGGACTGCTCGAGGGGTCGGCCGACTCGGCGATCGTCGTCGAGCGTCTCGCCGAGCTCTTCGGTCTCTCGGGGGCAACCGCAGCGCCCGAGGAGACGTACTGGGCGGTCCGCACGCTGTTCGAGGCGCTCGCGAGCCGGAGGCCGCTCGCGGCCGTCTTCGAAGACGTCCACTGGGCGGAGCCCGCTCTGCTGGATCTGATCGAGCACATCGTGACGTTGTCCGAGGACTCGCCGATCGTGCTTCTGTGCACGGCGAGGCCCGAGCTCCTCGAGGAGCGGCCGGGATGGGCGATGGGCGGCACCACCTCGATCTCGTTGGTGCTGGAGTCCTTGACACGGGCCGAGACGGACGAGCTGATCGCGAACCTGATCGGCTCGTCGGCGATCCCGGCGGAGGCGGGCCCGATCGTCGAGGCCGCGGAGGGGAACCCACTGTTCCTCGAGCAGCTCGTGCAGATGCTGATCGACGAGGGCCACCTGAGGCGCGAGGGCGACGCGTGGATGGTGGTCGGCGATCTGTCGGCGCTGTCGATCCCGTCCACGATCAGAGGGGTCCTGGAGGCCAGGCTCGAGCGGCTCCCTCCCCCCGAGCGGGAGATCCTCGAACGTGGCGCGGTGGAGGGCCGGGTCTTCCACCGGGCAAGCGTGACCTCCTCGCCTGATGGCGCCGCGCGCGACGACGTCGGTCGTGCGCTCTCGTCCCTCGTCCACAAGGGCTTGATCGGATCGGCGCCCGCGCTCGTCGGGGGCGGGGAGGCGTATCGCTTCCATCACGCGCTGATCCGCGATGCCGCGTACGGGAGGGTGTCGAAAGCCACCCGGGCCGATCTCCACGAACGGCACGCGAGGTGGCTCGAACGCGAGGCGGGCGACCGGGTCGCGGAGTTCGAGGAGCTCCTCGCCTACCACCTCGAGCAGGCGACCCGCTTGCGCACCGACCTGGGTCCGCTCGGCGCGGCCGGACGGAAGCTCGCCGGCGAAGCCGCGCGACGGCTCGCCTCGAGCGGGCGGCGCGCCGCCGGCCGCGGGGACGTCCGGGCCGCCGGCGGCCTGCTCGAACGCGCCCTGGCACTGCTGGAACCGGAGGACCCGGCGCGACCCGGCCTCCTCGTGGCGCTCGGGGAGGCGTTCACCGAGACGGGCGAGGCGGATCGGGCGATGGATGCCCTCGAGGAGGCCACGACGACGGCCGCCCGCCGCGGCGACACGCGACTCCGGATCCGAGCGGCTCTCGCACGGATGATCCTGCGGTACCAGAACGACCCGGAAGGGACGGGCGAGGAGCTCGTCCGGCTCGCGGCGGAGGGGATCCCGATCCTCGAGGAGCTCGACGACGACGAGGGGCTCGCGCGAGCGTGGAAGGGTCTCGGGGAGGAGGCCCTGATGCGCGCGAACCCGGTCGACATGACCGATGCCTATGAACGAGCGGCCGACCACGCCGAGCGCGCCGGGGACCGCGCGGCGCTCGCCGACGCACTGAGCTGGCTCTCGCTGATCGTGTGGTGGGACATGACCCCGCCAGAGGAGGCCATCCGACGCGCCTTGGAGCTCAGGGGCCGGCTGCCGAGCGACCGCGTCGTGGAGGCGATGACGACGATGTCGGAGGGGTTCAGCCTGGCGATGTTGGGCCGGTTCGATGAGGGGCGGATGCTCTACCGGCGCGGGCACGACGTCCTCGAGGAGCTCGGGCTTCGGATGAAGGCCGGGGGCATGCAGGACAGCGCCAGCCGGATCGAGTCGCTCGCCGGCGACCTGGACGCCGCCGAGCGCGAGCTCCGGAAGGGATCCGAGGCGCTCGCGTCGATGGGCGAGCGCGGGTACCTCTCGACCCAGGCGGCCATGCTCGGCGAGGTGCTCTACGAGCGAGGGCGGCTCGACGGGGCCATGGAGCAGACCCGCCTGTCCGAGGAGGCGGCCGCCTCCGACGACACGATCAGCCAGGCACAGTGGCGCGGCGTGCGCGCGAAGGTGCTCGCGCGTCGGGGCGAGCCGGCCGCGGCGGTCGCGCTCGCCGAGGAGGCCGAAGCGATCTCGGCGCCCACCGGCTTCTGGGACCTGCGCTCGGAGGCCCTGACGGCACTCGCGGAGGTCTATCGGCTCGTCGGCCGGCCCGACGACGCCTCAGCGGCACTCCGGGGCGCGCTCGAACTCGTCGAGGAGAAGGGCGTCGTGCCCCTGATCGAGCGCATCCGCGCCCGGCTCGAGGAGATGGAGTCCACCACCGCCGGGATGTGAGATCGCCCATCGGACCGGATCGTCACGTCCCCAGCATTCCACCGCGATCGGATCCTGCCGACGCCCGGCGGCGCGTTCGACTAGTGCCCCGGCGCGATCTCGATCGAGGACGGCACGAGAGGGGCTCCGTCAGATCCTGGAGGGTTCGTTCGAGATGGTCGAGGTCGAGGTGGTCGGATCGACCGCGAACTTCACGGCCACCGGCCCGCGGCCGGCCGAGCAACGCGCCGAGTAACCAACGGTCCTGTTCCACGCGCGCCGAACGCGCGTGCGGTCAGCCCGCCGAGACCTCGTCGATCAACGCCCGTGCCGACGCCGCCCCCGGCTCGTGGCCCTTGCGCTCGTACGCGGACAGCGCGGCGCGCGCCGCCTCCACCGCCTCCTCGCGCAGGCCGGCCGCGCGTGCGACCTCCGCGAGCGTCATCAGGGAGTCCCCGTGGAACCAGGGGCTCTGCGCCCCGGTGTACCTCTCGACGGCCTCTCGCGCGAGACGGCGAGCCTCGTCGTGCTCGCCGCGGGCGGAACGGACCTGCGCCTGAGCCGATCGAGCGGACGCCTGCGTGGCCAGGTCGTCGTCCGCCCCCATGGTGCGCGCGGTCCCTGCCAACTCGTCAGCCTCGCCGAACCGGCCCAGACGGCAAAGCGCGAGCGCCAAGTAGGCAGCGGAGGTCGACCCGTGTCCCTCGTCGCCGAGGCGCCGATGGAGCTCGTGCTCCTTGCGGTACGAGCGTTCGGCCGCCGCCGGATCGCCCGCCATCATCTCGATGTGACCGCCGAACTCATTGCTCGCCGATGCCCACATGTCTGAACCGAACCGCTCGGCGTGCTCTTCGGACTTCCTGATGCCCGCTCGCGCTCGATCGAAGTCACCGGTCATCGCGTCGAAGCAGGCTTCGTGCACCAGGCAAACGTGTCCGATGACCCCGTCGCCCCCGAACTCGGCCACCGCCGCATCGAGAGACGGCCTCGCCTCGGCGGGCGATGTCGACCCGAGCAGCTCGGTCGCGAGCTTGTAGGTCATCGCGTCCATCAGGAGCAACCGATCTCCCGACCGACGCGCGTGATCCACGGCCTGGATCGCCGCTTCCCTCGCCGCGTCGAAACGACACGGCATCCATTCCACGTGCAGCAGTCCCGTCCACACGATCGCGAGCGGCTCGTCGTCGCCACCCGCTTCGAGCTCGGCCCTCGCCGCAGCTACCTCCGCTCGAAGGTGTTCACTGGTGAAGCCGATGGGGTCGATCAACATCTGTACGAAGCCCCGATCGATCCTCGCCATCCACTCGAGCGATCGCTGCCCTGCCGCGGCGGCCGCTCTCACCGCCTCGTCGAGCGCGGCGAAGGCCACGGGCGGGTCGAGGCCGCGCGTGCCCGACCGCCCGGCCTCGTACAGGGCGCGAGGTCGGTCGGGATGCCCCTGGGGGAGGAGCTCTGCCGCGTGACGGAACAGGGTCGCGGCGGCGTGGTCGTCGCTCCGATCCGACGCCCGGCGGGCGCTGGCAGCGTAGTGCGCGGCCGCTCGGAGCCCCAACTCCCGCCCGGCGTCGTCCAGCGGCCCGAGCTCCGAGAGGAGCCGGTGGGCCTGCTCCAGGTGATACGCGAGGATCTCCTCGAACTCCTCGACACGGCCCTCTCCGACGCCCTCGAGCCAGTCGGCGAACCGCTCGTGCAGCTCGGCGCGGAGCGCCTTGGGCGCGGCCTCGTAGGCGGCGTCCCGGATCAGCTGGTGGCGGAACCGGAACGCGTCCTGGCCCGCCAGCGACGACCGGTCCGGCCGGATCAGGTCGCGCCGGACCAGGCTCATCAGGATCGGCCGCACCTCTCCGCCGGCCGCGTCCAGCAACGCCGCCACCGCGCCGACGTGGAACTGCTTGCCGCAGACCGCCGCCCGGTGGATCGCCGACCGCTCGTCGCCGGTGAGCTGGTCGAGCCGCGCCGCCAGCAGCGCCTGGATCGTCGGAGGCACCCGTAGGTCGACCAGCGCTCCGGTCGCCACCCACCCGTCGCCGTCGCGAGCCAGCGAACCGTCGTCGATCAACATCGAGAGCATCTCCTCGACGAACAACGGCGTACCCTCGGCCGCCGCGAGGATCCGGTCGCGCGCCTCCTCCGGGAGCGCCGCGCGACCGAGCAGGTTCCCGATCAGGTCGCCGCACTCATCGTCGGAGAGCGGCTCGAGCGAGATCGTCGTGGCGTTGAACTTGCCCCCGCCCCAACCCGACCGCTCGTCTAGCAGCTCGGGCCGCGCGAGGCAGAGCACCAGGATCGGCGCCTCGCGCGCCCAGTCCGTGATCTGCTCGATCAGGTCCAGGAACGTGGGCTCCCCCCAGTGGATGTCGTCGAACACCACGGCGAGCGGTGCCGTCTGCGCGACCGCCTCCAGGAACGACCGGACCGCCCAGAACGTCTCCTCGACCGAGCTGTCTCGATCGGCCGCGGCGAACAGCTGCGCGAGCGTCGAGCACGCCGGGCCGTCCGTGCCCAGGACCGCGCAGATCTTCCGCTCGATCTCGTCCGGTGGGTCGAAGTCCTCCAAGCCGGCCGCCTCCTTCACGACCTCGCCCACGGGGAAGAACGTGATCCCCTCTCCGTACGGGAGGCACCGGCCTCGGAGGACCGTGGCATCCGCGAGCGAACCGAGGAACTCCTCGACCAGCCGGGACTTGCCGACGCCCGGGGTGCCGAGGATCGTGAACAGCTGACACGAGCGGTCGGCGACCGCGGCCTCGAACGTCTGCCGGAGCCGGGCGAGCTCGCGCTCCCGCCCGACCATCGGCGAATCGAGGCGACGCGCGAACCCCGCGACCCCGGCCGTCACCTCGACCAGGCGGAACGCCGCGAGCGGCTCCGCCTTGCCCTTCACCTGGAGCGGGGACATCGGCTCGGCGACCACGGCGTCCCGGACGAGGCGGAGGGTCTCCTCGCCGATCAGGACGGTCCCCGGGTCCGCGGCCTGCTCCAGGCGGGCCGCGACGTTCACGGCGTCCCCGGTGACGAGCGTGTCTGGCTGGTCACCCGCGACCACTTCGCCGGTGTTCACCCCGATCCGGGCGGCGAGCGAGACGCCGTGGTCGCGTTCCAGCTCCTTGTTGAGGACCTCGAGGGCCTCCCGCATCTCGGCCGCGGCGCGAACCGCGCGAAGGGCGTCGTCCTCATGGATCGCCGGGACCCCGAACACCGCCATCACCGCGTCCCCGATGAACTTCTCCACCGTGCCCCCGTGGCGCTCGAGCGCCGTCCGCATCTCGGCGAAATAACGGGACATGACCCGACGCAGCGACTCGGGATCGAGGCGCTCGCCCATCGCGGTCGAGCCCGTGACGTCGCAGAAGACCACCGTCACGGTCTTGCGGACCTCCCGGTGGCCGGGCGGAGCCAGCGGTGCCGCGCACGCCGGGCAGAAGGCGAAGTCGTCCGGGGACTCCCGCCCGCAGTTGGCGCAGGTCAGCACGTGTGGAGCCTATGCCACGACAGCTCTGGCTTCAGTCGCTGACGGCCTTCGCCAGGACGAACGACGACACCGGACCGCTGCCGGTCTCGAGCAGCGGCGCTATCGGTTCGTGCGTCACTCCGCTCAGATCCGCAAGCTCGAAGGTGACCCGCCTAGTCGAGCAGGGCATCCACAGCTCCGAGCGTGTCGGTCAGGCGCTCCGCCAGCGTCGTGGCCAGCCACCGGTGCAGCGCCGCGGCGAGCTCCGGCTCCTCGGCCTCGAGGCGCTCGATCGAGGCTCGGCTGATGCGGACCACCACGCTCGGAGCCTCG
>JBIOTM010000211.1:0-5821 GCA_044865955.1 Actinomycetota bacterium | reverse complement strand
CTACTGCGTCCACGCTCTCGCCGGAGCCGGCTCACAGCGTTCGAAGGCTGCGGTCGATCGCCTCGTATCGGTCACGCTCGCCGGCCTCCGCCCACCGGTCTGAACCTTCTCCGGTGGTGCGTCAGCTAGCCGGATGGTGGATCGCCCGACGAACTGCTGGGTCGATCTCCAATGCCTCGTCGGCGCGATCCCGCATCGGTACGAGGCAGAACGGATGGCCCGCCGGATCGGCGAAGACCCGCGAGCGGTCGGGCGCCGGCTGGTCGTCGAACGTCGTCCCACCCATGGCGAGCACGGTCCGCTCGGCCGCCTCGAGGTCATCGACCGGAGATGAAGGTGAAGCTGCATGGACGACGCCGGATCTGGCCACGTCGGCGTCTGATGACCCGGCGCTCGCTGGAACGACAGGTGGAAGCCTGCGGTCTCGCTGTCACCCACCGAGTACCAGTCGGGATGGGCGTAGACCACAGGCCCACGTTCTTCAACCTAGCCCACGTCCGGTCGCAGCGGGTATGAGGTCGGCGCCAGGCTCGATAGCCTGCACCGTTCCGCCGAGAAGGGGAGGAAACGGTGCGTCGGAGGCTGTTGCTGGTCGCCGCCGTGGTCGGCGTCGGCCTCGGCGTCTTCTCCACGCTGGCCGACGGGGTGATCCCGGGCAGGCTGTTCGGGCTCCTCGGCAACATCGCCTCGCCGTGGGGGCTGGCGGCCTTCCTGGTCGGACGGCGGACGGAGTCCTCGCGGCAGGGCGCGCTCGTCGGCGCGCTGGCGCTCGTCGTCGGCGTCGCGGTCTACTTCGTCGCCGCCGTGGTGCGGGGGTACGTGATCGGCGAGACCACCCTCGTGTGGACCGTGACCGCGTTGGTGGCCGGACCGCTCTTGGGGCTCTCGGGAGCGGCGATCTCGGCCCGGCGCTCTCGGCCGCCGGCCGCGGCGGTTGTCGCGCCCGCGGCCATGCTCGTGGCCGAGGCGGTCTTCCTCCTGATCGACCGACGGGTCTGGCGCTGGAACCTTCGCGCCGAGCCTTATCGCCTCATCGACCTCGGCGTGGCCGTCGCCTTGCTGCTCGGAGGATCCGCGTTCCCGTTCCTGTTCGCGCGGGACCGGCGCGGCCGGGCCGTCCTGTGTCTCGTCGTCGCGGCGACCGGCGCGGGCGGTGCCATCGCCTTCCTCCTGCTCGAACGACTGATCGTGCGCGTCGCGTAGCCGATACCGAGCTCATCGAGAGCGGGCTGAAGTCGGCTCCGCTTCGTCATCGTCAACTCGATCGTGTCCAGGCGGTCGCGTGCCAAGAACGGAAGGGAACCGATCATCGTGTTGATCGGCCTTCGAGGAGGGGAACGATGCAGATCGTCAGGAACGGTATCGAGACCGCGGCGGGACCGAGCGAGTGGTTCACCGGTGCCGTCCACATCGACGCGGTGGCCGGACCGTCCGAGGCCTCGCGCGTGAACGCGAGCAACGTCCACTTCACGCCGGGCGCGCGGACGGCGTGGCACACGCATCCGAAGGGCCAGACGATCTGGCTCACGGAAGGGATCGGGCTCGTGCAGCGGCGCGGCGGCGCCGTCGAGGTCGTCCGCCCCGGCGACCGCGTGTTCTTCGAGCCGGGCGAGGATCACTGGCACGGGGCGGCGCCGACGCGCTTCATGACCCACCTCTCGATCGTCGAGGTGGACGACTCGGGCAACAGCGCCACGTGGGGATCCCACGTCACCGACGAGGAGTACGGACCGGCGTCCCCGATCGAAGAGAGCTAGCAGCCATGGGATGAGCGCCGCGTGGTCGGATGGCTGGTGGGGTTGGGGACGGTGTGATGATGAGGGAGGAGACGGACCGATGACCTGGTGGACGAAGGACGAGCTCACCAAGATCGCTGCGGCAGATGAGCTGGAGATCGCGTCGCTGCGACGAGACGGCACGCTGCGGAACCCGGTGACGATCTGGGTCGTTCGCCACGGCGACGACCTCTACGTCCGATCCGTCAACGGACGCACCGGCGCCTGGTTCCGTGGCGTCAACGACCGCCACGAGGGCCGCATCCGGGCTGGCGGCGTCGAGAAAGACGTCGCCCTCGTCGAGGCGGGCGACGTCAACGACGAGATCGATGCCGCGTACCGTTCGAAGTATCGCCGGTACGCCCCCAGCATCGTCGACACCACCGTCACCCCGGAAGCACGAGACGCGACGCTCAAGCTCGCTCCGCGCTCGCCGAGCTCCTCGTGATGGTCGATCGACAGGCGGAGCGCGAACAGCGGGTCACACCCCTGGAGCTCTTCTTCGACCTCGTCTTCGTCTTCGCCATCACGCAGGTGACGAGCGTCTTCTCCGACAGCCCGACCTGGGGTGGCCTCCTACGCGGCATCCTGCTCCTCGGCATGCTCTGGTGGGCCTGGTCCGGGTACGCCTGGCTGACGAACGCCCTCGATCCCGAGGAAGGTGCCATCCGGCTGGCCATGCTCGCCGCGGTGGCGGCGATGCTCGTCGTGTCCCTCGCGGCGCCGCGGGCCTTCGGAGCTGACGGGGTGATCTTCGGCGTCGCCTATCTCGTCGTGCGCGCGCTTCACCTCGTGCTGTTCGCCATCGCCGGTCGCGGCGACCGCGACCTGTCCCGCGCCGTCCTCAGGATCATCCCGGGCGCCATCCTCGGCGCGGGCCTGCTGGTGGTCGCCGGCTTCGTCAAAGGCCCGGCGCAGCCGGCGCTCTGGGGCGGCGCGGTCGTGGTCACCTACGGGGGTGTCCTCCTGGGCCACATGCGCGGTTGGCGCATCTCTCCGGCGCACTTCGTCGAGCGTTTCGGGCTGATCATCATCATCGCGCTCGGCGAGTCGATCGTGGCGATCGGGGTCGGCGCCGCGGGCCTCCCGCTCGACCCCGGCGTGATCGCGGCCGCGCTCCTGGGGATCACCGTCGTCGCGTGTCTCTGGTGGTCGTATTTCGACTGGGTCATATTCGTCGCCCAAGCACGGCTGGCCGAGGCGACGGGGGCTTCGCGCGCGGCGCTCGCGAGGGACGCGTACTCGTACCTGCACCTGCCGATGGTTGCGGCATCGTCCTGTTCGCCTTCGGGCTGAAGACGACCCTCGCCGACGTGGCGGGTTCCCTTCGGACCGTCCCAGCGCTCGGTCTCGTCGGCGGGATCGCGCTGTACCTGCTCGCGCACGTCGCGTTGCGGTTACGGATCGGCGCTGGCTTCGGGCGGGGGCGACCGGTCGCGTCGGTCCTGGTGCTCGGGCTGCTCCCCGTCGCGAGGGTGGTGCCGGCGCTCGCCACCCTCGGCCTGGTTGCGGCCGTCTGCGCGTCCCTCATCGGCTACGAGGTCGTCCGGCATCGGGAGGCGCGCGCCTGGATCCGCAGCCGGCGAGGCGTCTTCACCATGGAAGAGGCCGCCCGCGTCCAACCGAGTCACCGCAGTAGCCGACGTCGTCGAGCAGGAGGGCCGACATGACGCGGACGGGCGACGCCCCGGGCTCGTGGATGTGTCGGTGACGTACGTGCCGCGACGGCGAACGGGCAGCTGGCCATGCGTGCGCGGACGTGCCACGTGATCGGCTGCTACCACGTGGACGGCGCGGGGCTGTGGGACTCGACCCTCGTCGCGCAGTTGCGACAGCTAGCCCTTCTCGGTGCGTAGCGCCCGAGGAGCCGGTCGAGGCCGGCGCGGGGATCCTCTCGGTCAGGCGGGCAGCGTGAGCTTGTAGAAGTCGAACCCCCGGTCGATGTCGGTGGCGACGAAGTACAGGACCACTCCGTCTGCGGATGAGATCGACCCTTGCCGAGCCAGTGAGGTGCGCCCCCGGACGCTCGACCGCGGCGTCCGATCTCTCCTCGCGGAGGCGGAGGGAACACCTATGAGAACCCGGACACGCCAGTCAGGTTGTGTGTGGGTGACCGCCGGGGAGTGGGGCACGGTGGCGTGACGACCGATGGACGGGCGCTTCACGACCCGCAGAGCGTGTGGTCGATCGACGAATGCCGGGCGCCATCCCGTGTCGCAAGCCCCTGCTATCCTTACCCCAGGCCAAGAGTAAGGGGAGAGGTGATGGACGTTCCGGCCACCGTGACATCGAAGGGGCAGGTGACGCTGCCCAAGTCGGTGCGGGAATCTCTTCAACTGAAGGCTGGAGACCGTGTCCTGTTTCGGGTCCTGAACGGCCGCGCAGTGTTGGCCAAGGTCCCGGACTTCCTCGAGTTGGCGGGAAGCGTCCCTGTTCCGTCGGAGAAGCGCGGAGCCTCGTGGTCGCGGATCCGAGCAGAGACCTGGCGGAAGCGTGCGGCCGCGCGTCGATGAGGGCGCTGCTCGACACGAACGTCCTCGTTCGCCATCTGACGGGTGCCCCGCCCGCCCAAGCACGCAGGGCAACCGCCCTGCTCGCCGGCGACGACGAACTGATCCTCACGGATCTCATCACGGCCGAGCTTGTCTACGTCCTCGAGTCCTATTACGAGCGGCCTCGGAATGAGGTAGTCGAGGCCGTTCGGTCCCTGCTCGCTCTCCCATCGGTGTCGTCGGACCACGAACTGCTGTTGAGAGCGATCGAACTCTACGAAGCCGAGCGTCTCGACTTTGCCGATGCTTACCTTTGCGCGGCATCCGAGGTTTCGGGGATCGGCACGGTGGCGTCGTTCGACCGCCGCATGGACCGAGTCAAGAGCGTCCGGCGACTCGAGCCCTAGGAGGGCGCGGTCCGCAGGCACGCCACGCGGACGCGAAGGGAACACTGTGAGAACAGCGACGCTTCGGGCCCGAGTGCGTAGCTGGTGTTCGCCGGTGGGGTCGAGCCACGTGAGTCTGTGTGGCGTGATCCACGGACCCGAGCTCTCCGAGATCGCGCTACGCGGCCTGCACGTCCACCCACACGTCGGCGAAACCGGCACTCTCGAACTCCTCGACGAGGACACGGGTCGCCGATCGAGATGGCTCCCTCGACGGCGCTGGCGGTCTACTGCCCGGCCGCGGTACTTGGCATCGGTGACGAGCGCTGTGGATCCCTGCTCCCATCCGCCCCACGCGCACCAGGTGGACCTCGAGCCCTTCGGGGATCGTCGCTTGTTCCCCTCAGATCTCCCGTCTTTCCAGGGCGTGCTGTGGGTGAGTGTTCGTGAATGGGGCGTGGTCGAGTGAACAACTCCTAGGTCAACGGTGCCGCTGTCTGGTGTGGCGATCATGGCGAGAAACGGCGACTCCTCGGTCAGCGGCGGAGGGCATACGACGTCGAGTGGTTCGAAGAGCAGTTCTTCCTCATTCAGCGCGCCACCCGCGGAGGAGCCGTCGGTGCCGAGCGGGATCATGGTCATCGGGGCGGGCAGGGACCCGGAGACCTTCGAGCAGCACTGATACGACTCGAGGGGAGTTCCCCGCGTCTATCAGACGAGCCTGACCGAGGGGACCTGGAAGCTGTGGCGAGAGCGCCCGGTTTCCACAAGCCGTGCACGGGCCTGTTCTCCCAGGACGGCAGAAGGATCACTGCCGCCACTGGACGCTCGGGCCGCATCGAGCCGCCTGCCTCGCGGCGGCCTCGGTCGCGTCTCTTCGTTCAGCAGCCCGGGAGCTTGAAGCTCCCGATCCGCGTCTGCCACCCCGCCGAAGACGACGCCTGCCCGGCCGCCGTGTAGTACTCGTTGACGTACCAGAACGTGCAGTCGTCCACGGGGTCGATGTTCATGGACGTGTAGTCGCCCCACCTCGAGTTGGTCGTCGTCTGCACGCCCGAGCCGTCGATGATGGTGCCCTCGCCGAGCGTCATCTCCCCGAGCGGGTCGCCGGCGAGGCGCCCCGTGTAGCGGACGCCGGGGAACACGTCGGTTCCGTTGACCACGCTGT
>JBIOTM010000210.1:0-4189 GCA_044865955.1 Actinomycetota bacterium | reverse complement strand
TCCGCGCCCCGCCCCTCGATCGTCACTCATCGGCGGCCTCTCGTCTCTCGGCCTACGGCTCCGAGGGGACGATGATCTTGCCGTCGATGATCTTCTGCTTCAGATCGTCGAGCTGGGACACCATGTCGTCGGTCATCAGCTCGGTGTTGCTCTTCGAGTAGTCGACGCCACCTTCGGCCATTCCGAAGACTTGCCCGCCGGCCTCGAGGGTGCCCTCGCCGGCATTCTGGATCGCATCGTGCACCGCCGTGTCCACGCGCTTGAGCATGGACGTGAGGATGTGCGGCTGCTGCTCCGCGCTGACCAGGAGGTACTGGTCGGAGTCGACGCCGATCGCCAGCTTGTCCGCGGAGACGGCCGCGTTGAACAGGCCCGCCCCGGACGCGCCGGCGGCGTGGTAGATGATGCATGCGCCTTGGTCGTACATCTTGGTCGACAGGGCCTCGCCCTTCACCGCGTCGTTGAACGCCGTCACGTCGTCGCCGATGTACTCCACGAGCACGTCGATGCTGGGATCGATGGTCGCGATCCCTGCCTCGTAGCCTGCCTGGAACTTCTCGATCAGCGGGCCGGTCTGGCCGCCGAGGAACCCGACGGTGCCGCAGTTCAGCTTGCCCGCCTCGATCGCCGCCGCGGCGCCGACCAGGAACGAACCCTCGTGCTCCTTGAACGTCAGGTCGGTCACGTTCGTGAGGCCGTCGTTCGCTAGGCCGCACGCTGTGCCGCAGGTGGCGTAGCCGTCGATGATCGCGAAGTGCGTGCGCGAGTAGTCGCCGGCGTTCTCGTTGATGCCCGGGGAGAACGCGAACCCGACCGCGATCACCAGGTTGTGGCCGGCCTCGGCCAGCGCGATCACGTTCTCGTCGCGGTTGGATCCGGTCGCGTCCGGCTCGAGCGAGTCCGTGTTGTCCTTGCAGACGAGTCCCTCGTCGATCGCCGCCTGGAGGCCGGCGTTGGCGGCGTCGTTGAACGACTTGTCTCCGATCCCACCGACGTCGTAGGCGACGCCGACGCTCAGATCGGGGTTGCACTCGGTGCCGCCGGTGCCTCCGGTGTTCCCGCCGTTGTCGTTGCCACAGGCCGCCGCGACCAGCGCGAGCACGGCCAAGGGCATGACCAACGTCCGAAGCCGTGTGGGCATGGTTCCCTCCTCTTGTTGGTTCTTCTTGGTTCTTCCCGGGCCAAGCGGCCCGACCGCACGGATCCTCCCAGTGGGGGCCGGGGCCGTCAAACGCCGATCCGCCGGGGACCCCGTGGGAAACTACGGAACCGGAGGGGCGGAGGGATGGAGGTCCGCGCAGCGCTGCTGGAGTCGCTCAGGGAACGCCTCGCGACCTCGCCGTTCCATGCCTGGGCCGGGATGGAGGTCGTTGAGGCGACCGAAGGCGCCGTGACCGTGGCGATGGAGGTGGCGGATCGTCACGTGAACCTCCAGGGGCTGGTGCACGGGGGCATGCTCGCGATCCTGGCCGACACGGCATGCGGCCTTTCGATCCGCTCATCGATGGAACCCGGCCGTCTCCACGTCACCACCGACCTCGACATCCATTTCCTGTCCCCGGCGAACCCCGGACGCCTGTTCGGACGCGGACGGGCGATCAAGGTGGGACGCTCGCTCGCGTTCGCCGAGGCCTCGATCGAGGACGCGGAGGGAAAGCTCCTGGCCCGGGCGCAGGCGCGGTTCTCGGTCAGCGGCCGAGAGGGCTAGTACTCGACGTCGATCTTCGCCATCGCCGCGGGCAGCTGGGCCAGAGCGGCCTGCAGGCCGAGGATCATCCCCATGTTCCCGGCGATCTTCAACTTGCCGGTCATGAACGCGGTCACCGGGGACAGCTCGCCCCTCGCGAGCGCCGCCGCCGAGTCGTAGCTCTGCGTGATGGTCGCGTCCTCGCCCTGGACGTCGCCGACCCCGAGGTCGATCTGCCCGTCACCGATCGTGATCCAGTAGCGGGTCTCCCCTTCCGCGTCCGTGATGACCTGCTGGATCGTCGCCGAGTGCCCTGCCGCGGCCTGCCGGAAGGAGTCGCTCCGATTGAGCTCATCCTTGAGCGCTCTGGCCCATTCGTCCGAAAGGAACTTCACGGACACGCTGTTCGACCTCCTGGATCTCGTCGGATCGTTCGAGCCTGGGAGCCTATCGATCGAAGAAGTGCGGATCGGTCAGGTGCAGGACGTCGTTCAGGAACCTGATCGTCCTCGTCGCGCCGTCGACCTCCACGCTGTTCAGGCTGGTGTTCTCGGGCAGGAAGAACATCTCCTGGCCGAGGCCCAGGACCTCGCCGCAGTACGCGTTGATCACGCCGCCGTGGGCGAACACGAGCACGTTGTCGTCCGGATGCTTCGCCAGCAGCTCCTCAACGGCGTCGCGGACACGGGCACGGAACCGATCCCCCCGCTCGGCGCCGGGAGCGCGGTGCCAGATGGCCCGCTGGTTCCGGATGTGCTGCACGACCTCGGGGTCGGTCTCGATGATCTCCTCGAAGGGCTTGCCCTCCCACCCGCCGATGTGCGCCTCGACGAGCTGGTCGTGGAAGGAGACCTCCGCGCCGGCCTCCCGGCCGAAGGCCGTGGCCGTCTCGGCCGCGCGGCGGAGGGGGGACGAGTACACGACGAACGGATCCAGCTCCATCACCAGCAGACGGCGTGAGAGCAGCCTCGCTTGCTCGCGCCCCTCGTCGGACAGCGGCGGGTCCCACTGGTCCCCCCGCGAGGTGATGAACGGGTCTCCGTCCCAGGCGAAGTCGGACTGCCCGTGACGGATCAGGTACAGGACGCGCCCGGTCACCTGGAGGAGGGCACCCGCTTCACCGGGTGGGTGGCCCGCCACGTGGCGGCGTAGTCCTCGACGTCCTCCCGGAGCCAGATGCGTCCCGAGGCCAGCGCGGTGAGCGGTTCCGGGAACGAGCCGCGGTCGATGTAGGTGATCACCCGCCGCTTGTCCCACCCCATGATCTCGGCCGCCTCGGCCACCCCGACCACGGCAGGGACGATCTCCACCAGGAGGTCGACGTCGTCGCCGGTCACCTTGCGAAGCTCATCGAGGCAGCTCTCGCGGCTCGTGCCGGTGACCTCGATGTACGCGGGAACGTCCATGACGTGAGCGAACCAGCGCCCACCGGTCTCCCACAGACGAGCACGCGCCGGCTCCCGCTCGGCCATGGGCTGATGGTAGCGGTCGGTGTATGACGGCGTCCGGCCGAGGCCGGGCACGGACGTCATCGGTCAAGCCGGAGGGCGGTACCGACCGATCCGTCGGAGCTCCCTCCGCCAGCACTCGAGGTGCCAGTGGCGCCGCTCGTCGGGAGTCTCGTTCGGCACGACCACGAGGTGCAGGGTGCCGGCCCGGACGAGGTGGTCGCAGCCCGGGCAGCGATACTCCTTCTCTCCGCTCACCTGCCGGACGTCGTGGCCGGGGAGCGCGGCCCAGGACGGAGCCGCCGACCGTGGCCTCGCCACCCCGCGCGCGTCGACGAGGCCCGGGTCGCGGCGGTTCCTCCGGGGCATCAGCGATGCTCCCGGATGAACGCCGCCGCGTACGGCGCGAGGGAGGCGCCCACCTCGCGCGGATCGCGCTTGCGCCCCCGGACCTCGAACGAGTGCCCGCCGCCCTCGAACGGGATCAGGCGGGCGCGGTCGCCGATCGTCGAGACGATCCCCTCGAGGAGCGCTGTCGTGGCGAAGGGATCGGCCGTGCCCTGCAGGAACAGCATCGGCACCTCGGTCCGGTACAGGTGCTCGTCCCGGATCCGCTCCGGTTTCCCCGGCGGGTGCAGCGGGTAGCCGAGGAACACGAGTCCGGCGGCGTCGATCCCTCCGTCGGCCACACACATCGACGCCAGCCTGCCCCCGAGCGACTTGCCGCTCGCCCAGACCGGCTCGCCGGCCGAGCGCGCCGAGGCCGTGTCGAAGGCCGCCCGCCAGGCGTCGCGGAGGACCGCTTCCGCGTCGGGCGAGCGGCGCCCGCGCTCGATGAACGGGAAGTTGAACCGCAGGGCCGCCAGGCCCTCCTCGAGGCAGGCGCGCGCGAACCCGGCGATGAAGGGATGCTCCATGCCGGCGCCGGCGCCGTGCGCGACCACGATGGTCGCCGACGGCGACGACGGCCGGGCGTAGCGGGCCGACACCGGCCCCTTCATCGTCTCGACGCGCAGCGCCTCTTCGGGTCCGGCCATCGCGTGCCATGATGCAC
>JBIOTM010000209.1:0-2216 GCA_044865955.1 Actinomycetota bacterium | reverse complement strand
GCGGCCCAGCGCCCCGGTCGCGCCCTCTTCGGTCGGCACGAGAACCGGACCGCCCCGGGCGAAGTGCGGGTGGAGGCCGGCACGCCGGGCCGCCTCGTCGATCGTCGCGACGTCGGCCTCGCGCATCGGCGCTCCGAGGTTGGCGCGGACCTTCGCGTGGAGCGCGCGGTGAAGCTCGAGGGCCGTCTCCCGATCGGCGTCGGAGAACGACGCGGCCTTCTCGAGGAGGCCTCGATCGCGCAGGTAGTCCCGGATCATCTCTCGCGAGGGCGGAAGGTCGCCATCCTTGCCCGGGGCGTGCTCGTGCAGGTTCATGAAGCGCTGGACCAGCTCCAGGTCGCCCGGCGCGGGCGCCGTGTTGTCGTGCTCACGGATGTCGAACATCTCGCCCCTCATGATACACCGGCGAACCAGGTTGACGGGTTACTGTAACCTTCATATACTCCTTGGCAGGTTAGGTCGCGCTCGGGCGCCAGAGGCTCGGAGGGGGCTCGAACAGGGAGGTGCCCATGCACCCGTTGATCGTCGGGATCCTGGCCGGGGATCGGATCGACCGGCTGATGGCGATCACGGCTCCGGAGCACCGGGTGACGCCGGCACAGCTCCGACCGCCGCGTGGCCGGCGAGGGCGTCCGCAGATCCGCGAACGCTTCTCGAGGGTCCGCGCCCGGCTGCTCCGGACGGCCTGAAGGAGGTGCGGCTCATGGTTTCGATCGGCGAGGTGGTGACGGTCGCGGCGGTGGTGGCGTTGTGGGTCGCCGCCGTCGCGTTCGGACGCGATTCACGGGACGGGCGGGACTGGTTCGCACGGACCGATCTTCGAGGGCGACCTCCCCGGATCGGGGACTAGCTCCTCGAGACGCTGTGTGGGCCCGTCCTCGCAGCGGCGAGATCCGTACCATGCCCACATGGCGATCGCCTTCACCGACTGGGCGACCGAGATCCTGCAGCGAACCCACGCCGCGGCGCGCCGCTTCAACCCGGAGGTCACGGTGCGCCTGCACCGGAGCGGGAACGGGGTGGAGTTCACCCTGACGGACGAGCCTCCCGAGGGGGACGTCCTCGTCGCCGGGAACGGGTTCGAGCTCCTGGTCGAACCCGGCCTGGAGGGAACCGTCGACGTCGTCGAACCGCACGACCGCCTCGTCCTGCGTGCCCCCGGCGACCACGAACGGAGTCACAAGCAGCACTGAAGCGACGGGTCCGCGCGTCCCCGGGTCTACACTTTCGGCATCGTGACCTCGAACGACGCCGCACGTCCCGCCTCGATCCGGCCGCTCTCGGCCGGGCCGGTGATGCTGATCGGCGGCGCCGAGGACAAGGTCCGCGACAAGGTGATCCTGTCGAGGTTCTCCGAGGCGGCGGGGGGCGAGCGCGGACACGTGGTGGTCATCTCGACGGCGTCCTCCCTCGGCGACATGGCCACCGAGCGCTATCGCCAGCTCCTCGCCGGTCTGGGCACGACCCGGGTGACCGGTCTGCGTCCCGAGCAGCGCTCGGAGGCGAACGATCCGGAGACGGCGCGCGCCCTGGCCGACGCGACGGGCGTGTTCCTGACGGGCGGGAACCAGCTCCGCCTGTCCTCGGTGGTCGCCGGGACCCGGTTGGCCGACGGGATCTACCAGGCGCACGACCGCGGCGCCGTGGTGGCCGGCACGTCCGCCGGCGCGAGCGCGCTGACCTCGCACATGATGGCGTTCGGGCGTTCGGGCGAGACGCCGAAGACCCGCATGGCGCAGCTCGCGGCCGGTCTCGGGCTCGTCCAGGGCATCGTGATCGACCAGCACTTCCAGCAGCGGGGCCGGTTCGGCCGTCTGCTCGCGGTCGTGGCCCAGTCCCCGTCCCTCGTGGGGATCGGCCTGGACGAGGACACCTGCGCGATCGTGCACGCGGACGGGACCATCGAGGTGATCGGGCGAGGGGCGGTGACGGTGCTCGACGGATCGCACGTCGTGACCGACGCCCACCAGGCCAAGGGCCACCGGCCGATCATGGTCTCGGGCGCCGTCGTGCACTCGCTCCCGGCGGGGACGTGGTTCGACCTGCGGGCCCGACGGCTCCTGTCCGAGGAGCAGGGCCAGGAGCGGGAGGCCTCGGAATGACGGGGGTGCGGGGGCTCAAGAAGTGAGCGAGCGGAAGCGAGCGAACGTAGCCCCCGCCGTGATCGGGGTGCGGGGGCTCGAGAAGTGAGCGAGCGGAAGCGAGCGAACGTAGCC
>JBIOTM010000208.1:0-5935 GCA_044865955.1 Actinomycetota bacterium | reverse complement strand
CTGTCCGACGCGTGCTGACCCCGACGATCGAAAGGAACGGACCGATGTTGAGGAAGATCCGGGACGACGAGCGGGGGATCGCGATGGTGCTCGCGCTCGTGGTCACGTTCGTGGTGCTGCTGCTGAGCGTCTTCGTCGTGCGGCTCGCGATCCACAACGTCGACCAGAGCTCGTTCGACCGGCGGCGGCTCCTGTCCGTCACGGCCTCGGAGGCCGGGGTCAAGGACTACTACGCGTACCTCTCCGGGCTGCTGAACGGCGGCGAGCAGAACGCCCTCGACACGATCCACTGCTCGATCGAGTCCAGCGTCGCGACCGGGCCGAACGAGGCCGTCTACCAGGCGACGATCCAGTTCTACAACGCGTCGGGAGCGACGATGAGCTGTCCGCCCCCGAGCGGCTCCGTCCCGACCGCCGTGCGGATCACCTCGACCGGGCAGGCGCCCAGCGGCGCCGCGCGGACGATGGAGTCGTACTCACAGCTGATCCCCGTGTACGGGGGGACGACGGCGGCGCTGCTGTCGAACGGCAACACGAACCTCAGCCAGAAGCTGACGCTCAACGGGTTCAACGGCAGCGATGCGGATGCCTACGTGAACGGCAACCTCATCGTGTCGAACAACCAGTCGTTCTCGGGGAACCTCTACGTGCAGGGATCGGTGACCTTCTCGAACAGCGCGATCGTCGACGGAACGATGTGGGCCCTGAACTCGGTCACGATGAACAACGGGGTCGTGAACGACGACGTCTTCTCGACGAATGGCTCGATCACGATCAGCAACCCGGCCGTGATCTACGGGGACGCGAAGGCCAAGACCACGATCGCGGACACCGCCCGGATCCAAGGCACCTCGTCGCCGAACACGAGCGGGCTCGCGAACCCGCCCTCCCAGGCCCTGCCGAACCTCGCCTACGACCTGTCGAAGTGGACGAACGCGGGCTACCAGCTCGCGAGCGGCGCGGCGTTCACGAGCTGCACCGCGGCCAAGACCTGGATGACGAACCCGGCCAACCTGCCGCCCACGCCGGTGGGAGGCGTGAACTACAACTACGTCGTCCGGATCCAGGGGAGCACCGGGTGCCCGCTGGCGTTCGGGAGCGGCGACACCGTGTACCTGCCCGGCAACGTCGCGGTCCTGGCCGACTGCGGGATCTCGATGAGCAACCACCCGATCTTCCAGTCGGTCGGCGGGAACCACGCCCTCTTCCTGATCGCGGTCAGCGGCACGACGTGCTCCGCGGCCGGCGGGAAGGCGATCTCCACCTCGAACCAGGTCGAGTTCAACAACCTCGTCGCGCCGAACCGGCTCGACGTGTTCATCTACACGCCGTCCACGGTCACGCTGGCGAACCTGAACGCGATGAACGGCCAGATCTACGGAGCGCCGGTCACCGCGAGCAACCAGACCACCCTCAACTACGTCCCCGTGTTCGTTCCGGGTCTGACGACCGTGACCGGGTTCCGGCAGAACGTCCAGTACCTCCGCGAGATCCCGGCCTAGGTCGCTCGGCCAGATCAAGGACCGTTGGGCGTTCAAGTTCCCGCCCACGTTCTGCCGACATCTGTAGGGACGACATCTGTAGGGAAACGACGGTCGATGAAAGGGGTTCACGTGAAGAGGACTCGGAGGCTCGCGGTCGCTCTTTCCCTGGTCGTCGTGATCGGCATCCCCGGGGCGGCCGTTGCGCAGGGCGGGCCCACGAACTGTGTCGGGACGAGTGTGCAGCAGCTGCACACGGCGTTCATGGGCCTCGCGCAGTCGGAGCCCGGAGCGGTCGGCGACATGATCGCGTGGATCCGCGCCAACCCCGACGCGCTCCCCTGGTGCGGCTGAGGCCAGCCGTTCCGCCAACGGGATCGTCTGGCCGGCCCGCGCCGGGCCTGGTCAACGCCTCCGGGCTCGCGAGCACGCCGGGGGTAGTGTCGCGCACGTGAGCGACGCCTGGCTCCGCGCGCTCGTCGCCCTGCCCTTCGGACTGGTGGTGGGGAGCTTCATGACGGTCGCGGTCCACCGGTTGCCGCGGGGTGAGTCGGTGGTCCGGCCGCGGTCCCGGTGCCCGGGATGCGGGGCCGAGATCGGTGCTCGCGACAACGTCCCCGTGCTCTCGTGGCTCCTGCTCCGAGGGCGCTGCCGACACTGCGGTGAGCGGATCTCCGTGGTGTACCCGGCCATCGAGGTCGCCACGGCCGCCGTCGTCGTGCTGGCGGCGATCGTGTACCCGAACCCGTGGCGGGCGGTGCTGGTCGGGGGGCTGCTCGCGCTGATGCCGGGCATCGCGCTGATCGACGTCCGGCACCGGATCATCCCCAACCGGCTCACGTATCCGGCGCTGGGGCTCTTCGCCGCCGCCATCGTGCTCGCCCGGGTCGTCGGCGACGCGGCGGACCCGGGGAGAGGGCTGATCGGCCTCGCCCTCTTCGGAGGGATCCTCTTCGTCGTCGCCGCGGTCTCCCGAGGGATGGGGATGGGGGACGTGAAGCTGGCGGCCCTGATCGGGCTGGTGCTGGGGTCCCTGGGCCTGCGGTTCGTCGGCGTCGCGGCGGGCGCCGCCATCGTGCTCGGCGGTCTCGGCGGGCTGGCCGCGCTCGCGATGGGCAAGGATCGGAAGAGCGCCATCCCGTTCGGGCCGTATCTGGCCGCCGGCTCGGTCGTGGCGGGGCTCTGGGGGGCGCCCATCGCGGCGTGGTACATCGGCCGATTCCTCTAGCGCCACCGCCGTACGGCCACGGGCGTGGAGATGTTTGACTTCGTTCCACCCCTGGTGTTTCGTGAGCACACTCAAAGAGGTGTCTGTGCTTCTGATCACTCAGTGTGACAGATGTGCCTCGTGTGCCACATGTGTCACACCGGGAGGAGCGTGAATGACCGAGTCGCGGGCGTTCGTCACGGGACGTCTCTTCACCGTGGCCGAAGTGGCCTCCGCGATGCGCGTGTCCAATATGACGGTGTACCGGCTCATCAAGGCCGGCGAGCTCCCCGCGCTCCGGGTGGGGAAGGGCTATCGCATCTTCGAGGGTGACCTCGAGCGGTTCCTGGAGGACCGGTCGGTCCGGGTGGAGGACGGGTAGTGCCGAAGACGAGGATCGGGCTCGACGTCGGGTCGACCGCGGTCCGCGCCGCTGAGCTGACCGAGGGGGCGCCGCCGTCGGTGGTCCGCGCCGCCCAGGTGCCGTTGCAGGCGGGCGCCGTGGAGAACGGCGAGGTTCGAGACGTGGAGGCGGTCGCCGACGCCCTCCGTGAGCTCTGGACCCGCGGCGGCTTCAAGTCGAAGAGGGTCTGGATGGGCGTGGGGAACCAGCGGGTGGTCGTCCGGGAGATCGCGCTCCCGGCGATGCCCGAGAAGGAGCTCCGGCAGTCGCTCGGCTTCCAGGTGCAGGAGTTCATCCCGATGCCGGTGGACGAGGCGGTGCTGGACTTCCACGTGATCGACGAGGTCGAGATCGACGGCAGACAGATGCTGCGCATGCTCCTCGTGGCGGCCCAGAAGGCGATGGTCGAGACGCTGGTCGCCGCGGCGACGGGCGCGAAGCTCGAGCCGATGGGCCTGGACCTGGTGCCGTTCGCGATGGTCCGCGCCGTGGGCGCGGTGGGGGCCGGGATGGAGCTCGAGGCCGGAGGAGAGGCGGTCGTCGACGTGGGGGCCCACGTCACGAACATCGTCGTGCACTCCGGGGGCGAGACCCGGTTCGTCCGGATCCTGCCGTCCGGGGGCCGAGACATCACGGTCGCGATCGCGCGGGCGCTGTCGGTCGAGGACGAGGTGGCCGAACGCCTCAAGCGAGGCGAGACGGTCCCCGAGGTCGACGTGACACCGGATCAGGTCCGGGACATCGCGATGCAGCGCGCGACGCAGTTCGTCGACGAGATCCGTTCGTCGCTCGAGTTCTACGCCGCGCAGACCCAGGGCGCTCGGATCGACCGGCTCCTGGTGTCGGGTGGCGGCTCGAAGCTCGCGGGGTTCCTCGACATCCTCCGTCAGCGGATCCCCGTGACGGTCGAGCCCGGACGGGTCTTCAGCCGTGTCGGCTCCCAGCTCTCGTTGTCCGAGGACGCGCAGGCGGAGGCCGAACCGGTCCTGGCGACCGCCGTGGGTCTGGCGATCCCGTGGGGAGGGAGGTCATGAGCGAGGTCAACCTCCTTCCCCCCGAGATCCTGGCGGCGCAGCGCCAACGGCGGATGGCCGGGGTGGTCGCGCTCGCCGGCGTGGGCGTGATCGTGCTCATCCTCCTCTTCTACCTGTTGCAGGTGGGGAAGCTCGGCGGCGTCCGGAGCGACATCGAGCAGCAGGAACGGACGAACGCGAGCCTCCAGAAGGACATCGACGCGTTGCGGGAGTTCGACGAGCTCCGGGCGCGGGCACAGGCCAAGCAGGAGCTCCTGAACTCGGTGTTCGCGAACGAGATCTCGTTCTCTGGGCTGCTGATGGACGTCTCGAGGGTGATCCCGTCGACCGCCGCGCTCACCTCGATGACGGCCGCTGCGCAGGAGCCCGCCCCGACGACGGGCGGCACCACGCTCCTGACCGGCCGGATCGACGTCTCGGGACTCGCGCTGGACTACGACACCCTGGCATCGTGGCTGACGCACCTCGAGCGGGTCCGTGGCTGGGTGAACCCGTGGATCACGTCGATCGCGGATCCGGAGACCGGGCCGATCACCTACACGTCCGGAGTGGATCTCACCGAGGCCGTCGTGACCGAACGTGGGCGCCAAGCGGGTGGGGCGACCGATGCGGGGTAGGCAGGCACCGGTCATCGTCGGCGTGGCCGCCGCCGCGGTGGCTCTGCTCCTGGTCCTGTTCCTCGTCCTCCCCAAGATGGGCCAGGTCACCGAGGCCCAGGCCGAGCTGGAGGAGGCGCAGGCGAAGCAACAGACGTTGAGCTCGCAGCTCACCGCGCTGGAGGAGGCGCGCGAGGAGGCACCCCAGAACGAAGCGGAGATCCGCGAGGTCGACCGCCAGGTACCGCCGACGGCGGACCTCCCCGGGATGATCCTGCTGTTGCGCAACGCGGCGACGACCTCAGGGGTGCAGGTGCTGAGCCTCACGCCCGCGACGCCGACGCTCACCGAGGGTGCGGAGTTCTCCAGCATCTCGGTCTCCGCCAGCGGCGAGGGCTCGTATTTCGCGGTGGTCGACTACCTGTACTCGATCGAGACCCTTCCGAGGGCGGCGACCGTGCAGTCGATCGACCTCGCCCCCGCCGGCGAGGACGTCACCGGTCTCACGTTCGCCGCGACGATCACGCTGTACACGAGCGATGTGAGCTCGGGACCGGGATCGGAACCCGGTCCCACCGAGCAGGGAGCGATCCCGGGGGCCTGAGGCATGGCGCTATCAGAGAGAGATCGCAGGACCGTCACGATCGGCGGCATCGTGATGGGTGTGCTCATCGCGGGCTTCGTGCTCTTCTCGCTGCTGGGCGGCGGCGAGGAGGGGTTCCCTCCACTTCCGCCGACGACGCCGGGGGGCGGCTCGCCCAGTCCCTCCCCGGGTGGTGGGCCTCCGATCCAGAACTTCACCGGGCGGGACCCGTTCTCCGTGCCGCCTGCGCTCTCTCCCTCGCCTTCCCCGACCGCCACCGGCAGCCCCACCGGCAGCCCCACCGGTAGCCCCACCGGCAGCCCGACGGGGAGCCCCACCGCGCCGGGCGGCGGCTCGAGCCAGAACGTCGGCGGCTCGACGGTGGTCCTGCTGGACATCTTCCAGCGGGACGGCGCCACCCGCGTCCAGGTCGAGGTCGATGGCACGGTCTTCGACGTGGGCATCGGGGAACGGTTCGCGTCCGGCCGCTTCGAGCTGCGGTCGGTCGCGGGCAACTGCGCCACGTTCCTGTTCGGTGACGAGCAGTTCACGCTCTGCATCAACCCGCAGAAATAGCGTCGGCGATCCGCCCACGGGGGGAGCGGTCGCCGGCCGCGGGGGGGGGGGGGGG
>JBIOTM010000207.1:0-7241 GCA_044865955.1 Actinomycetota bacterium | reverse complement strand
CCCGCGCGGCGCGCCCCTGCGACGGCTGCGGCACCGGCTCCGCGGGCGGTGGCGGGAGCCCCGAGAACACGTCCGGGAACCCGAGGAAGTCGAGCACGTTCCCGAGCTGCGCCGACAGGACCGGCGGGGGAGGCAGCACCGCGTCCACCACCCGGATCACCGCGGATCGATGGAGGGTCCGCGCGATCGACGGGAACGGGCCGGTCACCAGGTTCAGTCCGAGGAACCAGATCGCCAGGACCAGGGCTGCGACCGACATCGCGGAACCGCCGACCGCGTCGGCGGTCTTGAAATGCGTGCCGTGTGCCCGCCGTCTGAGCTTCACGCCGAGCACCGATCCGAGCGCATCGCCGGCCGCGCCGAGCAGCAACACCGTCCCCAGGGCCACCGACGCCTTCGCCGGATCGGACCGCACCAGCGCGGCCGTGTGCGGCGCGAGCCACGCGCCCACGACGAACCCGACGACGAGCCCGATCAGCCCGATCACCTGCAGGAGGGCGCCTCGCCGGTACCCACCCCAGGCGGAGAGCACCAGCAGGGCGAGGAGGACCACGTCCAGGAAGGTCACGGACGGCTATCGTCGCACGCCATAGACTGCCGACGTGGTCACGATCGCCCACATCTCCGACCCGCACGTCGGCTCGCCTCACTTCGTGCCGAACATGCTCCATCGGGTGATCGAGGAGCTCAATGAACTGCAGCCCGATGCCGTCATCTGCAGCGGCGACCTGACCACCGACGGCTACCGTCAGGAGTACCAGGCGTGGCTGTCCTACGCCGAACGCATCCAGGCGCCCCTCTTCACGATCCCGGGCAACCACGACTCTCGCAACGTCGGCTACGTGCACTTCGAAGAGCTGATCGGGGCTCGCAACTGGTCGGTGGACGTGGACGGGATCCGGATCGTGGGAGCCGACTCCAGCGAGCCCGACCTGAACGAAGGGATGGTGGGACGCGGCCACTACGAATGGATCCGCGGGGAGTTCTCGCAGCCGGCGAGCCTGAAGGTGTTCGTGCTGCATCACCACCTGATCCCGATCCCCGGCACCGGACGGGAGCGGAGCACGGTGATGGATGCGGGCGATCTCCTGGAGGTGCTCGTGCACTCGGGGGTGCACGTGGTCCTGGCCGGGCACAAGCACGTCCCCTACGTCTGGAGGCTCGAGGACATGTACCTCGCGAGCGCCGGCACGTGCTCGTCGCTCCGCGTGCGGGGGCATACCAAGCCCTGCTACAACGTGCTCGAGTTCGATCGCGGGGAGGTCACGATCCTCCGGAAGTTCCCCTTCGGCGAGCGCCAGCAGATGGCGCGGGTCGCGATCGCCACCGGCACCCAGATGCAGCGCGAGGGTGAAGGGCTCGTGCAGGAAGCCGCTCAAGCGGCGAGTGACCGGCCCACCTGACCGGCCCCGCCCGCACCCGACGGAGGAGTTCGACATGCGCACGCTCGTCCTCGTCGACGGTGAGCACTACCCACCGGTGACGAGGTCCGCGCTGGAGGCCGCGGGGCAGCGCGGCCACGAGGTCGTGGCCGCGGTGCTCGTGGGGGGGACGGAGAAGCTCGCCGCCGGCGGGTCGGCGCCGGAGCTCGGTGTGCCGGTCCGCGTCGCAGGCGAGGATCGGGCCGCCGCGCTCCGGGCGGCGATCGCCGAGCTGGCCCCCCAGATCGTCCTGGACCTCTCCGACGAGCCGGTGCTCGGCTACCGCGAGCGGATGGAGCTCGCCGCGGTCGCCCTCGTCGCCGGGATCCCGTACGTCGGGTCGGACTTCCGGTTGGACCCGCCCCCCGACGGGCCGCCGATCGCAGCGCCGGCCCTCGCGGTGATCGGGACCGGCAAGCGGACCGGCAAGACAGCGATCGCCGGGACGACGGCGCGGTTGGCCGCGCGCCGCGGTCTCGAACCCGTGGTGGTCGCGATGGGCCGGGGCGGGCCGCCCGAGCCCACGATCGCCGAGGCCGGTTCGATCGACCTCGCCCGGCTCGTGGCTCTGGCCCGCGACGGGCAGCACGCGGCGTCCGACTACCTGGAGGACGCGGTCACGACGGGGGTCACCACGGTCGGGGCCCGGCGTGCCGGCGGCGGGCTCGCCGGCGCTCCGTACGTGTCCAACGTCCGGGAGGCCGCCGAGCTGGCGGCCTCCCTCGGTCCCGGCCTGGTCCTCCTGGAGGGCAGCGGAGCGGCGATCCCCCCGGTGCCGTGGGACGCCGCCGTCCTCGTCGTGTCGGCGACCGTCCCGGCCGAGTACCTGGGGGGATACCTGGGGCCCTACCGACTCTTGCGGTCGGACCTGGTGGTTGTTACCATGGCAGCCGGCCCATCCGGGCCCGAGAACCTTTCCGAGCTCCGCTCCCATGTCCGGCGCTATCTGGACGATGCGTCGTTGATCGTGACGGATTTCGCTCCGGTACCGCTGGAAGACGTTCGGGGCAAGGAAGTGTTCTTCGCCACGACTGCCCCCGCGACGGTCGTCGAGAGGCTCGTCGGACGCCTCGAAGCCGACCACGGGTGCAGGGTCGTGGGATGGAGCGTTCGGCTGGCGGATCGCGCCGGCCTGATGGAAGACCTCGATGCCGCCCAGGGATACGACGTCCTCCTCACGGAACTGAAGGCCGCGGCCGTCGATACAGGGGCGGCAATGGCCCTCGACCGGGGGGCGGAGGTCGTGTTCGTGGACAATCGCGCAGAGGCCGTGGAGGGATCCCCGGACGTCGACGCCGCGCTCGGCGGCGCGATCGACCTCGCGCTGAGCAGAGCTCGCAACCGTCCATGATGCCGCAACGGTGAAGCCGGAACGATGACCAGAGACAAGACACCGCACATCGCGATCACCGACCGCGACGGCCTGCCCTACTCCAAGGGCCTGATGGCGTCGCAGGTCATGGTGACGGGCCTGTCGGCGTATCGCTCGTACGAGGTGGCCGAGTCGATCGAGCTCCGGCTGCTCGACGAGGGGCGCTCGTCGATCACGAGCCAGGAGCTCTCCGATCTCGCTCTGGACACGATCCGCGAGCTCGCCGGCGATCGGTACGCGACGAACTTCGTGCGGTGGCAGCAGGTGGAGCGGCTCGACGTGCCGCTCGTGATCCTGATCGGCGGGGCGACGGGTGTCGGCAAGTCGACGATCGCCACGCACCTCGCGCACCGCCTCGGGATCGTCCGGGTGGTCGCGACCGACGGTTCGATCCGCGAGGTCATGCGGTCGATGCTCTCGGCGGAGCTGATGCCCACGCTCCACGTCTCCTCGTTCCAGACCGACGAGGTCGTCCGGGAGCCGACGCGGCGCTCGGACGCGCTCGTCGCGGGCTTCCGCGAGCAGGCGGCCGCCGTCTCGGTCGGGATCGAGGCCCTCATCCAGCGGGCCGCCGCCGACGGGACGAGTATCGTGATCGAGGGTGTCCACGTGGTGCCGGGCTTCTTCGATGCCGTGGCGCACGGCGATCGGATCGTCCCCGTGCCGATGGTGATCGAGGTGGAGGAGGAGAGCCGTCACCTGAACCACTTCGCGGCCAGGGAGACCGGGGTCAGGCCCGCCGAGCGGTACGCGACCCACTTCGGCAACATCAGGAGGCTGCAGCGCTACATCAAGAGCCAGGCGTTGTCCCACGGGGTGCCCATCGTCGCGAACCACAGCTTCGATCAGGCGATGTCGGCCGTGCTCGATGTGGTCATGGACCGAGCGACCGCGCGCGCCGACCAGCAGGCCGAGGAGCAGCGCCAGCAGGGGAGGACCGCATGAGACTGTTCTTGGACACCGCGAGCATCGACGAGATCCGGGAGATCAACCGGTGGGGGGTGCTGTCGGGCGTCACGACGAACCCGTCACTCGTCGCGAAGGAGAACGACGATCCCGAGGCCGTCTGGAAGGAGATCCTCGCGGAGGTCGAGGGCGACATCTCCCTGGAGACCACCGAGCTCGAGGCAGAGCCGATGTTCGAGGAAGGGCAGCGGCTGGCGGGGATGGCGCCCAACGCGGTCGTCAAGGTCCCGATGACGCCGGCCGGGCTGGAGACCGGCAAGCGCCTCGCAGCCGAGGGGATCCGGATCAACGTCACCCTGGTCTTCTCGCCGGCGCAGGCGATCCTGGCGGCGGAGATCGGCGCGTACTGCGTGTCGCCGTTCCTGGGGCGGCTCGACGACGTCGGCTCCGACGGGATGCAGGTCCTGCGCGACATCTGCGAGATCTACGCGGTGCAGGGATACGCCTCCAACGTCTTGGCGGCGTCCCTGCGCCATCCGATGCACGTGGTCGAGGCCGCGCTGGCCGGGGCGGACATCGCCACGATGCCATACGACGTCTTCACGAAGCTCGTGAAGCATCCACTGACCGATTCCGGACTGGAACGATTCCTCGCCGACTGGCGGAAGCTCCAGGCCGAACGGTCCTGACCGAGATCGACGAACGACCCTGAGAGGAAGAGAGGCGGGGCAACCGATGGACACCATGGACCGCAGCGCGTTGGAGGGGAAGCTCCTCCCAGAGCTGCAACAGATCGCGCAGACGATGGGGATCGAAGGGACCCAGCGGCTTCGCAAGTCGGGGCTGATCGACGCCATCGTCGAAGCCTCCTTGAACGGAGAGCGTCCCGGCGGCGGAGACGCCGCCGGTCGTGGGAGCGCGATCGCCACGGTCGAACCCACGACGGGTTCGACCGACGCTCCTGGCGAGGGATCGCGTCCGGCACCCTCCGACGAGCGACCGACGGAGAGCGACCGGCGGCCGGACGGCGCCGAGCGCCGGCCGGACGACCGCCCCGGCCAGGTCGGGCCCGGCGGTCCGCGCCCGCAGGGCGCGGACCGCGGCGAGCGAGGCGATCTGCGGAACCGCAGGCGCCGGCCCACGCGCGAGGAGCGTCGGCAGATGCGCGAGGAACGGCGGGAACGCGAGGAGCAGGAGCGCATCGAAGCGCTGAAGACGGCTCCGTCCGCATCCGGGATCCTCGACCTCCTGCCGGACGGTTACGGCTTCATGCGGACGTCCGGGTACCTGCCGGGACCGGAGGACATCTACGTCTCCATGTCCCAGGTGCGGAAGCATCAGCTCCGCAAGGGGGACGTGATCACCGGCAAGGTGCGCCAGCCGAAGGACAACGAGAAGTACTGGGCGCTGCTCGAAGTCGAGAAGGTCAACGACATGGACGTCGAGGCGGCGAAGGAACGCCCGAACTTCGACAAGCTCACACCGCTGTTCCCGGACGAGCGGTTCCGGTTGGAATCGGGTCCGACGGCCGTGACGGAGCGGATCATCGACATGGTCGCGCCGATCGGCAAGGGTCAGCGGGGCATGGTCGTCTCACCCCCGAAGGCGGGGAAGACCACGGTCCTGAAGCAGATCGCGAACGGGATCATCAATTCGAGCCCGGAGACCCACGTGATCGTCCTCCTGGTCGACGAGCGTCCGGAGGAGGTCACGGACTGGCAACGAACCGTCCAGGCCGCCGAGGTCGTCTACTCGACCTTCGACAAGCCGACCGACCAGCACATCCAGGTCACGGAGCTCGTGCTCGAGCGGGCCAGGCGACTCGCCGAGTCCGGGAAGGACGTCGCGATCCTCCTCGACTCGATCACGCGGCTCGCCCGCGCCTACAACCTGTCGATGCCCGCCTCGGGCAAGATCCTGACGGGGGGCATCGACTCCGCGGCCCTGTACCCGCCCCGGCGGTTCTTCGGGGCGGCGCGCAACATCGAGGAGGGCGGATCGCTCACGATCGTGGCGAGCGCCCTGATCGAGACCGGTTCGAGGATGGACGACGGGATCTTCGAGGAATTCAAGGGAACCGGGAACATGGAGATCCGTCTCGATCGTTCCCTTTCGGAGAAGCGCCTGTTCCCGGCGATCAACGTGGACGCCTCGAGCACCCGGAAGGAGGAGCTGCTCCTGCCGCCCGAGGAGCTCGCGTTGGTCATCAAGCTCAGGCGGGTGCTCCACGCGCTCGACGTGGGCGCGGCGCTCGAGCTGCTCGTGGACAAGATCCGGGCCACCAAGTCCAACGAGCAGTTCCTGAAAGAGATCGCGAAGGCGCCGTCGGGCGGCTAGGTCGGGACGCTCCCGGCCTGGCTACCCTGGGAGGCGGACGAGGAGACGAGATGAAGCAAGGCATCCACCCCGAATACCAGATCGCGAACGTGCACTGCTCGTGCGGGAACACGTTCCAGACCCGCTCCACGGTGAGCGACATCCGGGCCGAGCTGTGCTCGAACTGCCACCCCTTCTACACGGGCAAGCAGAAGTTCGTGGACGCGGGCGGCCGGGTCGAGCGCTTCCAGCGCCGGTACGCCAAGACGCAGGCGGCACAGCAGGCGCAGCAGGGCTAACCGGAGCCGTGGCGGAGGAGGCACCGGCGGCCGCGTCGCCGCGCAGCCACCTCTACGGCGGCCAGGCCGTCGTGGAGGGCGTGATGATGCGGGGCGCCGGCTTCTGGGCCGTCGCCGTGCGGCGACCGGACGAGTCGGTCCACGTCGAGTCCCACGAGATCGACTCGATCGTGTTGCGCTACCCCTTCCTCGGGAAACCGTTCCTCCGCGGGGTGATCGTGCTGGGGCAGTCGCTCGCGATCGGGATGCGGGCCCTGATGATCTCGTCCAACCAATCGCTCGAGGAAGAGGACCGGCTCACCCCCCGCCAGGTGATGCTGTCGATCGTGCTCGCGTTGGCGCTCTTCGTCGGGATCTTCATCATCGGACCGGCGACCCTGTTCGCTTGGTTCGAGCGACGGTCGGGCAACGCCGGGATCCTCACGCTGATGGGCGAGGGCGTCTTCCGCGTCGCGATCTTCGTCGCCTACCTGTGGCTCATCGGCAGGACGAAGGACATCCACCGGGTGTTCGAGTACCACGGCGCCGAGCACAAGACGATCGCTGCGTTCGAGCACGGCGACCAGCTCGAGCCCGAGGTGATCGACCGGTACCCGAAGGAGCACGTCCGCTGCGGCACCAACTTCCTGATCATCGTGATGATCATCACGATCTTCGTGTTCACGCTGTTCGGGACGCCGTCGCTCATCTGGAGGATCCTCAGCCGCGTGATCGCGATCCCCATCATCGCCGCCGTCTCGTACGAAGCGTTGCGGCTGGGCGCACGGTATCCCGGCTCGCTCCTGATGCGCGCCCTGATGGCACCGGGGATGTGGCTGCAGAGGATCACCACCCAGCAGCCGGATCACGCCCAGATCGAGGTGGCGATGGCCTCGTTCGAGGAGCTGTTGCGTCGCGAGGCGGAGGCGGGGGGGGGGGGGGGGGGGG
>JBIOTM010000206.1:0-6590 GCA_044865955.1 Actinomycetota bacterium | reverse complement strand
CCCCCCCCCGCCCCTCGTCGTGATGGAGCACATCACCAAGCGGTTCCCGGGGGTGGTCGCCAACGACGACGTCTCGCTCGACCTGCGTCCCGGCGAGGTCCACGCGCTGATCGGTGAGAACGGGGCCGGCAAGTCCACGCTGATGCGCGTCCTCTACGGGATGTACGCGGCGGACGCCGGCCGCATCCAGGTTGACGGGGAGGAGGTCAAGATCTCCTCCCCGCGCGTGGCGATCGAGCACGGGATCGGGATGGTCCACCAGCACTTCGTGCTGGTGGACCCCTTCACGGTCGCCGAGAACGTGATCCTCGGCGACGAGGGAGGTCGGCTCCTCGACATCGACGAGGCGAACCGGCGGGTCGGCGAGCTCGCCGCCTCGTACGGGTTCCAGGTCCGGCCCGCCGCCGTCGTGGAGGACCTCTCGGTCGGAGAGGAGCAGCGCGTCGAGATCCTCAAGGCCTTGTACCGGGGCGTGGCCATCCTCATCCTCGACGAGCCGACGGCGGTGCTGACGCCGGGGGAGGCGAAGGAGCTGTTCGGCAACCTCCGGAAGCTCCGGGAGGCCGGCAAGTCGATCGTGTTCATCAGCCACAAGCTGGACGAGGTCCTCGAGATCGCCGACCGGATCACGGTGCTGCGACGCGGCAAGGCCGTCGGCGAGACGACACCGGCCGAGACGTCGAAAGCCAAGCTCGCCGAGATGATGGTCGGACGGCCCGTCCTCTTCCGACTGGACAAGCCCGACGTGGACATCGGCGATCCCGTCCTTCGGATCGATGGGCTCGAGCACGGAGGCCGGCTGCACGGCATCGATCTCGAGGTGCGTGCCGGCGAGATCCTCGGGGTCGCCGGCGTGGAGGGGAACGGGCAGCGCGAGCTGGCCGAGGTGCTGATCGGGCTCCGGAAGCCGTCCGCGGGCACGATCGTGCTGGAGGGGAAGGAGATCGGCGGACGGTCCGTCGCGGACATCCGCGACGCGGGCGTCGCCTACATCCCGGAGGATCGCCACGACCAGGGCCTCGTGCTCGACATGACCGTGTGGGAGAACGCGGTGCTGGGCCGGCACGACGACCCGCCGTTCGCCGCCGCCCTGGGGTTCCTGTTCATCCAGAAGATCAAGGAGCTGGCGAGCCGTCTCGTGAGGCGGTTCGACGTGCGGACCCGTTCGATCAACGCGACGGCGAACACGCTCTCGGGGGGGAACCAGCAGAAGCTGATCCTCGCGCGTGAGCTGGACACCGATCCGAAGCTGCTGATCGCGTCGCAGCCCACCCGGGGGCTCGACGTGGGGGCGATCGAGTTCGTGTGGCGGCAGATCCTCGCACAGAAGGAGACGGGCCGGGCGGTGCTGCTGATCTCGGCCGAGCTGGACGAGATCTACGCCCTCTCGGATCGGATCGTGACGCTCTACGAGGGACGGATCACCGGCGAGTACGGACCCGACGCACCGCCCGAGGAGATCGGCGTCGGCATGCTCGGCGGGCGCGCGGTGAAGGCGGCGAGCTGATGGCGACCGACGTGGCAACCCTGCCCGCGCCCCGCGCGCGGCCGCCGTGGCTGGAATCGCTGGTCGGCCAGGGTCTCGCCCTGCTGTCCGCGTTCGCGATCGCCATCGCCGTGGGCTCGCTGATCATCGTGCTGTACGGCGAGAGTCCGGTCACGGTGTACGGGGCGATGGTGCGGTTCGCCTTCAAGGACGTCACCAGCTTCGGCACCGTCCTGTCGATCGCCACGCCGTTGATCTTCGCGGCCCTCGCCGTCTCCGTCTGCTTCAAGGGTGGGCTCTTCAACATCGGCGTCGAGGGACAGTTCCTGGTCGGCATGGTGACCGCGTCGTGGGCGGCGCTCTACCTCGATTTCCTTCCGGGTCTGCTGCATCTCTCGGCCGTGCTGCTCTTCGCGTGCCTCGGCGGCATGGTCTACGCCGCCGTCCCCGCGATCCTGAAGGTGACGACCGGTGCCCACGAGGTCGTGACGACGATCATGATGAACGGGGTCGCCGTGAGCATCGTGGCGTACGCGCTGAACGGCCCCCTGAAGTTCACGAAGGCGCCGCCCGGCCAGAACGTCGACCTGCGGACGGACATCTTCGCCCCGAGCGCGCTGATGCCTGACCTCGGGCATCTCTTCGGCGTCGGGAGCTCGGCCCACCTCTCATGGCTCTTCCCCATGGCGATCGTCGCGGCCGTCCTCGTCTGGTTCCTCATCCGGCGCATGCGCCTCGGGTACGAGTCCCGCGCGGTCGGATCCTCGGCAGGATCCGCCCGCGCGGGCGGGATCGCGATCGGCGCTGTCCAGATCAAGCTCTTCCTGATCTCGGGGGCGCTCGCCGGGCTGATCGGGATGCAGCAGGTCCTGGCCGAGCGCGGGGCGCTCGTCCAGAACTACGAGGCACAGCTCGGGTTCACCGGGATCGCCGTGGCGTTCCTGGGGCAGAACAACCCGATCGGGATCGTGTTCGCTGCCGTCCTGTGGGCCATCCTCTCCCGCGGTGAGACCGCCCTGCAGATCGAGACCGACGTGCCGAGGGAGTTCGTGATCATCCTGCAGGGGATCTTGATCTTCTGCGTGGTGGTGGTCTACCAGGTCGCCCGACGACGGCTGGCGAGGCTGCAGCTGCAGCGCGCGGGCGCCGAGGTGGGGCTCCGGGACACGGCGGCGCCGGCAGATGAGACCGCGGGGGAGGGCTGATGGCGCTCGGGGACATCGGGGCCGCGATCCAGATCGCCTTCACCTATTTCACGATCCTGTACCTCACGGGCCTGGGGGGCCTGTTCAGCGAACGTTCGGGGATCGTGAACATCGGCCTCGAGGGCCTGATGGTGATCGGGACGGTGAGCGGCGCCGCCGGCGCCCGGTTCTTCGCCGACGCGTCCCCGGCCGGGCTCGGCTGGGGCGCCGGCGGTGTGGTGCTGGGGTTGCTCTTCGGGATGCTCTGCGGTGCCCTGTTCGCCTCCGTGCACGCGGTCGCCACGATCAACTTCCGCGTGGATCACATCGTGTCCGGTGTGGTGATCAACCTCGTGGCGATCGGGTTGGCCCGGTTCCTGTCGTTCGTCTTCTTCGAGCAGGCCACGCAATCCGACCCGGGGGGACCGCATCTGCCGAAAGTCGACATCCCGCTCCTGTCCGACATCCCGTGGGGGCTCGGTCGAGCGTTCCAGAACCTCTCGCCCGTGGTGCTGTTCGCCATCCTGCTCGTCTTCCCGGTGTCCTTCGTGCTCTTCAGGACCAGGTGGGGGCTGAGGCTGCGCTCGGCGGGCGAGAACCCCGAGGCGACGCGGTCCCTGGGCGTCGCCGTGGCGCCGCTGCGATGGCAGGGGGTGCTGCTCTCGGGAGCGCTGGCGGGACTGTCCGGCGCCTTCCTCTCGGTCGAGATCGTGCAGAACTGGCGCGAAGGTCAGACCCTCGGGCTGGGGTTCATCTCGCTCGCGGCGCTGATCCTCTCGAACTGGGACCCGAGGCGGCTCATGGTGGCGGCGTTCCTGTTCGGCTTCGCGCAGGCGATCCCGCTCCGGCTCCGCGACGCCCCCATCATCTCGGCGTTGCCGCAGCAGTTCATCAACATGATCCCCTACGTCGTGACGATCGTCGCGATCGCGGGGTTCGTGGCGAAGGTCCGGCCCCCTGCCGCGGCCGGCCGCGCGTACGAGGGAGCTGGCGGGACCTAGCCTCTACTCGGTGCCGTGCAGGCGGTCCCCGAAGTCCCCGAGACCGGGCAGGATGAACCCGACGTCGTTCAGCTCGCGGTCCAGCGCGCCGGCGACGATCGGGACCTCGGGATGGTCCGCGTCGATCTTCGCCACTCCCTCCGGTGCTGCGACCACGCAGACGAACGAGATCGACGTGGGGTTCGCGTGCGCCTTGACGTGGGCGATCGCCGCGCTGCCGGACCCTCCGGTCGCGAGCATCGGGTCGAGGACCAGCGCGCGTCGCCCGTCCATCGGCGGGAGCTTGGCGTAATAGTCCCGCGGCTCCAGGGTCTCCTCGTCGCGCTCGAGTCCGAGGTAGCCGACGACGGTGTCCGGATACAGGTCGGTCGCGGCGTCCAGGAGGCCCAGCCCGGCGCGCAGCACGGGGATCGCGACCAGGGGCTCGGTGATCCGCCGGACCTTCATCTCCTCGAGCGGGGTCTCGATCGTCGCCGGCTCCGTCAGGAGGTCCCGCGTGGCCTCGACGATCAGCAGCCACCCCAGGCGGCGGGTGAGGCTCCGGAACTCGGCCGGCCCGGTGTCCCGTTCGCGCAGGCGAGCCAGCAGGTCGTGGGCCAGCGGGTGGTCGAGCACGGTGAGCGGCATCGGTTCGGGCATCCTATCCGTGTGTTGACATCGCCGCCGCGCGGCGGGCACCATGAGCGCGACATGCAGCGGTTCTTCGGCGGCTGGTTCTCCTACGGCGGGCTCCGCCCGGCGTAGTCACCTGCAGCCGATCGAGCGACAGGGACCCCGGGCGGACGGTCCGGGGTCGTTGCGTCCCCGGGGCCGTGAGGGCACCGGAGGAGGTCGCGGATGGTCGTCGTGATGAGGCAGGACGCGACGGAGGCGGACATCGAGGCCGTCTCCGAGCGGGTGCGCGGGGTCGGCGGGGAGGCCTTCGTCTCGCGCGGCGCCGTCCACACGATCGTTGGCCTGGTCGGCGACACCGAGCGGTTCCAGGCGATCGATTGGAAGCAGATGGCCGGAGTGGATCACGTCATCCGCATCGGCAAGCCTTACAAGATGGTCGCCCGCGACCTCCATCCCGAGACCACCACGGTGAAGGTGGGCACGACGCCCGTCGGCCGGGAGACGTTCACGCTGATCGCCGGCCCGTGCGCCGTGGAGGACGAGGAGCAGACCGTGGCCGCCGTAGAGGCCGCGCGGGCGGCCGGGGCGACGATCCTGCGGGGGGACGTGTACAAGCCCAGGACCTCGCCGTACTCGTTCCAGGGCCTGGGGGAGCAGGGACTGGAGATCCTGGAGGACGTGAGGCGGCGTACCGGCCTGCCGTTCGTGGTCGAGGTCGTCGACCTGAACCAGGTGGAGCACGTGGCCCGGGTCGCCGACTGCATCAGGATCGGGACCCGGAACGCGCAGAACTTCGAGCTCCTGAAGGAGGTCGGGATGGCGAACAAGCCCGTGATGCTGAAGCGCGGGCTAGCCATGACCGTGGACGAGTGGCTGCAGGCGGCGGAGTACGTGGCGCAGCGCGGGAACTCGGAGATCATCCTGTGCGAGCGAGGGATCCGGACGTTCGAGCCATCGACCCGCAACACGCTCGACCTGGCGGGGATGGCGGTGGCGCAGCACGAGTCGCACCTCCCGGTGATCGTCGATCCGTCGCACGCCGTGGGGAAACGGCATCTGGTCGGGGCCATGGCCCGGGCCGCGGTGGCGGCGGGCGCGGACGCCGTGATGGTGGACGTGCATGCCGATCCCGAGGCGGCGATGGTGGACGGCGCGCAGGCACTCTTACCGCACGAGATGGTCGAGCTGGGGGAGCAGCTGGCCGCGATCGCGGCCGCCGTCGGGCGCTCGATGAACCGCTAGGGCTTCACGGAGCGAGCCACGATCTCGGGGAGCGTGGAGGTGGGAGGGGTCGGTCGGCCTCGGCCCAGTCGAGGAGGCTCGCGAGCACGAGCCGGGAGGCGTGTCGGGACCGGTGTGCGGACGCCGTGGTCAGTAGCCAGGTCGCTCACGCGCATCGGGCGGGGTTGCCGGCCGATTGCCCCGAAAGGGGCAAGGCACGATGTACTCCACAGAAGGTTGCTACATTTCATCGTCGTGACGGTGACATTGGTTGTTCCAGATCCTCCGCCCACACGGCCTCACCCTGGCCGTGCAGCTCGGCGGGACGCTCCGAACGCGGGACCGCTTGTTCATGCTGGCGAGGCCCTTATGCGGGCGGATCCGGATGCCTACCCCTTTACGTTTGATGGCCTCGAGGTTGTGTTCGGAAAGACGCTTCCTGACGTCAAGGACCAGGGATACACCCCAGAGCAACCAATCATCGAGGTCCTCACCGACCTTGGTCTCGTGGTGGAACCGGAAGGGTGGTGGATGCGCGACGATCAGGACCCTTCCTCCGAGTACTACGTCGTAACTTTCCGTCGCAGCGAAGAGCAAGCCGGTGTTTCCACCCGCAAATGACGGGGCGTACCCCCTGCCTCCCTACGATGACCCGGCAAGGGGGCAGGAGAGATACCTGGACGACCCGAAGCTATCCACGGTCGCAACCCAGGAACCGCTCTGCCCCGTTCCCTATCCACAACCATGGAATGGGGCCGACGTGCAGTAGACCGCCGGAGTCCAGTACCACCCATATGTTCTCGACTGGTTTGAGCTGTGCATGTCTTCAACATTGAAGAGCATGTCTCCCATATACCAGCCCGTCGCTGTAACTGGAGCGTCGGCGTCCGTCGGCGCTCGATTCTTCACGGTAGTCCCAGCGCTCACAGGGCCCAAAGACCGAACTTGTGTGTGGGGGTTGCAGTTGGCCTGCAGGTAGGTCTCATTCGCTTGAGGCTTCGTGGCACCGCAGAACCAAAGGACCACCTGCCAACCGAAGATGCGGTCGACGGTGGCGGTGCATTTGATTTGCCCGATCACCTT
>JBIOTM010000205.1:0-4494 GCA_044865955.1 Actinomycetota bacterium | reverse complement strand
CCGAGGTGGTGGCCACGTTGCGCGACCACGAGGTGAAGGGCGAGCTCGTCCTCGTGGTCGCGGGCGAGCGGTCCGCCGGCGAGCCCGACACCGCCTCCCTGGTGCGCATGCCCTCCCCCACCAGGTCCCGGACCTCCGCCACCAGGGCGGCGGTGTCGGGCTCGCCGGCGGACCGCTCGCCCGCGACCACGAGGACGAGCTCGCCCTTCACCTCGTGGTCGCGCAACGTGGCCACCACCTCGGCGGCCGTGCCTCGCAGGACCTCTTCGTGGAGCTTCGTCAACTCGCGGCAGACCGCGACCCGGCGGTCGCCGAGGATCGCGAGCACGTCGTCCAGCAGGGCGGCGACCCGCCTGGGTGACTCGTAGAGGACCAGGGTCCGGGGGTCGTGACGGAGCTCCTCGAGCCGCCGGCGACGATCGCCCGCCCGCTTCGGCAGGAACCCCTCGAAGACGAACCGGTCGGTGGGCAGGCCCGAGAGGACCAGCGCGGCGAGCGCCGCCGAGGGGCCGGGGACCACGCGGACCTCGACGCCGCGTTCGACGGCCAGGTGCACGACCCGATAGCCGGGGTCGGACACGCCGGGCATCCCGCCGTCGGTCACGACGGCGACGTCATCGCCGGCCTCGAGCCGTTCGAGGAGCTCGACGGCGCGTCGCTCCTCGTTGGCTTCGAACATCGACCGCAACGGCTTCCGGACGCCGATGCCCTTGAGGAGCCGGCCGGTGCGCCGCGTGTCCTCCGCGGCCACGAGGTCCACGGCGGCCAGGGTCTCCCGGGCCCGGTCCGAGAGGTCGCCGAGGTTGCCGATCGGCGTGCCGACGAGGTAGAGGACGCCGCTCACAGGGCGATGCTCCCACGTCGGCTGCGCCTACGATGACCGGAATGGCCCGCCAGGACTACTCCGGGACGCCCCTTCCGAGGAAGCTCGGGATCACGGAGGGGGCGAGGGTCCTGGTGGCCGGCGCGCCCGAGGGCTTCGACACGGCCCTCGGTCCGCTGCCGGCGGGCCTCGAGCGCCTCGGGCGCGCCGGCCGCGACATGGACGTCGTGGTGCTGTTCGCGACCCGGGAGCGTGACCTCCGGGCACGGTTCCCGAAGCTCGCCGCCGGCCTCCACCCGGCCGGACGGCTCTGGGTCGCCTGGCCCAAGAAGGCATCCGCCCTCCCCACGGATCTCGACTTCGACGCCGTCCAGCGGACCGGCCTCGACGGGGGGCTCGTCGACAACAAGAGCGCGTCGATGACCGAGGAGTTCCAGGGCCTGCAGTTCGTCTACCGCCTCGAGGATCGTCGCCGGTGACGACGATCCGCCAGCGTCTCGCGTCCGGCTGAGACGGGGTCTCTGGGAGGCTTTCCGCGTGACCCATCGTGCCGAGGCACACGTGCTCGACCGCGTGAACCGCCCGTGGGTGGCCATCCTCGCGGTCACGGCCGTCGCCGCCGTCGTCCGGCTGTGGGGACTGTCCGCCCCCCCGACGCTCGTGTTCGACGAGAACTACTACGCCAAGGCGGCCTGCATCTTCGTCGGCGGGTCCGACCGCGCCTGCAAGATCGAGTCGCCCAACGAGCGGGCGTTCCGCGAGCAAGAGTGGGACGTCGGCTCGTTCGTCCATCCCCCGCTCGGGAAGTGGACGATCGCCCTCGGCATCAAGGCGTTCGGGATGGATCCGTTCGGGTGGCGGATCGGCTCGGCCGTCGCCGGCACGCTCGCCGTCACCGCGCTGGCGGTGGTCGCCCAGCTCCTGTTCGCCCGGCCGCTCTGGACCTTCGTCGCCGGGTTGCTGCTCGCCCTGGAGCACCTCAGCGTGGTGCTGTCGCGGGTGGCGCTGCTGGACGTCCACGTGCAGCTCTGGGTCGTGGTCGGCTTCCTGTGCCTGCTGCTCGACCGCCGCTGGATCGACCGACGGACGCCCCGGGATCCCCCGCTGCCGGGCGAGGACTCCCCGCCGATCCCCTCGCCGCTGTGGCGACCGTGGCGCTACGCGGCCGGGCTGGCGATGGGGGCGGCGCTCGCCGTGAAGTGGTCGGGCGGACTGGGGATGCTCGCGGCCATCGTGATCTCGCTGATGTGGGAGACGGCGCGGCGGGCGCGCGACGACGTGGGTCGCGGCCGGGCCTTCGGACGGGCGCTCGTTCGCGAGAGCTTCGGCCTCGTCGTGGCGTTCGTCCTCATCCCCGTGATCGTGTACGTGGCGGCGTACCTGCCCTGGTTGCACCACTTCGACTGGGACGTCGCGAAGCTCATCGATCAGCAGGTTCGGATCGCGCGGTACCACCTCTTCGAGCTGAAAACCCTCGCGGTCGACCCCGAGACCGGGTCGCTCACGCCGACCCACTACGCCTACTCGCGACCCTGGACGTGGCTGGTGATGACGCGTCCCGTGCCCCTCACGTGGGTCGACGTCGGCCCCGACATCCGCGATCTGCTCGCCATCGGGAACCCGGTCGTGTTCTGGGGGAGCGTGTGGACGCTGCCGTACCTCGCGTTCACGTGGTGGCGGAAGCACGACTGGGCGCCGGGGTCCCTGCTGACGGCGGTCCTGCTGCAGTACCTGCCGTGGTTGCTCGTGGCGCGGCCCCAGTTCTTCTTCTACGTCGCGCCGTTCACGCCTTTCCTGGTGCTCGGGCTGACGTACATGGTGCGCGATCTCTCAGACGCCAGGCTGGTGGTACGCGAACCCGGTGGACGCGTGGCCAGGGATCCGGAGACCGGACGACCCGCCGTGTCCGTGTGGCACCCCTACCGGCCCATCGCGTGGGCGGTGGTGCTGGCCGCCGTGGGCCTCTTCGTCTGGTTCTGGCCGGTCCTCACGTGGATGAAGATCACCGACGAGCACTTCAAGCTGATCGTCTGGTTCCCGGGGTGGACCTAGAGGGCAGAGCCCCAGCCGGACCTCCGCTCCCGGACGGGTGTCGGGAGGGGACCGGAAACACGAAACCCCGGCTCGCCTGCCGGGGCCTCGGTCTTCTTGGGATATCCCACGTGCATCATACCGCGATCACCCGACACGGGATCTCGTCCCCCCGGATCAGAAGCCCGGCAAGGAATGGCGGAACAGGATGAAGCCGAGGCCGGCGCCGACGTCCAAGAGGGCGTGGGCTGCCACGAACGGCCAGGTGCGGCGCCCCCACCGGAGGAACAGGACGCCGAACAGGAGCCCCATCGCGAGGTTCCCCGCGAACCCGCCCCATCCTTGGTACAGGTGGTACGAGCCGCGGAGGACCGCGCTGGCGCCAACCGCCGCGGCCGTGGACCACGACAGCTGCTGGAGCCGCGTCACGAGGTAGCCCAGCACCACGATCTCCTCCACGACGCCGGCCTCGACCGCGTTCAGCACCAGGGCCGGGACCGTCCACCAGTGACCGAGGGGCGGCGTCGGCACGACGAACCGGTTGACCCCCAGCTCGACCGCGGCGAGGTAGACCCCGGTCCCGGCCAGGCCGACGAGGACGGAGAGGGCGACGCCGCGGCCCAGGTCCCACCCGATCCGATCGGTGTCCAGGCCCACCACCGAGACCCCCTCCCCGCTCCGCCGGACGAGGTGCACGACGAGGAACGCTGGCGCCAGTCCGAAGACGAACCCAAGCAGCTGCCGGGCGAACGCGTTCGACTGATCGGCGGCGGCGACGACGACGCCGGCGATCGGCGCTTCGATCAGCGAGAGGATGGCGAAGGCGGCCCGGGAGAGCACCGACAACGACAGGACGACGAGGATCTCCTCGATCAGCGTCCGCCGGTCCAGGGGAGCCGGCGGCACGGATCCGTCGGGCGACGGAGCGTCCGTCCGCGGCTCCATCGGAGCCACTCTACGCATCGCCTAGACTTCGGCCCCCTCGATCGGAAGGTTCGAAGGGACCGATGGCGAACAGCGACACGGCCGACCTCGTCGTCGTCGGCGCGGGCACGATCGGGGGGTGGGCCTCGGTGTTCGCGAGCGAGCTGGGCGCGGGCCGTGTCGTCGTGCTGGAGAAGGAGATGGCCGGGTCCGGCGCCTCCTCACGGGCCGCCGGCATCGTGCGCGCGCAGGCAGGCACCCCGGAGACGGTCGCCCTGGGGATGTGGTCGATCGGCTTCTACCGCTCGCAGCAGGATCGCTACGGCACCGACAGCGGCTTCCGCGAGCTCGGCTACCTGATCCTCGCGACGAACGCGGCGCAGGAACGCGACGCCGTCGCCCGGGCAACGATGCAGCGCGAGGTCGGGCTCGACGTCCGCTACATGGAGGCCGCCGAGGCCGCGGAGCTGAACCCGACGCTCGATCCGAGCACGTTCCGCGGCGCGACGTACGCACCCGGCGACGGGTGCGTCGACCCGCCGCGGAACGTGCGTGCGTACTCGCTCGCGATGCAACGGGCGGGGGTCGAGCTCCGCGAGCGCACCCGCTTCCTCGGACTCCGGCGCGATGCGTCGGGGGGGACGATCGCCGTCGAGACGTCGGACGGAACGATCGCGACCGAGCGCGTCCTGCTCACGGGCGGTCCGACACTCCGC
>JBIOTM010000204.1:0-17136 GCA_044865955.1 Actinomycetota bacterium | reverse complement strand
GGCCGGCGCGCCCGCGCCCGCCTACCGCGAGGCGGTCGCGACCCGCAAGGCGTTCGGCGAGGCGCTCGCCTGGCTCGCAGGCGAGCGCCCCGACCTCGTCGTGCTGGACGGCGAGGTGGGGAACTCGACGTACACGGAGGATTTCGCGGCCGTGGCGCCGGAGCGGTTCTTCGAGCTGTTCATCGCCGAGCAGACGATGATGGGCACGCTGACCGGGCTGCAGGCCCTCGGCAAGACCGCGTTCGCCGCCACGTTCGGCGCCTTCCTCACCCGCGCCTACGACCAGATCCGGATGGCCTCGATCGGCCGCGCGAACCTCCGGCTCTGCGGCTCGCACGCCGGCGTCTCGATCGGCGAGGACGGTCCCTCGCAGATGGCCCTGGAGGACCTCGCCGCCCTCCGGGCCGTCCACGGCTCGACGGTCCTGTACCCGGCCGACGGCAACGCCACCGTGGATCTCGTGCGCAGGATGTGCGACCTCCCGGGGATCTCCTACCTCCGGACGACCAGGGAGCAGACGGCGGTCCTCTACGAGCCGGGCGAGGACTTCCCGGTCGGCGGCTCCAAGACGATCCGCGACGGGTCCGACGTGGCGTTGGTCGCCGCGGGCATCACGCTCCACGAGGCGATCCGCGCGGCCGATCTCCTGGCCTCCGCCGGCACGTCCGCCAGGGTGATCGACTGCTACTGCGTGAAGCCGATCGACGGGGCGACCCTGCGTTCGGCCCTGGACGACACCGGCCTGCTGGTGGTGATCGAGGACCACCGGACCGAAGGAGGGCTCGGCGACGCCGTGCTGGATGCGCTGGCCTCGTCTGGTCCGCTCCGCGGTCGCGTCGTCAAGCTGGCGGTCACCGACATGCCGGGGTCCGGCTCGCCCGGGGAGCTCAGGGCATGGGCCGGGATCGACGCCGAGGCGATCGTGCGGGCCGTGCGCGAGCGGCTTCCCGCCTCGGTCTAGCTCGCACGCCGCGACACGGGCAGGCCGCCGATCGCGAGCGCGATGATCTCCTCCGGCGGGACGGCCTTCGAGAAGTGGAACCCCTGTCCCAGCACGCATCCCCGCTCCAGGAGGAAGGCAAGCTCGCCGTCGGTTTCGATGCCCTCGGCGAGGGTCGTGACGCCCAGCCCTCGCGCCAGCTCGAGGAACGCGGCCACGATGCTGGCGTTCTGGGGGTCCACGTCCACGTCGTGCACGAACGAGCGATCGATCTTCAGGACGTCGACCGGCATGTGGCGGAGGCGGGCGAGCGACGAGTATCCGGTCCCGAAGTCGTCGATCGCGATGCGGAGACCTCCCGCGTGCAGGTCCTCCAGGATCGTCTGCGCCCGGTCCGGATCCGTCATGGCGGACCCCTCGGTGACCTCGACCAGCACCTTGGACGGGTCGATGCGACCCTCGTCGATGCGGGCCAGGATCCGGCGCGCGAGGTCCGGCTGCCAGAACTGCCGTGGGGAGAGGTTGAAGCTGACGGCGAGATCGATGTCGAGCTCCCGCCATGCCTGCGCCTGGTAGACGAGCTCTCGCACCACCCAGTCCCCGATCGCCTCGATGAGGCCGAGCTGCTCCGCCACCGGGATGAAGTCGCCCGGCGGCACCATGGTGCCGTCGGCCTCCATCCAGCGGATCAGCGCCTCGACCCCTTCCATCCGTCCGGAGGCCAGATCGATGATCGGTTGGTAGCGGAGCGTCCAGCGCTGGCTCTCGACGGCCTTGCGGAGGCGGGTGACGAACCGGAGCTTCGCGGCAGAGTCGAGCGCGCCCCGGTTCGAGATCACGTAGGCGTGTCCGCCCTTCTTCGACTCGAGCATGGCCGCCTCGGCGTTACGCAGCAGGCTTCCGGGTTCGTCGCCGTCCTCCGGGAAGAAGCTGATCCCGATGGACCCGGACACGTACAGCTCGGTGCCGCCCGCGTGGAACGGGGCAGCCATCGCATCGAGGATCCGCTGGGCGGCGGACTCCGCGCGAGCCACCGCCGCCTCGACGTCCTCCCCCTCGCGGTCGAGGTCGGCGAGCAACAGGAGGAAGGTGTCACCGGACCGCCTCGCCACGAGATCGGTCTCGCGCGTCGCCTCCCGCAGCCGCTTGGCCACCACCTTCAGGACCTCGTCGCCGGCCAGCCGGCCCAGTGAATCGTTCACCAGTCGGAAGTCGTCGATGTCGACGCAGACCACGGCGACCGACGCCTCGTGATGGTTCGCGCGGGCGATCGACAGCTCGAGGAGCTCCTCGAACATCGCGCGGCTCGGGAGGCCGGTGAGCGCGTCGTGGTAGGCGAGGAAGGCCACCCGCTCGTCGGCCCGCTTCATCTCCGTGATGTCGATCATCACGCCGAGCGAGAAGACGGGGACACCCCGCTGGTCCCGAACGATCCTCGCCTCATCGTGGATCCAGACGAGCCGCCCGTCCCTCCGGTACATGCGGTAGTCGAGGGAGAACGACTCCCCCGTGTCGTTGTGCCGCTGGTTCTCGGCGACGGCTCGCGCGCGATCCTCAGGGTGCACGACGCGGAGCCACAGATCCCCGTCGCGCAGCCACTCGTCGGCCGGGTAGCCGAGCAGCGCCTCGACCTGGGGGCTGATGTACAGCGTGGACGCGGCGTCGTTGAGCTGGTCGATGTACGTGACGGCGGGGATGTGCTCGACGATCGAACGGTAGCGATCGCCCATGATCTCCTCCGTCGAGATGCGCTTCAGCCGCTCGACGTCCCCCGCGATCGACCCGGCCAGGACCTCGAGGACGCCGATGTCGCGGTCGGTCCATGCGCGGCCCGCACCGCAGTCGTCGGCGCCGAGGAACCCCCACCATCCGTCGGCGAGGAAGATCGGGACCACCGCCAGCGAGACCGTCCCCTCGGCCGCCAGCACACGCCGCTCCCCCTCGGGCAGCTGGGCGACCTGTGCGCTCAGCACGCGCCGTTCCCCGAGGATCTCGATCCACCGCGTGAAGTCGGGCGCGTAGGGATGCAGCCTCGTATCGGGGTCGTCGAAGATGCCTCGGGCGCCGTCACGGAGCCATTCGGAGGCGAGGTTCATCCACAGGCGGCCATCGGGGCCCCGCACGTTCTCGAAGGCGTAGAGGCGGTCGGCGCCGAGCTCGCGTCCCACGCTTGCCAGCGACTCGGACAGCAGCCCGGACGGCAGGGTCGTGCCGGACGTCGAGGGACCGGCCGGCCCGTGCACGGCCGGGGACGAACCGCGGGGAGCGTCCATGTCTCCTGCTATCGGCGGGCCCCCAGGGCCTCTGAAGGGCTGCGGCGGAGCGGCGTAGGGGCGCGGCTGAGGCCGGCCGCCTGCTACCCTGTCCGGCCGATGGCCGACTACAAGCAGGTGCTCCACGAACGTCTGTACGTCCGCGTGCCGGGCACGGACAAGCTGCGCAAGACCGCGGCCTCCCGGCTGAAGCACCTGCTCGCCACCGGCTGGCGTGAGACGGAGCGGAACCAGCACCCCGACCACCTGTGGGTGCGGCTCGAGCGGACCGGGCACGCCCCCATGCAGGCGCGGCTGCCCAAGAAGGCGCCCGAGGTCGTGATCGAACGCCGGCCGCGTCGAGACGGGCGAGGTGGCCAGTTCAGGGGCGGACGCCGCTAGCCGATAACGCTCCTGGACCGGATTTCATCCGGTCTTCCGTGGATCGAGCCGGACGTTCTTCGGGTACCATCGGAAGGTCGGCACGCCCGCTCCGCCCGAGCCGATCCGACCCCCTCGACGAGGAGATGGAACCGAGGACCGATGGGCATCGAGTTCATCACCCCCACCACCGTGCGCCCCGGGCATCGCGACCCGCACGCCCAGCCCACCGAGCAGCCGTTCACCTACCCGCTGGAGCGTGCGTACGAGGAGCCGGACTGGACGCGCCTCCCCGGCTACCGGGACGTGACGCGAGAGCAGTGGGAATCGGCCCAGTGGCAGCGAGCCCACACGGTCAAGAACCTGAGGGAGTTCAAGGCGGCCCTCGGCGACTTCCTCGATGACGAGCTCCTCGCCGACATCGAACGCGACCAGCAGGAGCGCGCCACGATGTCGATGCTCCTGCCGCCGCAGATGATCAACACGATGGACGAGACGGGCCTGCGAGCCGACCCCGTCCGCCTGTACATGGCCCCCGCGCTCAGCGACCGGGACCAAGAGTTCCCGTCCCATCCCCTGGCGTCCCGCGACTCACTGCACGAAGCCGAGATGTGGGCGGTCGAGGGACTGACCCACCGGTATCCGACGAAGGTGCTCGCCGAGCTCATCTCCACGTGCCCGCAGTACTGCGGCCATTGCACGCGGATGGATCTCGTCGGCAACGACACGATCCAGGTCCTGAAGTACAAGTTCGAGGCCAAGCAGAACGAGCGGTGGGACGCGATGCTCGACTACCTGCGCCGCACGCCCAGCGTCCGCGACGTGGTGGTGTCCGGCGGTGACATGGCGAACGTGCCGATCAAGCGGCTCGAAGGGTTCGTCATGGGACTCCTCGACATCGACCACATCCGCGACATCCGCCTGGCCACGAAGGGCCTGATGGGGATCCCGCAGCACTTCCTCCAGGACGAGGTACGGCGAGCCGCCGAGCGGATGGCGTCACGGGCGAACGATCGAGGCGTCGACATCGCCATCCACACCCACGTGAACGCGGCCCAGCAGGTGACGCCGCTGGTCGGCCGGGCCACGAAGGTGTTCCTGGACGCCGGGTTCCGCGACGTGCGCAACCAGGGCGTGCTCTTGCGCGGCGTGAACACCTCGCCCCAACAGCTCCTGGAGCTCTGCTTCATGCTCGTGGATCACGCGAAGATCCTCCCCTACTACTTCTACATCTGCGACATGATCCCCAACGCCGAGCACTGGCGGACGGCGGTGTGGGAGGTGCAGGACCTCCAGCACGCGATCATGGGCTACCTCCCCGGCTTCGCCACGCCGCGGATGGTCGTCGACGTGCCGTTCGTCGGGAAGCGCTGGGCCCACCAGGTCGCCGAGTACGACCGCGTCCGTGGGATCTCGGGCTGGACGAAGAACTACCGGACGGGGATCGAGAGCGACGACCCGGAGGCCTTCACCCGCCGCTACCACTACTACGACCCGATCTCGACGCTCCCGCCGGAGGGCCAGACGTGGTGGCGGGAACAGCTCGCCCGCGGCGTCGACGAGCTGATCGCCGAGCTGCAGCCGCAGCACGCCTGAGCCGACCGGCGCTGCTAGGGTCCGGTCCGTGAGCAGGATCCTGACCGTCCTCTCCGCCCAGGTCGCGCCGGTCCCCTGGGATCCGCCGGCCACCCTCGACGCGTTCGAGGACCACGTGCGCGTCGCCCGGCGCTCGTTCCCCGATGTCGACCTGATGATCTTCCCGGAGCTGTACCTCACGGCGATCGACGGATTCACCTCCGGCGGGACCGACGACTGGGAGCACCGCGTCGCGGAAGAGATCCCCGGGCCGCTCACCGACCGCATCGGGAAGATCGCGGGCCGGGCGAAGCGATGGATCGTGGCGGGATCGATATCCGAGCGACGTGGGAAGAAGGTCCACAACACGGCCGTCGCTTTCTCGCCCGACGGCGAGCTCGTCGCCGTGTACCGGAAGCTGTTCCCGTGGCGGCCCTTCGAGGGATCGGATCCGGGCGCCGAGGCGGCGACGGTGTTCGAGATCCCCGGGAAGGGCAGGATCGGCATGATGATCTGCTACGACGGCTGGTTCCCGGAGGTCGCCCGCGGTCTCGCGCTGCAGGGAGCGGAGCTGATCGCCCAGCCGACGGCCACCACGACGCCGGACCGCGAGGAGGAGGTCGTCCTGGCGAGGGCGAACGCGATCGTGAACCAGGTGTACCTGTTCAACCCGAACATGGTCTCGACCTTCGGTCCGGGGCGGAGCGTGGGCGTGGACCCGGAGGGCCGGATCCTGTTCGAGGCCGGCGCCGGGGAGGAACTGTTCGTCGAGGTCGTCGACATGGATCGGGTGCCGGAGGTGCGTCGTCGCGGGACGCGCGGCATCACTCGCCCGTGGCAGCACTTCCTCGACGGACCGCGTGACGCCGTGCTTCGTCCCTATCGGAACCGGCGGCGCAGCACGTAGGCGGTGCATCCCAGGACCCCGACGATCACCAGTGCCGCGATCCATGCCCCGGCTGAGCTCGCCGGGGGACGCAGGTTCTCGCGCACGGTCGCTCCGGGCACCAGCCGCTCGGTGGGGCGCCCGTCGCCGAGGAAGTCGCAGGCGCGACCATCGCGAACGATCACGGTCCACCGCAGCTCCTTGAGTCCCGGCGAGGTCCCGGAGACACCCCGATCCTCGGTCAGGATCCGACCGGGCACCCGGATCGTCATCGTGCGGTCGTCGATCACCGGCGGCTCGAACCCGTTCGCCGCCCGCTCGGGCAGGAGGTAGATCTCGGTCGGGTGGTCGATCGTCGCATCGACCCGCACGATCCGGTTCACCCTGCGGTAGTAGGCGAACGACTCGGCGGGGGCCGTCGGGTCGTAGATCGCCACGTCGACCCGGAAGGGACGTCCCTCCGGGTCGGGGACCTCGAGGGGCGCGGCGAACGTGAGCTCCCACCTCGCCGAGGTCCCGAGCTCCAGGATGCTGCCGTCGGCCCGGGTCAGGTCGGGAGCTCCGGAGCCGGCGCCCCCCCGGCATCCGGTGACGTCGCCCGTCGGATCGGAGGCGGCGATCAGGAAGGGAAGGATCGCCACGATCGCCAGGCGCGCCATCGGGGCGCGCCTCACGCGCTCGGGCAGTCCCGTGGCGAGAGGATCAGGGGATCCAACCGGGGCTCCCGTGTGAAGTCGAAGGCGCCCGTGAGGGGGTCGGCCTGCGCGTCGCGCTCGGTCATCGGCTTGAGGCCGTGCAGGTCCTCGATGAAGCGCAGCACCGACGAGAACTCGTACACGGTGTCGTCGATCGACCCGCCGTCCGGGTTGTCGCCCCGCGTCGTCCACGGAGAGATGATCAGCGCCGGGGTACGCGGTCCGAGCCCCATCACGTCGTAGTGGGGCGGGGGGACGTGGTCGTAGAACCCGCCGAAGTCGTCCCAGACCATCACGATCGCGGTGTTCGGCCAGTACTCGCTCTGCATCACAGCGTTCACGTATTCGATCGTCCAGTTCTGTCCGAGGCAGATGTTGTTCCCGGTGCCGGGGTGCTCGTTGGGGCTGCCTTCGGGCGGGATCAGCCAGGAGACCGACGGGAGCGTTCCCTTGCGGACGTCCTCCAGGAACGTCTCGGGGTCCTGCACCTTGTCCCAGAGGGGCCCGAAGCGGACGTGGCGGATCGACTGGAGCGCGTTCATCCAGATGTCGGGTCTCGCGTAGTACTTCCAGCTGATCCCGCGCTTCTCGAGGAGATCCGGCAGGACCTTGATGTCGACGCATGTCCGGGTCGTCTCCCAGTACGAGGCGATCCGGATCAGCTGGTCGGGCACCTCCGAGGAGATGTTCTCCTCGAGCTTCATGATGTTGCGCACGTCGGCCTTGTCGAGGTCCTCGATGGGGAACCGCTTCGTGTACTCCGTCTCGTCGTCGCAGTAGTTCCCCTCGGTGTTGGTGGTCGTCTTGTTGTCGACGATGCCGTACGACTGGGCGGCGACCGTGTAGAGATGCTCGGGGAACGTCGGACCGTACATCGACGTGAAGAAGTGGTCGGCCAGGGCGAACCGATCGGCGTACGCCCAGTACACCGGCAGCGTCGCCCGCGAGTACTGCGTGTAGCTGAGCATGTCCTCGCCGAGCGAGACACAGTTGAAGCCGTTCATCTTCCCGCCGTTGATCGAGTAGAGCCCGGGGGCGAACGCGTGCCCGAGGTCGTGGGGCATGATGACCGGGGCCGGCTTCAGGTCGACGACCGGCCCGTCCTCGAACGTGCTGGCGCTGCAGTCCTTGATCGTCCCTCCCTCGGTGGCGCCGTCCGCCCCCGGGTAGGCGCCGAAGTAGTGATCGAACGAGCGGTTCTCCTTCACCAGGAAGATGACGTGCTTGATCGGGTTCTCGCCGGACGGTCTCGCGCTCGGCGATCCCTGGCCGGTGCCACCCGTCCGGCCGTTCCCGTCGCCGGGCTCCCTGCCACGCTCCGTGCCGGCGGAGGGCCAGAACTGCCACACGACGGCCGCGGTGAGGACCACGACGAGGGCTCCGAAGGTCTGCCGCCGCTGACGCACGCGACTCCGGCGCGCTGGTCGGATGATCGGCCCCGGTCGCACCCGGCCAGTCTATCGGGGCCCCAGGTGGCGACCGAGGAGCGCCCGGAGATGTTCGAGGAGGCCCGCATAGCGGGGGTCGCGGACCCGGTTGACGGTCTCCCACGGGTCGGGTGGACCGACCCGGCCACCGATGTCGTAGAGCTCCTCGGAGCCGTCCCCGTACCGGATCAGCTTCAGGTCGCGGGTCCGGACCGCGGCCCACGCCGGGATCCGGGCGTCGCCGGCCCACTCGAGGTAGACACCCTCCGGCGGTCGCGTGAGGACGCCCCAGTACGGCTCGATCCGAGCGGCGAACCCCTCGCCGTCCATCGATCCGGGCTGGGCAACGCGGGCGAGGCTCAGGACGGTCGGGGCGACATCCACCGTGGACACGATGGCGCGGCGGGTGTCGACGGAGCCCGACGGCGAGTGGACCACCAGCGGGATGCGCACGCACTCGTCGTACGGACACTTCTTGCCCTCCCAGCGGTGCTCGCCGAACGAATAGCCGTGGTCGGACAGCAGGAAGATCGCCGTGTCGTCGAGACGGTCGCCGAGCGCGCCGACGAGCGCGCGGAGCGCGTCATCGACCGCGAGCAGCGTCTCGTCGGCGCGTCGGCGATCCTCGATCCACTCGGTGCGCTGCGCGGCGCTCGGGAGCGGCAGCGAACGCACCCAGGGTGGCGCGCCGCGCAGCGCACCCGCGACGCTCGGCGACTCCTCGATCGCGCGCTCCGCGAGGGCCCCTTCGTCTCGCGGCGCGGGCAGCCACGGGGAGTGGGGTGCACTCGGCGCGTACACGAGGAAGAACGGTCGCGTGGGCGACGTCGCCCGGATGAAGCTCACCGCGCGGTCGGCGAGCCAGTCGGTCGCGTACGCGTCGCCGACGTGCACCGGCGAACCCTGGTCGACGACGTCGAAGTCGCGGTACACGGTCCCCTCGCTCCGGTTCCGCTTCGCGACGAACACGTCCCACCCCCGGGGCACGTACGGGACGTCCCCGAACGGATAGCCGTTCAGGTACTTGCCGACGAGCGCGGTGCGGTAACCGGCGTCGTGCAGCCACGTCGCGAGCGTCGACGACTCGTCGAGCCGATCCGCGTCGTCGTTCCGCAGGACCCCGGTGTGCCGCGCGTACCGGCCCGTGAGCAGGCTCGCCCGCGCCGGACAGCACAGCGGCGTGTTCGCGAACGCGTCCTGGAACGCTCCCCACCCCGATCCGGGGCGCGCCAGCTGCCCCTGGAGCCATGGCATCGCGTCCAGCGTGTCCCAACGCTGGTCGTCGGTCACCACGATGATGACGTTCGGTCGCTCGTCGGCTGGGGCGACGGCCGCCGGCCTGGAGGCCCCGGAGGCGATCGCGGCCAGCGCGACCAGCGCGGCGCCGGCCATCCGGCGGCCGGGCGCCGTTGGATTCACGCCTTCCGGACCTTCCACACGTGCTCGCCGGGGAACGCCCTCGCCCACTCGGGAGGCGCGTAGTCGTAGGTCGTGGTGGCGCCTTCCGGGGCACGCAGCTCGACCAGATCCTCGATGGCGAACCCGTTCGAGCGGAACAGCCGGATCCACTCCCCGTAGGGCAGCTGGAACTCGGTCGTCAACCACTCGGGATCCTTGGTCTCGAACCGACGGATCCCGAAGTAGTCACGCCGCATCTCCCGGGTCGGTGGCTCCTCGTCGTCCCCCCACGCCACCCAGATCCACGGCGTCGTTCCGTTGAAGACGAAGACCCCTCCAGGCCGCAGGACGCGGGCGACCTCCGGCACGGTCGCGTAGGGATCGGCGAAACCCATCACGCCGTGGTCGCAGAAGGCGAGGTCGAAGCTCTCGTCCCGGAACGGGATCCGCTCGCCGTCGGCCTGGACGATGGGGTAGCCGACGCCCGTTTCAGCCATGTTGGCGAGACCTTCACGGAGCTGCGCCATCGACAGGTCCAGCCCCGTCACCCGCGCGCCGCGCATCGCGACCTTGATCCCGAACTGGCAGGCGCCGCACCCGTACTCCAGCGCATCGAGTTCCCGGACGTCCCCGAGGATGCGCACGTCGTCCTCGGGCAGGTCCCAGGTCCCCCAGCCGAGCCGGTCCCACCGGTTGAGCTGTCGCCGATTCGTCCGTTGGTAGGAGGCGCTCTGCGTCTCCCAGTGGAGCCGGTTCTTCCGGACGTGCGGCGGGCTCTCCGACGTCATCGGTCCAACCAGCCTCCCGCCCGGTCGTTGGACGCCGCCACCAGTCCCGCCGCGATGGACAGCGCGATCTCCTCGGGGCGCCGGCCGCCCAGATCGAGGCCGAGGGGGCTCCGGATCCGGGCGAGGTCGTCGTCCGAGAACCCCCGGGAGCGCAGGTCGTCGACGTAGTGCGCGACGTGACGCCTCGACCCCATCACACCGACGAAGCGCACCGGGGAGCGGAGCAGGGTCGCGAGCATCTCCCCGATGCCGGGCGCGTCGTGGTCGGTGAAGACCACCTCGTCCTCGGGCCCGAGCTCCACGGCCTCCAGGGAGCCGAGGGACGGCTCGTCCTGGGGCGTGAGGCGCTCGGATCTCGACTCCACGAGCACGACCCGACGACCCTGCCGGCGCATCTCGGCCCGCAGCGAGCGCGCCACGTCGGTCGCGGACACGACGAGCAGCCGGCCCGGGGGCCGGTGCGGTTCGAGGTACACCTCGACCTCTCCCAGCTCGTGATGGAAGGTCCGCATCTCCGGCTCGCCGCGGCGGTGGATCTCCCCGGCCGCCTCGATCGCGGCCGCGTCGAACTCCGCGCAGCCCAGCGTCCCGTGGACTTCGCCGCCGGGTGTGATCGACATCGTGTTGCCGACGCGGCACGGCGGTGCGCCCGAGACCTTCACGGCCTTCGCTTCGACCCATCCGGCGCCACCGGCGTCCGGTCGCGGTCGTTCCTCGGCTCCGTGGCCCGTCGGATGCCCGCCGGTCGCCCCGGACAGGAGCTCCACCGCATGTGGGATGAGCGGAAGGACGGATCCCAGGGACTCGCGCACGCCGGCGGGGCTCCCCGGGAGGTTGACGATCAACGCGCCCCCGAGGGCCCCGGCGACCGCCCTCGAGAGCGCCGCCATCGGCGTATGGGCCAGCCCGGCAGCGCGCATCAGCTCCGCGAGCCCGGGCGCCTCTCGGTCGATGACCGCCCGCGTCGCCTCGGGCGTCACGTCGCGAGGCCCGAAGCCCGTGCCACCGGTCGTCACGACCAGACCGTTCGCGTTCGCCAGCTCGCGGAGGGCCTCCTCGATGTCGGGCCGTTCGTCCGGCACGACCCTGTGCTCGGACACCTCGAACCCGGCCTCGCGGAGGAGGACCTCCGCGGCGGCGCCGGACTCGTCGGCGCGGACGCCTCGGGTCACGCCGTCCGAGACCGTGACGACCGCCGCACGTATACGTCCCACGGCGCCGAGCCTAGCGTCCCCGCCCGGAGACACCGCCTCCCCGGAGCGCCCGTCCTAGGATTGGGCGTCGAGCCCCACGGCTCGGTGGATCCGACGCAGGGTCCTACACGGCCGGCAGGAGGAGGCGCTCGATGGACTGGGTCGACGGGCTGGCGAGCGAGCTGAAGCTGGAGGGACTCTCGAAGCACGAGACCGACCATCTCCTCTCGGCGGCACGGGAGGTGGCGCACCGGGTGGAGCGCAAGGTCACGCCGATGGCGATGTACGTCGTGGGGCTCTCGGTGGGCAGCCAGCTGGCCGACCGCAGCCGGGACGATGCCCTCGAGGACGCGATCCACGCGCTCCTGCTCCGCCTGCCGCCCGCCGAAGTCGACTGATCCCGTTCCGGGGGTAGGGTGGAGGCGATGCCCGACGACCTGAGGCTGGACGGCGTGATGCCCCTCGAGGGCCCGCTCGTCGACACCTTCGGTCGCGTCGCCGACGACCTCCGCATCTCGGTGACGGATCGGTGCAACTTCCGGTGCACCTATTGCATGCCGGCGGAGGGACTCGCCTGGCTCCCGAAGCACGAGATCCTCACGTTCGAAGAGCTGACCCGGCTGCTCGCGATCTTCGTCCGGCTGGGCGTCCGGAGCCTGAAGGTCACGGGGGGCGAACCGCTGGTGCGAGCGGATCTCCCTCTGCTGATCCGCATGTTCCGTGAGGTCGGCCCGGACCTCGACATCTCGCTCACCACGAACGGCGTGCTGCTGGACCGGCTGGCCGGGCCGCTCGCGGAGGCCGGCGTCGACCGGGCGACGGTCTCCTGCGACTCGCTCCTGCGGCACCGCTTCGCCGAGATGACCCGGCGGGACGCCCTGGACGCCGTGCTGCGCGGCATCCAGGCGGCCGAGTCCGCCGGCCTCACGCCGATCAAGATCAACGTCGTGGTGATCGGAGGGACGAACGAGGGCGAGGTCGTCGACTTCGCTCGCTGGGCGCGCGAGACCGGGTACGAGGTGCGGTTCATCGAGTACATGCCGCTCGACGCCGACCACGTCTGGGAGCGCCGGAAGGTCGTGCCGGCGGCGCGGATCCGAGATGCGATCGACGCGGCGCATCCGCTGGTGCCCGAGGGCCACGTGAACGAACCCGCCACGACGTTCCGGTTCGCGGACGGAGCGCCCGGCCGGATCGGCGTGATCCCGTCGGTGACCGAACCCTTCTGTGACACGTGCAACCGGCTCCGCCTCACCGCGGAGGGGATGTTCCGGAACTGTCTGTTCGCGCTCGACGAGACCGACCTCCGAGGACCTCTGCGGTCCGGAGCGTCGGACGCGGAGCTCGAGCACGTGATCCGGAGCGGGCTCTGGACCAAGTGGTCGGGTCATCGGATCAACCATCCGGACTTCGTCCAGCCCGAGCGATCCATGTCGATGATCGGCGGCTGAGCGGCGGCGCGGTCTCGGCGCCGTCCGGCTCACGCGGGTCGTTTCGCCACGATCACCCTCGTCAGCGGCAACGGACCGCCCTTCGTGCTCCGGACCTCGCGGAAGCCGGTTCGCCGGAGCACCCCCTTCACGTGGACCACGCGGTCCGGGCTCACCTCCATGAGGAGCCATCCGTTCGGGGAGAGCCACGTGGGCGCCTCCCGGGCGGCCCTCGTGATGAGGCCCAGGCCGTCGAAGCTGCGGTCGGTGAGCGTGTGCTCGGGCTCCCATGCCCGGATCTCCTCGGGCAGGTCCTTGATCTCCCGCCTCGGCACGTAGGGAGGATGCAACGTGATCACGTCCACCGTGCCGGCGAGCGACCTCGGGAGCCCGCCGAAGAGATCACCCCGAACGAACCGAGCTCGGAGTCCCAACCGGGCGGCGTTCCTCCGCGCGAGCATGATCGCCTCCCGCGAGAGGTCGGTCCCCACGACGGTCACGCCCGGCACCTCGTTGGCCACGGCGAGCGCGATCGTGCCTGCGCCGGTGGCGAGATCGACGTGCACCGGGCGCCGCCGGCCGCGGAGACGTCGCGCCGCCTGCTCCGCCAGGAACTCCGACGCGTCCCTGGGGACGAACACCCCCGGGCGGACCGTGAGATCGAGCCCACGGAACTCCGTGTATCCCTTGATGAACGGGATCGGCTCGCCCGTCGCCCTGCGACGGACGAGCCGCTCGAACGCCCGGCGGTCCCGAGCCGAGACGTCGTCGCTCGGATGGGGTTCCCCACCGGTGACGTGCCACAGCAGGTCCTCGGCCTCGATCCGCTCCCGTCCTCGTTGCCAGTGATCGATGGCGGGCGAAGCCTTCAGGACCTTGACCGCTTCGTCCAGGACCGTGCGTGCTTTCAACGCCGGGCATCCTACCGAGCCGCGCTCGCTACACTCGGTCCATGCCAGGGACGGGCTCGTCGAACGGTGGGGCGAAGGCTCCCAGGCCCCGGCGTGCGCGCGCGAGGAAGGGCTCGCAGGTCGGGAAGGACGTCCGGCTCACCGGCGACCGGCTCGTCGTCGAGCTCCCCGAGAACGGCGAGCGGAAGTCCGCGAGCGGGCTCCTGATCCCGGCGACGGCGACGCCGGCTCCCAGACGGCTGGCGTGGGCGGACGTGCGGCTCGTCGGGCCAGACGTCCGGGTCGCGAAACAGGGAGATCGCGTCCTGTTCCTGCCGTCGTCGGGGCTCGAGGTGGAGCTCGACGGCCACGACCTCGTGCTCCTGCGGGAGCGAGACGTGCAGGCGGTGTCGTCCCCCCCGGCGAGCGACCTGCGTTCGGACCGGTCCCCCGGCCAGTACCTGTAGGGCCGCCTCTACGCGGGCACGAAGGTCAGGCGCACGCGCCGGACGTCGTTCTCGCGGTTGGGATCGATCAGCACCACCGACTGCCAGGTCCCGAGCATCGGACGACCCCCCTCGACCGGGATCGTGAGGGAGGGGGACACGAGCACGGGCAGGAGGTGGTCGGCGCCGTGCCCCGTGGAGCCGTGACGATGGGTGTAGCGATCGTCCCGCGGCAGCAATCTCTCGAGGGCGTCGACCAGATCCTCCTCGGAGCCCGATCCCGTCTCCATCAGGGCCACGCCTGCGGTGGCGTGCGGCGCGAACACGTGGAGGAGCCCGTCGCCGCCCACGTCCGAGGCGAACGCTCGTACCCGGTCCGTGAGGTCCACCACACGGCGACCGGCGGTATCGAGCTGGAGCTCCTGGGAGCGCGCCACGTTCCCGGCACGGTACCCGTCGGTCGTTGACGGGGATACGTAATTCTGTAATCATACTTTCAGCGAGCGAGGAGGGACCAGATGGACGAGCTCAGCGGCTGGTTCGCCGGCAGGATCCCCGCCGAGTGGTTCGAGGGAACCCCGGCCGTGACGACGGACCGCGAGGAGGTCCTGGTGATCGGGACGCTCTCGGAACCGGACCTCCCCGGCGACGCGAGCCCCGATGCTCGACGGGCGGCGCTCTCCTCCCGGATCTCGGGGTTCCGCGAGGACACCCGAGGGAAGCGGATGCGTATCGCCGACGAGGCCCAGCGCCGGTTCGGGAGGAAGGTCAGCTGGGGGGCATCGTGCGGCGACCTCACGGCGACGTTCACGACCCTCTCCGTGCCGGCGATGACCCGTCTCCGGATGGACGAGCGGCGGGTGCTCGACACCCTGATCGAGGCGGGGGTGGCGCGGAGCCGCAGCCACGCGCTCGCATGGTGCGTCCGCTTGGTGGCGGAACGCCAGGAGGATTGGCTGAAGGACCTCCGGGAGGCGTTGCGGAAGGTCCAGGAGGTGCGAGGAGAAGGCCCGAAGGAGTAGCCTCGGGCTCTGTCTCGGTCCCTGCTTCGGGTCTGGCGACCCCGATGGAGACTCAAGTTCGGCGCCGCAGCGGCCGACCGTTCGAGCATGGCCGTGAGGGGAGTCTGGCTTCGCCGTCGCCTGGGAGCCGGCCTGTTGACGATCGTCGTCGCGGGTTCCGTGCAGGTATGGGGAGCGACCGCAGCACAGGCGAGCCCGCCATCCTGGCGTGCGGGTGAGGAAGGGAGCGGACCCCCTGCCTTCCCGATCGTGATCTCCCGCTCCGAGCGGCTACGGCTGCCGTCCACCACGTGGACCGATCTCGGGACGGACGACCTGTGGGCGAAGGCCGCGATCGATCACGTGGCCGGCGTCCACGACTGGATGCGGGACGTGGCGCCCGATCGGGACGGCGACTGGAGCTTCAGGCCCGACGCCTTCGAGACCCGGAAGCACTGGGCGAGGGCCCTCGGACGGGCCTTCGCGCCGGGAGAGGAGCCCGACCCATCCGTCACGTTCAGCGACCTCGACCCCACCCGACCGTTCTACCGGTGGGCCGCGATCGCCGTGAAGCACGGATGGATGAGTCGCGGACCCGGGGGCCGCTTCGACCCGGACGCCGCCATCACCGCGAGGGGTGCGCATCGTGGGCTCGTACGAGCCCTGGGCATGGGAGCGACCGCCGCAGCGCTCGACCGGCTGGCGACCGACGGCGGGTATCGGTTCGACACGCCGGCTCTGTTCGGTGTGAACCTCCTCGCCCTCCGGCTGGGTCTCCGGTACAACAACAAGGTCGACGAATCCCAGGACGTCGCGCCCCGCGCGCCGCTCCGACGCAAGCAGGCCGCCTGGTCCCTGTACCGGGCCACCACGCTCCCCGGCTGGGTCGTTCCCTACCTGCAGGATCAGTACGAGGGGATGACGTTGCCGACGATGGGTCCGGCTCGCCGGGCGATCGTCGACTGGGGCGTGCGCTACGTCGGCTATCCATACATCTGGGCGGGCGAGTGGGGCTTCGACTCCCCCGAGCCACGGGCATTCGGCAGCCAGCCCGGCCCCGGGTTCGACTGTTCCGGGATCACCTGGTGGGCTGTCCGCGCTGACGACGACGTCTACTGGGACATCTCGCCCCCTCGTCCGTACCGCGGATGGCCCCTGCCCCAGCGCTCCTCGGCGGAGATGTCCCGGATGACCAAGCAGCGGCTCGCGTTCAAGGACCTGCTCCCGGGTGACCTCATGTTCTACGACGGCGACCGGGACGGGACCGTGGACCACGTGGACGTCTACGTGGGGAACGGATGGTCGCTGGACTCCTCCAGCAGCGTCGGCGGCGTCACCCTGATGTGGGTCAGGACCGGCTGGTACCGCGATCACTTCGTCCACGGACGGCGCGTGCTGCCCAAGCCCTAGCGCGCCTCGAACGCCCCTTCGAGCACGGCCTTCTCCTCGGCGGTCAGCGGACGGCTCCGCCCCGTTCCCGGGTCGCGAGGGACGAGGACCGACTCGGCCTCCGCGGAGAGGGTCCCGTCGGTCTTCAGGACCTCCTCCGCCGTCCGGACGCTCGAGCTCCCGAACCCCGTGACCCGGCAGCGAACGACGGCCTCGGCGTCGTCCTGGCTGAGCTCGGCGCGGAAGTCGATCGCCACCCGCGCGATCACGAAGTCCCACGCTCGCTCGCCGAAGAGCGACCCCACCAATCGATCCCGGGCTTCCTCCAGGTAGTTGAGGAAGACCGCGTTGTTCACGTGGCCGAAGGCGTCGACGTCGCGCCAGCGGATCGGGATCCTGATCTCGGTCGTCACGGCGTCACGCTAGCGGGAACGGCGGCGGGGGG
>JBIOTM010000203.1:0-4266 GCA_044865955.1 Actinomycetota bacterium | reverse complement strand
CTCTTCTGGCTCGGCCGGATGATCCATGCCGGCGAGGACCCGAGGTTCATCGTTCGTCGGATGGTGATCTTCGCGTCCGAGGACGTGGGGCTCGCCGACCCGCTGGCGCTGTCGGTCGCCGTGGCGGCGGCCCACGCCCTCGAGCACGTCGGGATGCCCGAAGCGCGCCTGAACCTGGCCGAGGCGGCGCTCTACCTCGCGCGGGCGCCCAAGTCGAACTCCGTGATCGACGCCCTCGACAAGGCGATGGTGGATGCCGACTCCACCGACCCGGTGCCACCGCACCTCCGGGATGCGCACTACGCGGGCGCCTCGAAGCTCGGACACGGTGAGGGGTACGAGTACCCGCACGACTTCGAGGGCCATCACGTGGATCAGCGATACCGCCCGGAGCGCTTCGAGGGGGTCGTGTACTACGCGCCGTCCGACCAGGGCGAGGAGGTCGAGGTCGAGCGCGGGACCGGCCTGCCGCTGGAGGCCGACGAGGGCTGAGAGCCGATGGGCCGGTGGGTATGCTGGGCCGACGCCCGCCCCACGCCGAGACCACGGAGGTAACGGATGACGCTCCTCGCACTCACCGGCGGCGAGACCGCGCTGATCGTCCTGGCCGGGTTCTGGGGACTGCTGGTCCTGTTCCTGTGCGTCGTGCTGCTCAACACGTTCCGGGTCCTCGAGTCCACCAGGCTCACCATCGACGCGATGCGCGAGGAGACCGTCCCGCTGCTGCGGGAGATCAAGGGTTCGGTCGAGCGCACGAACGGTCATCTTGATCGGGTCGGCCACGTGCTCGACTCCGTCGGGGGCATCGTGGGGCGGGTGGAACGCCTGACCGGTTTGATCGAGCACGCGGCCTCGAGCCCGATCGTCAAGTTCATCAGCGTGGGGGCGGGCGTGAAGAAGGCGGCGGAGAAGCTCGGCAAGCGGAGGTCGAAGGGCGCCGGCCCGCGGAGCACCTCGGCCCTCTGAGATGCGACGGGGATTCTGGGTCGCGCTCGGCTTGGGGGCCGGGGCGACCGGCGCCGTCCTCGCTTCCCGGTGGGCGAGACGGCAAGCGCGGAAGGTGAAGCCCGCGACGCTCGCCCGGGAGGCGAGGGGAGGTCTCCTCGACCTCTCCAAGCTGGTGGCCGAGTCGATCGAGGAAGGCAAGCGGGCGATGGAGGAACGGGAGCGGGAGCTCCGGGCCGAGCTGGACGCCGACCACGTCGACGAGCCCGGACCCGACGAACCGACCGCCGCCTGAGTGCCGGGAGAGCCCGCCGCTAGACTCCCCGCTCGTGGAGGGCGATCGCATCCGTGAGCTGTTCCTGTCGTTCTTCCAGGAGCGGGATCACAAGCGCGTCCCCAGCTCGTCGCTGATCCCCCCGCCGGAGTCGGGGCTGCTGCTCACGAACGCCGGGATGAACCAGTTCATCCCGTACTTCCTCGGACAGGCCGATCCCGACTCCGTGCGGGCCGTCACGGCGCAGAAGGTGATGAGGACCAACGACATCAACGTCGTGGGGACCGATGCGAGGCACGAGACGTTCTTCGAGATGCTCGGCAACTTCTCCTTCGGGGACTACTTCAAGGCCGACGCGATCCGCTGGGCGCACGAGCTGGTGACGGAGGGCTACGGGATCGACCACGACCTGCTCTGGGTCACGGTCTTCGAGGAGGACGAGGAGGCGGTCGAGGCGTGGCTCGGCGAAGGGGTCGCGCCCGAGCGGATCGTCCGCCGGGGCATGATCGATCGGCACGGGGAGCTCCTGAACTACTGGCACACGCACACGGCGGGACCGGCCGGTCCGTGCAGCGAGATCTTCGTCGACCGCGGACCGAAATACGGCCCCGACGGCGGCCCCGACGCCGACGAGGAACGGTTCATGGAGATCTGGAACCTGGTCTTCATCCAGGACCGGATCGACCAGGAGCTGCGGTTCGTCGAGTCGCTGCCGGCGAAGAACGTCGACACGGGCTCCTCCCTGGAGCGCGTGGCGATGCTGTTGCAGGGCGTCGAGAACGTCTTCGAGACCGACCTGCTCCGGCCGATGCTCGAGGTGGGGGAGTCGTTGTCCGGGCGGACGCACGGCGGCGATCCGGCAGACGACGTGTCCCTCAAGGTGATCGCGGAGCACGGTCGCGCCGTGACGTTCCTGGTCGCGGACGGGGTGCAACCGTCGAACGAGGGCCGGGGCTACGTGCTTCGCCGGATGCTCCGGCGGGTCGTCTCGCACGCCCGCCGCCTCGCGATCCAGGGGTCGGTGATGGATCCCGTGATCACCGCGGTGGTCGCGACGTTCGGCGCCGCGTATCCCGAGCTCCGCGAGAACGAGGCGTTCGTCCGACAGGTCGCCGACTCGGAGGAGGAGCGGTTCGCCGCCACGCTCCGCCAGGGGCTGGTCCTGTTCGAGGAGGCGAAGGGGCGTGCCGAGGGCGGGCGGATCACGGGCACGGACGCCTTCAAGCTCTCCGACACCTTCGGCTTCCCCCTGCAGCTGACGGAGGAGCTCGCCGCGGATGCCGGGCTCTCGGTCGACACCGATCGGTTCGCCGAGCTGCTGGAGGAGCAGCGGCGCCGCGCCCGCGCGGCGGCCAAGAAGGTGGAGATCGGATCGGACGCGGGCGCGGCGCCGCCCTCGACGTTCGTGGGCTACGAGCGCCTGGAGGCCGACGGTCGGCTCACCGCGGTGCTCGACGAGGATCATCGGGAGCTAGCCGCCGCCGAGGAGGGTCAGCGGGTCCAGGTCTTCCTGGACATCACCCCCTTCTACGCCGAGGCCGGCGGCCAGGTGGGCGACGCCGGCCTGATCCGCACGGACACCGGCGTCGTCCGCGTCGAGGACACGCAGTGGGTCGGGCCGGCCTCGATCGTCCAGGTCGGCGTGGTCGGGTCCGGCGAGATCCTGCCCGGCCAGGAGGGCCACGCAGCCGTCGATGCCGGTCGTCGCGAGGCGACCGCGCGCGCCCACACGTCGACGCACATCGTCCACTGGACGCTGAAGGAGCTCCTCGGGGACCACGCGCGCCAGGCGGGCTCGCTCGTGGCGCCGGGCCGGCTCCGGTTCGACTTCCCCCATCACTCCGCGGTCGGCCACGAGGAGCTGGAGGCGGCCGAGGCGGGAGCGAACGCCCGCCTCGCCAGGGACGACGCCGTCGTCGCCTACGAGACGTCGCTCGAGGAGGCGAAGGCGAAGGGCGCGGTGATGCTCTTCGGTGAGAAGTACGGGGAGCTCGTGCGGGTCGTGGAGGTGGGGGACTACTCCCGTGAGCTGTGCGGAGGCACCCACGTCCCGCGGACCGGGCAGATCGCGGTGATCCGCATCCTGCACGAAGGGTCGATCGGAGCGGGGATGCGCCGGGTCGAGGCCCTGGTCGGCCCCGACGCACTCGAGGAGATCAACGCCGATCGCGCGCTGCTCCGATCGTTGGTCGACGCGCTCGGGAGCAAGGACCCGAGGTCGGCGATCGAGCATGCGCGCAAGGTCGTGGACGAGAACAAGCGCCTGCGGACCGAGCTCGCGGAGCTCCGGAAAGGCGATCGGGACGCGGTGATCGCCTCGCTGGTGGACGGCGTGGAGGAGGTCGACGGCCTGTCCCTCGTCGTCTCGGAGGTGCCGGGCGAGGACGCCAGCGGCTTGCGGGAGCTGGCCCAGAAGGTCCGTGATCGTCTGCAGGGTCGCCCGGCGTCGGTCGTGCTCGGCGGTGGCGCCGACGGGAAGGCCCAGCTGGTCGCGGCGTGCACGGCGCAGGCGGTCGAACGCGGGGTCACGGCGCCCGAGCTCCTGCGGGCGGCGGCGGCCGCGATCGGCGGAGGCGCCGGCGGCAAGGACGTCCTGGCGATGGCCGGGGGCAGGGACGCGTCGGCCGTCCCCCGGGCCCTCGGGGGGATCCCCGCCCGTGCCAGGGAGCTCCTGGCCGGGAGCTGAGGTGGCTCCTCGCCCGGCCGGGGACGCGTCGTCCGTGCGCGGCCCGGTCCTCGGCCTCGACCTCGGCGACGTCAGGATCGGCGTCGCGATCTCGGATCCCGACCGCCGCGTCGCCGTGCCGGTCGGGACCGTCCACGTGGGGCGGCCGCCGGGGGAGCTGATGGCCGTGGCCGCCCTGGCCGGCGAGCGCGGCGCGACGCTGGTCGTGGTGGGACATCCGGTCTCGATGAGCGGCGGCCCCGGAGGGCGCGCCCGCCACGCGGAGTCGTTCGCCCAGGCGCTCCGCGCCCTGATCGAGGTGCCGGTCGAGCTGCAGGACGAGCGGCTGTCCACGGTCGAGGCGGACCGGGCGCTCGCGGCC
>JBIOTM010000202.1:0-2327 GCA_044865955.1 Actinomycetota bacterium | reverse complement strand
GGCGAACCTCGACGAAGGCGCCCTGTGGCCGGTCGCCTTCGCGCTGAAGGAGTTGACTGCCACCGAAGAGGCAAGGATCGTCGCGCTCGTCAAGAAGGCGGTGAGCTGAGGACCGATCTCGCCACTGGCCCCCCGCCCTCGGCGGGATCCTCGGTCGGGACGAGATCGAGGGGCGACGCGTGACCCGTCGTCTGCCCTGGCGTCGTATGGCGGCTCCCGAGGCGATCATCTTCACCACAACCGCGCCCGAAGAAAGAGGCGAGAGGTAGGGACGTGCGTCACTTCACCACCTCGAATCGGAAGTGGGTAGCGTTCGGTGTCTCGATCGAGCTTGTCCTTCTCAGTTCGATCCCCTCGGGGTCGAGATCCTCGAAGAGCCGGACGCCGCCGCCGAGCAGTATGGGGATGAGGTGGATCTGCATCTCGTCCAGCAACCCGGCCTTCAGGTACTCCCTGAAGAGGGTTGCTCCACCCCAGATGCCGACGTCCGTGTCGCCGGCGGCGGCACGGGCCTGCTCGAGCGCGGCCTCGATCCCATCCGTCACGAAGGTGTAGGTCGTGCCGCCCTGCATGGGCAGAGGCTCTCGCGCTTCGTGAGTCACGACGAACACCGGCATCCCGAACGGTGGAGGGTCGCCCCACGGCTCGAACCCGACGTCGAACATCCGCTTCCCGATCAGGACCGCCCCGGTCGAGGCATAGATCTCATCCTCGATCGCGGCATCGGTCTCGGTCTTGGCGTCGAACTGCCAGTCGCTTAGTCGACCGGGGTCGTTTCCCTCCAACGGGGTTCCGACACTCGCCTTGGGATCAGTGATGAAACCATCGAGCGACATCGAGATGCTGGACGTCACCTTGCTCATGAGCTCCTCCGATCGCGCGTCCTCAGCCTTCCCATGTCAGACAGCCCTCGGTCGGGAGCCATCGGTCAGCCGGATCCGGGAATCGGTGCCATCTGTCGTTCCTCCGGTAGTTCGATCGTCAACCGTGCTCACGTGGGCCCGGCGACGAACCCGTCCAGGGACATGAACATCGCCAGGTAGATGGTTCCTCGTCTCACGCCATCCCCCTCATCTCCGCCCGCTCAGGTCGCGGGCCGTGTCTGGATCCTGGCCACGAGCCCGTCGAGGAACTCGTTCCAGCCTTCGGTGAACCCTCGTTCGACGTCGCCGGAGGGGACCCCTCGTTGCGTGAGCGTGAGGAGCGTCCGTCCATCCAGCCATTCAAGGCTGATCTCCATCAGCGATCCGACGTGCGACCCATCCGGCCACTCGGTGGTCGACGCGTAGACGAGGCGGCGTGGCCTCTCCACGGCGTGGAAGACGTTCCGCTCGACGTAGGGCGCCGATGACGGGCCGAACCGGATGATCCACTCGCCTCCGACACGGAGATCGCACTCGGACTCCACGACCCAGTCGAGCCCGCCGGCCCTGAGATCGCGTTGCGCATCGGGATCCGTGTATGCGTCGAACACGACGTCCGGGGGCGCCTCGAACCACCGCTGGAGGCGGATGTCCGGGCTCACGCGCGGCGCCCCGTGCGAGACGAGATGTAGCGGTCGAGCCCGTCGAGCCGCCGTTCCCACATGCGGTACGTCTCGATCCATCGCCGAGCTTCGTCGAGGCGCTCCGGGCCGAGCGTGCACTCCCGGACCCTGCCCACCTTCTCCGTCGTCAGCAGTCGCGTCTCCTCGAGGATGCGCACGTGTTCCATGACCGTGGGGAGGGCGATCCCGAAGGGTCGTGCCAGCTCGCTGATCGACGCCGGGCCCGTGGAGACGAGCTGCAGGATGCTGCGGCGGGTCGGGTCGGCCAGCGCGCCGAACGTCCGGTCGAGTGACAAATACTTAGGCATGTGGCTAACCATATGCGATGACATCGGGCCGGTCAACTCGGCGTGTCGGAGGGGCCTCCGCGATGAGTTTGCGGGCGAACCTGAAGTCATAGGTGGTGTCGGTTAACTTGTGGCCGAGAAGCTGGATCGGGCGAAGCGGCCGAGCTCACAGGAGGGAGACGAGGTGGCCGGGCACAAGATCGGAACGCGCGATGAGTGGCAGGCGGCACACGACGAGCTGGCGAAACTCGAGGCGGAACAGGCCGAGCGGAACGAGGAGATCAAGAGGAAGCGGCTCGAGCTCCCCTGGGTCCCGGTCGCGAAGGAGTACGAGTTCGACACCGACGACGGGAAGAAGACTCTCGCCGAGCTGTTCGATGGACGCTCGCAGCTCCTCGCCTACAACATCATGTACGGGCCGGATTACGAGGTCGGGGCATGCCCCGGCTGCACGAGCCTCGCGGACGGGTTCGACGGCCAGTTGATCCACCTGA
>JBIOTM010000201.1:0-17273 GCA_044865955.1 Actinomycetota bacterium | reverse complement strand
CGGCGTGTCGCCGGCGTCGCCGCCTCCCGCGCGCGAGAGCTCTCGCGGTAGGTCGCCTCCATCAGGTCGACCTCGAGCTGGCTCAGGAACTCGATCTCGGTGTTCATGTCTCCGTCTCCCCGGCGGGCTGGAGCCCCCGCTCCTGCAGCACCAGCGCCAATCGCCTGAGTCCCCTGCTGACGCGCTGCCGGGCGTTGTCCTCGCTGCACGACAGCCGCCGCGCGACCTCCTGGTACGAGAGCCCCTCGATCACCCGGAACCGCAGCGCGTCCCGGTGATCGTCGCGGAGCGTCTCCAGGGCCTCGGCGATCGCGCCGCGGATCGGCTCGAAGTCCACGAGGTCCTCGATCCGTTCGTAGTCGGCGGGCGGCAGCTCACGTTCCGGCATCCCCAGGCGCCGCCTGGCCTCCCGGTCCACCCGGCCGGAACGGAAGAACCGCCCCAGCTGATGCCTGGCCACCCCGTAGATCCATGCCACGCCGTTCGCTCCCGTGTCCCGGTAGGTCTTCCTGGAGGCGAAGGCCTGGGCGAACGTCTCGGCGGTGAGCTCGGCCGCGGACTCCGGGTCGAGCGTCCGCCGGGCGAAGTAGCGCAGGAGGTCCTCGGCGTGGCGCCGGTACAGCACGGCGAACGCGCCGGGCTCGGTGGCCGACACCGTGAGGAGCTCGCTGTCGCTTCGCTGGTCCTCCACCCCGTCTCCGATGTGGGTTCGCCCGTACCATGCCTCGAACCGAGCGGCTGTGACAGGGGGTAGACGCGCGTGGCACGTGACTCGTTCCCGAGGCAGAAGGCTCGAACGCACGGCTTCACGCTGGGGGCCCCACGTGGGTTCCGGGTCGCCGACGACGGCTCGAGGGTGGCGTTCGTCCGCTCCCGGGCCGGTGACGATCCCGTGGGGTGCCTGTGGGTGTTCGACGTCGACACGGCGCAGGAGCGGCTCGTGTTCGATCCGGCCGACGCCGCCGACGCCCAGCCCACGCAGGAGGAGCGGGATCGGCGCGAGCGGATGCGCGAGCAGCTCACGGGCATCACGACCTTCGACGCCGACGACGCGCTCACGCTCGCGACGTTCGTCGTCGGTGGACGCGTGCACGTGGCGGACCTGGTGGCGGGCGGAGCCCGGGAGCTGGACGGCGCGCTCGAGGGCGCCTTCGATGCGCGGCCCGACCCGACCGGCCGCCGCGTGGCCTACGTCGTGGACGGAGCGCTCTACGTGCAGGACCTTCCGCTGCAGGCTGGCGCCGGCGGGTCGGGCCGCGCGTTGGCGCGGGACGACGACCCGGACATCCACTGGGGGGTGGCCGAGTTCGTCGCGTCCGAGGAGCTCGAGCGGTTCCGCGGCTACTGGTGGTCGCCGGACGGCGAGCGGATCGCCGCCGCGCGCGTCGACGAGCGGGCCGTCCTCACCTGGCACATCGCCTCCCCGGTGGATCCGGCCGCGCCGCCGCGGTCGGTGCGCTATCCGCAGGCGGGCACGGCCAACGCGGAGGTGTCCCTCTCGGTCCTCGGCCTGGACGGGGAACGGGTGGACGTGGAGTGGGATCGCGAGTCCTTCGAGTACCTGGTCAGCGTGACGTGGAACGAGCGATGCCCGCTCACGCTGCTCGTCATGTCGCGGGATCAGCGGCGATGGCAGGTGCTCGAGGCCGATGCGGACTCCGGGATCACGAAGCCGATCTTCGACGACGCGAACGAGCGCTGGCTCACGGTCGTAACCGGGGTGCCCGACCGGCTCGCGGACGGGCGGCTCATCTTCGTGGGCGAGTCCGAGGACACGCGCCGGATCACGATCGACGGCGAACCGATCACGCCTCCCGGGCTGCACGTGGCGACCGTGCTCGACGTCGGCGACGACGTGCTGTTCGCGGCGAGCGATGACCCCACGGAGCTCCACGTCTGGCGCGGCGCGGGGGGCGAGGCGCTGGTCCGCCTGACGACGGAGCCGGGCGTGCACCTCGCCGCCCGCGCCGCCGACGTCACCGTCGTCGCCTCCGAGCTCGCCGATCGGCGCTTGCGCCGGGTCGCCGTGCTCCGTGGCGACGCGGAGGTCGCGGAGATCGGGAGCCTCGGCGAGGAGCCCGTCCTGGAGGCGAAGCCGACCTTCGCGGTGGTCGGCGCCCGCGACCTCCGCGTCGCGCTGTTCACGCCCGGGGACGCCGAGCCCCAGGCGCCGCTCCCTGTCCTCGTGGACCCCTACGGCGGGCCTCACTTCGCCCGGGTCGTGAAGGCGCACCGCGGTCTCCTCGAACCGCAGTGGCTGGCCGATCAGGGGTTCGCCGTGCTCGTTGCCGACGGCCGGGGCACCCCCGGTCGCGGGCCCGCCTGGGAGCACGCGGTGTTCCGCGACTTCGCTGGGCCGGTGCTTGAGGACCAGGTCGACGCGCTCCACGCGGCCGCCGACCGCTTCGGCTTCCTCGATCTCACGAAGGTCGGCATCCGCGGGTGGTCGTTCGGGGGCTACCTCGCGGCCCTCGCCGTGCTCCGCCGCCCGGACGTCTTCCACGCGGCGGTCGCCGGCGCTCCCGTGACGGACGAGTCCCTGTACGACACCGCCTACACCGAGCGGTACCTCGGCCTGCCTCAGGACGAGCCCGACACCTATAGAAGGAACTCGATCCTCGACGACGCGCCCAACCTGTCGCGGCCGCTGCTGCTGATCCACGGTCTCGCCGACGACAACGTGTACGCCGCGAACACCCTCGAGCTCTCCCGGCGCCTCACCGAGGCCGGCCGGCTGCATTCGGTGGTCCCGCTCTCGGGCATCACCCACATGGCGAGCCAGCCCGCGGTGGCAGAGAACCTCCTGCTGCTGCAGGTGCGGTTCCTCCGGCAGGCCCTCGGGCTGGACGACGCGTTCGCCTGAGCAGGGCGCGTCGACCCCGCTGCTACGCTCGCCACGACCATGCCGATCATCGTGCAGAAGTACGGCGGGACGTCCGTCGACGGCGTGGAGCGCCTACGCGTCGTGGCCGATCGCGTCGTCCGCGCCCGCGAGGCGGGCAACGACGTGGTCGTGGTGGTCTCGGCGATGGGCCAGACCACCGACGACCTCGCCCGGATGGCCAGGGACATCGCCCCCGTCCCCGACGCCCGGGAGATGGACATGCTCCTCACGGCGGGCGAGCGGATCGCGATGGCCCTCCTGGGGATCGCGATCAACGCCCGGGGCTGCCGCGCGGCCAGCTACACGGGTTCGCAGGCGGGCATCATCACCGACACCGCGCACGGGCAGGCGAGGATCATCGAGATCCGCCCGAAGCGGATCCTCGAGGCGCTCGAGGCCGGCAACGTCGTCATCATCGCGGGGTTCCAGGGACTGTCCTCCGCCTACGAGATCACCACGCTCGGCCGGGGCGGCTCCGATCTCACCGCCGTCGCCATGGCCGCGGCCGTCGGGGCCGAGGTCTGCGAGATCTACACGGACGTCGGCGGCGTGATGACGGCCGATCCCCGCCTGGTGTCCGACGCGCGATTGATCGAGCGGATCGGCTACGACGACATGCTGGAGCTCGCCGCGGCCGGGGCGAGGATCCTCCAGTCGCGCTCGGTGGAGCTGGCGCGACGGAGCGGCCTGCGCCTGCACGTCCGTTCCTCCTTCGACGATGAGGCGCCCGGGACCTGGGTGCAGGAGGTTGACGACCACATGGAAGACGTCCTGATCTCCGGGGTAGCGCTCGAGACCGACGAGGCGAAGGTGACCTTCGACGGGGTCCCGGATCGGCCCGGCGTGGCGGCCGCGCTGTTCAAGGCCGTCGCCAGCGAAGGCGTGAGCGTCGACATGATCGTGCAGAACGTCTCGCACGAGGGCGCGACCGACCTCTCGTTCACGGCGCCGGTCGCCGATGTGCCGAACCTCGAGTCCGCCCTGGGCGGGATCGCTGAGCAGGTCGGCGCCCGGAGCTGGTCGATCGACGACGGCGTGGCGAAGATCTCGCTGGTGGGAGCGGGGATGAAGAGCCATCCGGGGGTCGCGGCCGACATGTTCGACGCCCTGGCCTCTGAGGGGATCAACATAGAGATGATCTCGACCTCGCCCATCCGGATCTCCTGCGTCGTACGGAAGACCGAGGGAGAGCGCGCCCTCCGCCTGGTGCACGACCGATTCGGGCTGGACGGATCGAGCGAGATGGCCGATAACTAGAGGTATGGACGCGCACCCACCGCTGCCGCCTCCGCCCCCAGGAGCGGAACCCGAGGTCGAAGAGGTCGCGCCGAAGGGGCCTCGTCGCTCCACGGGTAGGGCGGTGGCAGTCGTGGCCGCCTTCGTCGTGGTCCTCGCCGGGGTCGTGGCGGCGGGCGTGTGGTGGCTCGGCGGGCCGAGCGTCTGCGGCAACAGCACGGTCGAATCCACCCGGTTCGGCTATTGCGTCGCCGCCCCCGGCTGGGAGTTCACGAACGAGGCGATCGAGACACAGCTCCCATACGACGAGTTGATCAAGCCGGCCGACGCGTCAACGGTCAGGATCGTGGCGATCGAGCTGCAGGGCGGCGAGAGCCTGGACGACGTCGTGAACGCCGTCCGGTCGGTCGAGACCGACGACGGAGCCGAGCTCGGCGACGTCGTCGACCGCCGGGTCGACGGGGTGCCGGCGGCGCAGTGGGACATCTCCCTCGGCGAGGGGCAGGTCGCGCAACAGGTCCGTGAGGTCGTCTTCGTGCGGGGCTCCGCGGCATGGCGCGTCCAGCTGCAGGCGGACACCGATGGGTTCGACATCCGCGCGGCGGAGTTCGAAGACATCCTGCGGTCCTGGACGTTCCGCTAGCGGCACGGCCGGCAGGCCGCTCCGGCCGGGTAGGGTGATCCCATGGGGTTGAAGGTCGCGGTCGTGGGCGCCACCGGCGCGGTGGGCACGGAGATGCTCCGCATCCTGGAGGAGCGGCGGTTCCCCGTGGACGAGCTGGTGCCGCTGTCGTCCGCCCGCTCGGCCGGACGGACGATCCCGTTCGCCGGCGCGGACGTCACGCTTCGGGAGCTGTCCGTCGACGCGCTCCGCGACGTGGACCTCTCGCTCTCCGCCGCCGGCGCCTCGGTGGCCCGGGGCTTCGTCCGTGAGGCGGCGGAGCGGGGGAGCGTCTGCATCGACAAGTCCTCGGCCTTCCGGATGGAACCCGACGTGCCGCTCGTGATCCCCGAGGTGAACCCGGAGGCGTTGGACGGCGCCCCGCGGATCGTCGCCGTGCCGAACTGCACGACGATCGTGGCGATGATGGCCCTGGCGCCCCTCCATCGGGCCGCGGGGCTCCGCGCCCTGGTGCTCTCTTCCTACCAGGCGGTCTCCGGCGCCGGGCGCGACGGCACCCGGGAGCTGGCCGAGCAGGTCGAGAAGCTGCACGGGCAGGTGGAGGAGCTGGGCCACCCGGACGTCGGCGCGCTGCCGGTCGGCGAGGTGTTCGGCAAGACGATGGCCTTCAACGTCCTGCCGAAGATCGACGCGCTCGCCGACGACGGCTCCACCGGCGAGGAGGCCAAGACGGTGGCGGAGTCGCGGAAGATCCTCGGCCTCGACGAGCTGGACGTGGCCGCGACGTGCGTCCGGGTGCCGGTGACGGTGGGGCACTCCGTGTCGCTGCACGCGCGGTTCTCTCGCCCGATCGGCCCGGGGGAGGCACGGGAGCTCCTGGCCGAGGCCCCCGGCCTCGACCTCCGGGACGATCCGGCGAACGGGGTCTACCCCTCGCCCCTGGAAGCGGCCGGCCGCGACGAGGTGCTGGTCGGAAGGGTGCGGCAGTCGCCTGGCCACGACGACGCGCTCCTGCTGTTCGCGTGCGGCGACAACCTCAGGAAGGGTGCGGCCCTGAACGGGATCCAGATCGCGGAGCGGCTCTTCGCGACCTGATCCGGCGGCCCCGGTTGCCTCGGGTCGCATGTGGAAAGGTGTGGGGACGTGCTCGCCGGGCCCCACTACCTAACTTCAGGGTTTCTTTCCGTATAGGCCGAACGGCCTAATGCATGCGACCGCGCGGGGTGTTATCTTCCGCCGCGCTTCGGCATTTGCCGTCGCCCGTTTGGGGGTCAGGGAAGCCCCCAAAGGGGGGGTGGAGGGACCCCCCGGTCGCGATCCGCGACCGAGGGTCCTTTCTTTTTTTCCCGAGGGGGTGGAACCGGGCTTGCCCGCTCCAGGGGTCAGCTATCTCGGCCTTCGTCCGGCCCGCAACGTTCCCGACCTCATCCGGCGACCGTCACCCGGCCGCCATGTTCGATCCACATCATCTGGACCGAGGGGTGGCAGCCGCCCGCCCATGAGCGAAAGGAGGCATCCGAGTTGGGGGATCCGAGTCAACTCTCGGAGGTGCGCCGGAAGGCGAACTCGGACAAGGCGGCGATCCGGAACGGTGGTCTTCGCAGGGAGGAGCGCATGGCTCACACGTTGCTGAGGGGCCTCTCGGACCGGACATGAGTCTTCGACCGGCTTCACGGCTCGGGCTCGCCAGCTCGGTCGTTGGCTCCGAGCACGTCCTCGCCCGTATGGGCGCAAGAGAAGGGAACATCGATGACGGAACGTAGGAAAGGCAGATGGCGCCGCCTCGGAGGAGCCGGCGCTGCACTGGCGCTGCTGTTGGGGCTGGTCCTCGTGGGCGCGGCGTCGGCCGGGCCCGTGGGAACGAATGCGGGGTTCGAGGACGACGACGGGAACTTGATCGACAACGCTCCTCTGTTCGCTCCCGGTCCGCCGGCCACTGGGGACATCGACTGGAACAACTTCGATCCGACGACGTGGACCGGGACCGCCCCGACCCGTCAGTCGACGAAGGTCTTCAACGGCTGGCAGTTCCTCGGCCTCGAGGACTGGCAGGCCACGACGGCAGATTCCGCGTTCGCCGGTGGCACCAAGCAGGACGACGACTGTCCGTCGATCGTCACCGGGAAGGCGCCGAACAAGGACGACCTCAAGCGGATCTACCTGGCCAGCAAGACTGTTTCGGTCGACGTCGATCCGGGAGCCGGAGTCACGCTCGAGGATCACATCTTCCTGATGCTCGCGTGGGTGCGGATCCCTCAGAACACCACGTCCCCCTCGGCGCACATCGGGTTCGAGTTCAACAAGGGCACGGCCACCCCGACGGCGGCCTGCCCCACCGGATCGAACGGGCTCGTACACCGGGTGGCCGGCGACATGCTCATCGTCTACGACTTCGAAGGCGGAACCACGGACGTGCCGACCTTGACGTTGAGGCGATGGGTGACCAGCGGGGCATGCGAGATCGCCAGCAACAGCGCGCCATGCTGGGGCGTCGCCACCAACCTGACGGCGGGTGGTTTCGCCGAGGGCAAGGTCAACACGACCTCGTCGGCGCTCGACACCATCGCTCCATCGGACGAGACGCTCCAGTTGAACGAGTTCGGTGAGGCGGGTGTCGACCTGACGGGCGCCGGGGTGTTCAGCGCGAACACATGTGAAAGCTTCGGGAAGGCCTACGGCGTCAGCCGAAGCTCCGGCAACTCAGGCACGGCGCAGATGAAGGACCTGGTGGGGCCCGGAAACTTCAGCCTTCAGAACTGCGGCACGATCATCATCAAGAAGCGCACGAACCCGCGTGGCATCAACCAGAACTTCGACTTCACGTCGAACATCGCGGGCTCTCAGCTGACGTGCTCGGCCGACACGACGCCGGCCAGCTTCACGCTGAACGACAACGGCAACACCGGTACCGGTGACAGCACGGGCAACACCGAGACGTGCACGAACGTGCCGGCCGGCACCTACACCGTCTCCGAAGGAAGCACGCCGTCGGGGTTCGCGTTCAATAACTTCGCCTGCACGTCGAGCGGCACCGGGACGAGTACCACCCCGACGTCCTCGACGACGCAGAAGACCGTGAGCATCACGATCGCAGGCGGCGGGTCGGTGACCTGTATCTACACCAACGACCAGCAGCTCGGTGCGATCAAGGTCATCAAGAACGCGAAGAACAAGAACTGCTTCGCTGCGACGCCCCCGGCAGGGTGTTCGAGCGGCAAGGCGCCGCTCGCCGGAGCAGGGTTCGAGATCTGGCAGGAGTCGAACGACGTTGCAGGGTTGCAGACCACTGCCGATCCGGGACCCCCGATCGTGCCGGCGGACACCAAGGTCAAGAACCAGCAGCTGACTGTGATCAGCGGAACGGATTCCTCGACCGTGGCGTCGACGTGCTTCGAGAACCTCGCGTTCGGGTCCTACTACGTGCATGAGTCGCTGGCCCCGACAGGCTATGGCGGTGCGGCGGATCAGACCGCGAGCGTCGGCACCAACACCACCTGCGCGGGTTCGCCGGTGGAGAAGACGTTCGAGAACACGCCGCTGTCACAGATCAGAGTGACGTTCCACTCGCTGGGCGGTGCCGGCGTGACCACGGCGACCATCCAGTGCAGCGGCACGCCGGATCTTCCCGGCGGTGACGACACGTCTGCCAGCGACCTGCCAGACGACACCACCGGCCGGCTGCTCAACAACCTGCCGCCGGGAACGTACGACTGCCGGGTGGTGGTGGATCCGTAGAGGAAGGAGCTCGAGACGCAGCAGTGGGTCCGCACACTGCGGCGGACCGGGAGCACCGGGGGCCGGCTCAGCCGGCCCCCGCTCTTTGCCCGTGTTGCAGCGCCTGGCTACGGGATGACGGTGACGGTGGTGTCGCCGGTCTCGGTCCACCGCTTGTGGACGTACTGATAAGCCTCGACCTCGTACGTTCCCGGCGGGAGCGTGTCCCCTGAGAGAGCCGGGATGTCGGCGATAGAGAAGCACCCGTTCGCATCGAGCGAGGAGCCCCACGACCCTCCCGTGAAGCCGACGATCACGTTCCCGTACGTGCTGCTGTAACCACAGCCGCTGACCGTGAAGTGGTCGCCGGCATGGAGCACGTTCGGAGTTGCCGTGAGGGTCCCCTTGTAGGTCCTCTGCCCTGCCTGCGCGACGGCTCCGCCGACGAGCAGCGAGCCCACGAGCAATGCCAGTCCCACTCGCTTCATTCTCAACCCCCTTCGCCCCGCCTTCGATCGAAGGATCCGGGTCCCTCTGGTCGGCTGAGGTATCGGCTCTGGGGCACGCGAAACTTGAGGAGGCCTTCAGAGCGCGTTCCAAGGCGCGGCCCGGGCAGCGGCCGAAGCGGTCCACTCTAGGCTTCCGCGGCGTCGCGGCGCTTGCGCTTGTCGTCGTACATCAGCTCGTCGGCCGCGTCGATCAGCTCCTCGAGCGTGATCGCGCGGCCGGCCTGGGGGCACGACACGCCGATCGAGAGCGACAGCGGATAGGTCCTGCCGAGCCGGGCGTTGTGGGCCTCCTCCGCCTCGCGGATCCGCTCCATCACCCGCTCGACGTCGAGGTCCGGCTCGCCCACGAGGAGCGCGCAGAACTCGTCCCCGCCGATCCTGGCTGCGACGTCCGATCCCCGGAGTGTCTCCCGCAGCAGGTCGGCCGTCTCCACGATCATGGCGTCGCCCGCCGCGTGCCCGTGCTCGTCGTTCACGTTCTTCAGCCCGTCGATGTCAACGAACAGGAGCGCGATCGTCCTCCGCGTCCGGGCCGCCACCAGGATCTCGTGCTGCGCCAGCGGTTCGAACCCCCGCCGATTCGCCAGACCCGTGAGCGGGTCCTCGGTGGCCAGGTGCCGGAGCTCCTCCTGGAGCTCGAACAGGTGCGTGCCGGTCCGCACGAGCGCGCGTGAGAGCAACCCCAGCTCGTCCCGGGAGTCGTCCGGCTCCTGGAGCGAGATCCCCTGCTCCAGCCGGCGGGCGTTGTTCCGCATGATCCCGATGCGTCGTACGATCCCGCCGATGAACGCGATCAGCATGAGCGTCGCCGTGAAGAGCGCCAGCGGCATCACGATCACGTCCACCACGTAGGAGCGGCGGAACGCCGCGTCGCGCGCGGCGATGTGGTCGGCCACGGCCTTCTCCTCCGTGATCTCCATCTGATCGATCAGCCCCCGGATCCCGTCGGCGATCGTCTTCCCGTGCAGGAGCCACGTCTCCAAGCGGGCCTGTTGCTCGGGCGTCCGGACGCCGGCGAAGCGCCGCACCGCCCGGAGCGTCTGCAACCGCTCCGCCGTCAGCTCCTCGAGGCGATCGAGCCGCTTGATCTGGAGCGGGTCCCTGATCAGCCTGCGGAGGACCCGGAGCTCGATCGGGAGGTCGTCGACCGCCCGGTCGTACTGCTCCAGGAAGCTCTCCCGGCCGGTCAGGAGGAACCCGCGCACGCCGGCCTCCGCCTCGGCGAGCTCCTCCTGCGTCTCGGAGAGCCGGTGGCGGACCAGGGTCGAGCGGTCGACGTCGGCGCTGGTCCGCGTCGTCTCCTCCTGGGCCCCGACCGCCAACGCGACGGCGATCGCCAAGGCCACGAGCGGGATCGCGGCCAGGGCGAGCGTCTTGGATCGCAGCGAGCCCGGCAACTTCCTTCTCACGCGGGACCTCTTCTCACGCAGGTACAGCCAGGTTTCTCTTCGACGCGTCCGGGCGCCTTCTTGACGCGCGGCGACGCGTCTACCGGATCGAGGGGAGGGGCTTGTCTACCGACCGGTAGAGGACGATAATCTGCCATGTGGTAGAGAAGCCGACCTCGATCGTGGACCGCCTGTCGGGCGAGCGGATCCTGCTCACCGGCGTGACCGGTTTCCTCGGCCAGGTCATCCTGGAGCGGCTCCTGGCCGACGTCCCCGGGACGAGGATCGTGCTCCTGGTCCGGTCGCGGCCCGGGGCCTCGCCGGTCGAGCGCGTCCACTACCTCACCCGGAAGCCGTCGTTCGACACGCTGCGGCGGACGCTCGGGTCCGACGACGCGCTGCTGGAGCTCCTGGACGACCGGATCGAGGTCGTCGACGGCGACTTCTCCCGCGGCCAGCCCGAGCTCCCCGGTGCCTTCGACGTCGTGATCCACTCGGCCGCGGCCGTCTCGTTCGACCCGCCCATCGACGACGCCTTCCAGACCAACCTCCTCGGGGCGATGAACCTGTACGAGGGGGTCCTCGCGACCGGCTCGAAGCCGGCGCTCGTCCACGTCTCCACCGCGTACGTGGCCGGGGTCCAGAAGGGCGTGATCCCCGAGCGAACCCTCGACCACCGAGTGGACTGGCGGCTCGAGGCCGACCTCGCCCTGCGGTCCCGCCGCGACGTCGAGGCGGCCTCGAGGAAGCCCGAGCTCCTCCGGCGCTTCCTGGCCGACGCGTCGAAGGAGCACTCGCGGGCGGGTCCCACGACGGTGGCCGACGACGCCGAGCAGCGGCGGAAGGACTGGGTCACGAAGCGCCTCGTGGAGTACGGCCGGCAACGGGCCCGCTCCCTCGGCTGGCCGGACGTCTACACGTTCACGAAGGCGATGGGGGAACGCGCGGTCGAGGAGCTGGCGGCCGAGCAACAGCTCCCGCTGTCGATCGTCCGCCCCTCGATCATCGAATCGGCCCTGCTGCACCCGGCCCCCGGGTGGATCGACGGTTTCAAGATGGCCGACCCGATCATCCGGGCCTACGGCCTCGGCCAGATCCCCGAGTTCCCCGGCATCCCGGAGGGGATCGTCGACATCATCCCGGTCGACTTCGTCGTGAACGCGATCCTGGCCGTGGCCGCGACGCCGCCGCCGCCGGGTCGGCCGGCCCATTACCACGTCTCCTCCGGCGACCGGAACCCGCTCCAGTTCCACCAGCTCTACGCCCTGGTCCGGGAGTACTTCGAGGCGCACCCCCTGCCGGAGCGCGGCCGGGGGGAGCACAAGGTGCCCGAGTGGACGTTCCCCGGCAACGTCACGGTGGAGAAGTTGCTCCGACGCGCCGAGCAGCTCACCGATGTCGCCGAGCAGGTCGTCACGCACCTGCCGAAGTCGAAGGGGATGCGCGACGCGGTGCGCCGCGTCGACCGCGACAAGGCGCGGGTCGACTTCGTCAAGCGCTACTCGGACCTCTACGGCGCGTACACCGAGGCCGAGGTGATCTACACCGACGACGTGGCGATGGCGCTGTACCGGAGCCTGTCGAAGGAGGACCGGGCCCGGTTCCCGTTCGACGCCGCGGCCATCGACTGGAAGCACTATCTCCAGGACGTGCACTCCCCGGCGGTCACCCAGTCGCTCCGCGAGCTCTCGCGCACGGACCGGGAGCGGCCACAGGTGAAGATCCGCGAGCGCGAGGAGCCGGTGCTCGCCGTGTTCGACATGGAGGGGACGATCATCTCCTCGAACGTCGTCGAGTCCTACGTGTGGGCGAAGATGGCGGACCTCGAGCCGGACGAGTGGCCGGGGGAGCTCGTGGGCGTCTTCGGGCGGATCCCCCGGTACCTGGCGATCGACCGGCGGGACCGCGGCGACTTCCTTCGGACGTTCTTCCGGCGCTACGAGGGGGCGTCGGTCGAGGGGATCGACCGGCTGATCGACCGGCACGTCGGCGAGTTCATGCTCCAGAAGGCCAGCCCGGCCTCGATCCGCCGGATCCGGGAGCACCGGGCGGCGGGGCACCGGACGCTGCTGCTGACCGCGGCGGCCACCGCGTTCCTGCGGCCGCTGGAGCCGCTCTTCGACCTGGTGATCGGCGCCGAGCTGCAGGTGGACGGCGACGGCCGATACACCGGCTTCATGCAGACCCCGCCCCTCGTGGGCGAGGCGCGGGCCGCCTGGCTCCGCCGGTACGCGACCGCGGAGGGCGCCGACCTGAAGCACGCCTACGCCTACGCGGATTCGTACTCCGACCTGCCGCTGCTGCGGGCGGTCGGCAACCCGGTGGCCGTCTCCCCCGACTCGCACCTGTACCGGTACGCCCGCCGTCGCCGGTGGCCCATCGAGGAATGGTCGATGTCGAAGGGGATGCCGCGCGTGCGCTTCCCGAAGCCGGCGAGGAGGTAGCGGACGTGGCGCTGGCGCTGGAGTTCTACCGGTCCGCCCCGAAGTACCTCGGCGCGCGGGCCGTCGGCTCGAAGGCCCCCGGCCTCGTGACCGGCGGGCTGGCGCCGCTCCGGCTGGTGACCCAGAAGGACCCGGAGCCGATGCGGGAGGGGTGGGCCCGGGTGAAGCCGCGGCTCGCCGGGATCTGCGGCAGCGACCTCTCGACGATCGCCGGGAGGTCGTCGTTCTACTTCTCGCCGCTGGTCTCGCTGCCGTTCGTGCCCGGCCACGAGGTCGTCGGCGACCTCGTGGACGGCTGCGACGACCTCGTGGCCGGGCAGCGGGTGGTGATGTCGAGCGTGCTCGGCTGCGCGGCGCGGGGCGAGGAGCCGCCCTGCGAGCACTGCGCCGCGGGGCGCGTCGGCCGTTGCGACCGGGTGACGGTCGGGCACCTGAAGCCGGGGCTGCAGACCGGCTACTGCGCCGAGACCGGCGGCGGATGGAGCCGGCTGATGCTCGCGCACCGCTCGCAGCTGTGGCCGGTGCCGGAGGGGATGAGCGACGCCACGGCCGTCCTGATCGAGCCGCTGGCCTGCGCGATCCACGCGGCGTTCCGCGCCAGGGTGCCCGCCGGCGGGTCCGTCCACATCGTCGGCGCCGGCACGGTCGGCCTGCTCACGCTGATCGCGCTGAAGGCGTACGCGAAGGCCGACCACGTGGTCGTGGCGGCGAAGCACCAGCGGCAGCGGGCGGCCGCGACGATGGCCGGCGCCGACGAGGTCGTCCGCCCGGAGCACGCGGTGAAGGCGGTCCGGCGGACCGGACGGGCCGTGAAGCTGACCCCCGAGCGCGGGACGGACTTCCTCCTCGGGGGCGTCGACGTGGCGATCGAGTGCACCGGCTCCGCCGGCGCGCTCGATCTGGCGCTCCGCACCACCAAGGCCGGCGGGCGCGTCGTGGTCTCCGGGATCCCCGGCGGCGGCGCCGACCTGACGCCCCTGTGGTTCCGGGAGCTGGAGCTCGCGGGGGCGTACACGTCGGGCGTGGAGGACCTCGGCGACGGGGTCACGCGCCCGACGTTCGAGCTGGCGATCGAGCTCGCCTCGAACCTCCCCATCCTCGAGGAGCTGGTGGGGGCGACCTACCCGCTGGACCGGTGGCGGGATGCGCTCGACCACGCCATGGCGGCAGGCAAGCTCGGCACGTTCAAGGTGGCGTTCGCGCCGCAGGATTGACGGGAGACCACGACAGATGCCCAGACCAGGATTCGTGTTGGAGGTGGACGAGCGGACGCCCCCGCTCCTCGTGCACGAGGGCGAGGGGTTCCGCATGCAACGGTTCCCGCTCGGGACCCGCGTGGTGTACCCACCGGACGCGCTGCCGGGCATCCGCGACGTCAACGCGGCGATCCGGCACGCGATCCTGCACCCGGTGGGCGACGCGGAGCCGCTGCCGGAGCTGCTGCGGGCCGGCATGAAGCTCACGATCGCGGTCGACGACATCTCGATCCCCCTGCCGCCGATGACCCTGCCCGACATCCGGCAGCGGATCCTCGAGCAGGTGATCGAGCTGGCCGCGCGGAAGGGCGTCGAGGACGTCAAGATCGTCGTGGCGACCGCGCTCCATCGGCGGATGACCGCCGAGGAGATCCGCCGGATGGTGGGCGAGCGCGTCTTCCGCTCGTTCTGGCCGAAGGACCTCTACAACTTCGACGGGGAGGACCGGGACGAGCTCACCGTCGTGGGGACCACCGACCAGCAGGAGGTCGTGGAGATCTCGAAGCGGGCCGCCGAGTCCGACCTGCTGGTCTACGTCAACGTGAACCTCGTGGCGATGGACGGCGGCCACAAGTCGGTGGCGATCGGGCTCGCCGGCTACCGGTCGCTCAAGCACCACCACAACGTCGAGACGATGATGCACTCGCGTTCGTACATGGACCCCAGGCCCGGTCACAGCGCCATCGCCGACTCGGCCACAAGGATGGGCCGCCTCCTCGCCGCGAACGGCCTGCAGATCTTCCAGATCGAGACGACGGTGAACGCGGAGACGTTCCCGAAGAACCTCGGCTTCCTCAACAAGCGGGAGTGGGAATGGTCGGCGTACGACCAGGGCCTGATGATCGCCGCCAGGAAGGCGAACCGGCTGGCGCCTCCGCGCGCGCGCCGCGAGTTCTTCCGGCGCGTCGAGGCCCCCTACAAGCTCACGGGGGTGAACGCCGGCGAGGTCGAGGCGGTCCACGACCGGACCCTCGAGAACCTGCACCGGCAGCAGCTGGTCGAGGTCCGAGGGCAGTCGGACGTCGTGGTGTTCGGGCTGCCCTACGTCGGTCCCTACAACGTGAACTCGATCATGAACCCGATCCTCGTGCACTGCCTCGGGCTCGGCTACCTCTTCAACATGTACCGCAACATGCCGCTGGTGAAGCCGGGCGGCGTGGTGATCATGTACCACCCGGTCCCGTGGGAGTTCCACCAGATCCATCACCCGTCCTACATCGACTTCTTCGAGGAGGTGCTGGCGGAGACGACCGACCCGTCGACGATCGAGTCGAAGTACGAGGAGCGCTACGCGACCGATCCCTGGTACACGCACCTGTACCGGACCTCGCACGCGTACCACGGCGTCCATCCCTTCTACATGTGGTACTGGGGCGCGCACGGTCGCGATCACGCGGGCGACGTGATCTTCGTGGGCGGCGAGCCGAAGTCCGTGGCTCGCCTCGGCTACCGGGCGGCGGGCTCGTTCCGCGACGCCCTGGAGATGGCGAAGGACACGGTCGGGCCCTCGCCCTCGATCACGTACTTCCACGCGCCGCCGATCATGATCGCCGACGTGGTGTGAGGGGGATGCGATGGGCGTGCGCGACGAGCTGAAGACGATGGCCGAGGGGTTCCGGTGGGGCCGGCGGCCCCTGGTCCCCCGCTCCGCTGAGGAGCACGCGGCGCCCAAGGAGGACCGGGTCTTCCCCTCGGACTGGGCCCGGACCGAAGCGGGAGTGGCTGCGAGGCAGACCCTGCTGAAGGGCGTGATGCACCCGCTGGTCCGGAACGAGCTGACGCTTCGGGTGTTCGGGCGCGACAACCTCGACGGCGTCGAGTCCCCGTTGATCTTCTTCTCCAACCACACGAGCCACCTCGACGCCACGCTGATCATGTGCACGTTGCCGGATACGTGGCAGGCGAAGACCGCGGTGGGCGCGGCGCGCGACTACTTCTTCGACGTGTGGTGGAGGCAGGCCTTCACCGCGCTCGTCTACGGGGCCTTCCCGATCGATCGCGCGCGGGGGGCGAGGGGCGCGGTCGACAAGGCGCGCGAGCTGCTCTCCGACGGGTGGAGCATCGTCGTGTTCCCGGAGGGGACACGGTCATCCGACGGGCACCTGCAGCGGTTCCGGCACGGTGCGGCGCGACTGGCGCTGGAAACCGGGGCCGGGCTGGCGCCGATCGCGATCGTCGGCGCTTTCCAGGCGATGCCGAAGGGCCGCTTCTGGCCGCGCGGCGGGCGGCCGCCGGTGACGATCCGGTACGGGGAGCCGTTCCGGCCGCGCGAGGGGGAGACCCACCAGGACCTCTCGCGCCGGATGACGCAGGCCGTCACGCAGCTGTTCCACGAGGAGCGGACCACGTGGTGGGAGGCCCTGCATCGCGCCCAGCGAGGCGAGACCCCGTCGCTCGTCGGCCCGTCGGGTCCGGACTGGCTTCGGAGGTGGGAGGGCTCCCGGCCGGTCGCCCGCGCGGGTCCGCCGAGGACCTGGCGCTAGCGATGCCGAGGACCGGAGGGGCGGAGCGCCGCTCGACGCTCGTCGAGGAGGCGATCCGCCAGTTCGGTCGGGAGGGTTACGCCGGGGCGAGCCTCGACGACATCGCCGGGGCCGTCGGGGTTCGCAAGCAGACGCTCCTGTACTACTTCCCGACGAAGGACGCCCTGTTGGAGGCGTGCTTGCACGCCGCGGGCATCCGGCTCGCCGAGGTCATCGCGCAGGCCCTCGAGGGGAAGGAGGGGTACTGGGATCGGGCCGAGGCCGTGATCCACTCGGTCTTCGACCTGGCGGCCGACTGGCCGGAGTTCCCGATGTTCGTCCGCGAGGCGGGGCGGCTGGGGCCGCTCGCGTTCGAGCGCTTCGCCGAGGTGCTGGACCCGCTCCGGCGCCGGGCCGTCGACTTCCTCCAGTCGGGGATGGACGACGGGGAGGTCCGGAAGCAGGACCCGGCGATGCTCCTGTTCACGCTCTACACCGCGGTGGTGGGATCGCTCACCGAGGCGAGCGTCCTGAACGCCGTGGTCGGGGCGGACAAGAGCCGGGCGTCGCTCCGGCGCAGGGAGAAAGAGGTGGTCGCGTTCGTCCGCGCGGCGCTGGAGCCGGCGGCGGACCGCTGATACATCTCCCGAGACCCTGACGTCCCACACCCGAGTCTCCCGGCGGTGCATCAAGGACCGATGGGCCCTTCAACCACGGGAGGTGAGCCATGGGCTTCATCGGAGGGGATCTGCAGGAGC
>JBIOTM010000200.1:0-2435 GCA_044865955.1 Actinomycetota bacterium | reverse complement strand
GCGCCGCCTCCCGCAACGATGGCGTCGTAGGCCGTCCGGACCTCGTCGTCACCGACGATCTCCGCACCGGCCGAGGTCACGACCACGATCGTGGGGAAGATGCCCCGGGTGGGGTCGGGGCCGCCCGTGGCGATGTCCTCCTGCGAGGCGTCGACGAGCGACTCGACCGCCACCTGCAAGGCCTGGGACCGGTCGAGCCCGGGCCGCCACCGCTTCTTCAGGGAGGACTTCGCGGGCCGGCCCCCCGACCCCGTCGCGTGGTAGTCCTCCTCCTCCCACCGGCCGCCGGTGGCGTCGTAGTAGAAGATCCGGCCCTCGTCGCGGCGCTGGTCGTACCCGCCGAACAGCGGGACCACGACCAGTCCCTGGATCGCGAGGGGGAAGTTGCCGCGGATCATCTGGCCGAGCCGGTTCGCCTTGCCCTCCAGCGAGAGCCGGTCGCCGGTGATCTTCTCGTAGTGCTCGAGCTCGAGCTGGAACAGCTTCACGATCTCGACCGCCTGCCCGGCCGCTCCGGCGATCGCGATCGCGGAGTAGTCGTCGGCGGCGAAGACCTTCTCCATCTTGTCGTCGGCGACCGCGAATCCCTCGGTCGCCCGGCGGTCACCGGCGAAGACGACGCCGCCGGCGAACTTCAACCCCACAACGGTGGTGCCGTGCGCGACCCCGCGGACGTCCTCGTGCGTGGCCACGACCCCTCGGGGCAGCGCCTCCGGACGGCTCCGTGCCAGGAGATCGAAGAAGCTCGGGTTCGCGCCGATCGCGCCGCCCGCGGCGACGGGCGGCACGAGGGGTTCGTCCCTCATTCGCCGCCCTTCTGGACGTACGACTTCACGAACTCCTCGGCGTTCTCCTCCAGGACCGAATCGATCTCGTCGAGGATCTCGTCCATCTCCTCCTTGAGCTTCTCGCCCTTGGAGGTCTGCTCGACCTGGCCGGCTTCGTCGCCGCCCTCGCCGCCGCCGCGACGCTGGATCCTCTTCTGCTCCTGTTCCTGAGGCACGGTCGCCGCTCCTTCTTCGCGCAGGGTCGGTCATCGGACACCCTGCCGTGCTCGGATTCTACCTGCGAGGAGCCCCTTCTCCGGCCCAACTTCGCCGGCGAAGTCGGGGCCGGGGGCTATCGCTTCGCTGCTTGAGCCCTACGACCGAAGCAGGTCGACCAGGGTCCCGGGATCGGGCGAGCGCTCGAGCAGTTGCTCCACGTGCGCCTTGGTCCCCCGGAGCGGCTCGCGCATCGGCACGCGCTGGAGCGCGTCGCGGCCCGCGTCGAAGATCATGGAGTCCCAGCTCGCCGCGGCGATCGCGTCCGGGTACTTGGAGATGCAGCGGCCGCGGAAGTACGCGCGGGTGTCCTCGGGAGGCTCCAGCACGGCCCGCTCGACCTCGTCGTCGGCCACGATGCGCTCGACCTTCCCGGTGGCCGCGAGCCGGTGGTAGAGGCCGCGATCCCGGCGGACGTCGTGGTACTGGAGGTCGATCAGGCGCAGCTTGGGGTTGCCCCAGTCCAGCCCGTCGCGCTCGCGGTAGCCCTCCAGGAGGCGGTACTTGGCGACCCAGTCGAGCTCCCGGTGCAGCTGCATCGGATCGTCCTCGAGCGCCGCGAGGACGCCTTCCCACCGCTCGACGACCTCCTGGTTGTCGGCGGTGGTGTCCTCCTGCTCGACGTACTTCTTCGCCCGCTCGAGGTACTCCCACTGGAGCTGGATCGCCGACAACCGCCGCCCGTCGGCCAGCCGCACCAAGCCCCGGCAGGTCAGGTCGCGAGACACCTCGTGCAGCGACGAGACCGGGTTGGACAGGGTGAGGTCCGGAAGGAACTCGTCCTCGATCATCTTCAGGACGATGGCCGTCGTCCCCACCTTCAGCAGCGTCGCCACCTCGCACAGGTTGGCGTCGCCCACGATGACGTGCAGGCGGCGGTACTTGTCCGGATCGGCGTGCGGTTCGTCCCTCGTGTTGATGATCGGGCGCTTGAGCGTCGTCTCCAGGCCGACCTCGGCCTCGAAGAAGTCCGCCCGCTGGGTGAGCTGGTACCGCTGACGGTTCTTGTCGTCCCAGGGCGCCTCCGCGCCGAGCTTGCCCGCCCCGCAGAAGATCTGCCGGGACACGAAGAACGGCGTGAGGTCCCGGACGAGGTTGGCGAAGGGGACGGCCCGGTCCACGAGATAGTTCTCGTGCGTGCCGTACGAGTTCCCCTTCCCGTCGGTGTTGTTCTTGTAGACGGCGATCCGCTGCGCGTTCGGCATCGCGCGCTCGAGCTCGTGCAGCGAGCGCTCGAGGATCCGCTCCCCCGCCTTGTCGTGCAGGACCAGCTCGCGGGGGCTCGCGCACTCGGGCGTCGAGTACTCGGGATGCGCGTGGTCCACGTAGTACCGCGCGCCGTTGGGCAGGATCACGTTGGCGAGGCCGAGATCCTCCTCCGCGGCTTCGCGA
>JBIOTM010000199.1:0-4337 GCA_044865955.1 Actinomycetota bacterium | reverse complement strand
CGCCGGCCCGGACAGAAGTGGATGCGGGTCGCCGGCGTCGCCGCCGCGTTCCTCGTGGTCGCAGGAGCGATCGGCTTCCTCCTCGGCCCGACCGCGATGGACAAGTTCCAGCAGGTCGGCGACGCGGTCGCCTCCGGTGGCAGCGAGGGCGGTGGTGTGGCCGCTCCCAGCCCAGCTGCCTCCAGGGCCCCGGGGGCCGAAGCTGGCTTCGACTCCAGCGGCAAGAACGTGGACCAGGGATTCACGGGACGGCATGAGTTCGCCGTCGGCGGACAGCTGGGAGACCTCTCGAAGATCATCCGGGACGGGCGGATCGGTGTCGTTGTCCCCGACGGCACCTTCGGCGACACCGTCGGGTCCCTCACGTTCATCGCCGAGCAGCACCGCGGGTTCATCATCTCGTCCTCGACCCAGAACGAGCGCACCGGCACCTTCGTCCTGCGGATCCCGGCCAAGCGGTTCGACGCAGCGCTCGCCGACGTCCGCGCCCTCGGGCGGGTTCGCTTCCAGCAGATCCAGGGCGACGACGTGACGGCGGAGTTCATCGACAACCAGGCCCGGCTCCGGATCCTCCTGGCGCGCAAGGCGCTGCTGTTCGATCTGTTCCAGAAGGCCGACACCACGGAGGAGATCCTCAGGCTGGCCTCTCAGCTCGACGACGTGCAGCTCCGGATCGAGCAGATCCAGGGCCAGATCCGGTTCATCAACGACCAGGTGGCCGAGTCGACGCTCCGGGTCTCCATCCAGGAGCGGAACGCGCCGGAGGCCACCGCCGAGCAGGAGATCGACAACCCCGACCTCGGCTCGTCGTTCGACCTGGCGGTCCAGGGCTTCCTTCGGATCGTCGGCGCCGTGATCGTGGGGCTCGGCTACCTGATCCCGCTGACGGCCCTCGCCGCGATCGCCTGGCTCGCTGTCTGGCTCGCCCGGCGCCGTCCCGCCACGAGCTGAGCCCGACGTCGCCACGGGCCGGGCGTCGCATCATGGGGACATGGACGAGCAGCCGCTGGACGCAGGCGGACCGAGACCCCCGGCGCGCATCGACCTCGACGGAGGCGTCTTCCTGCGACTCCTCGTGCCCGAGGACGCACCCGTCGTCTTCGAAACGGCCGATCGGAATCGCCAACGCCTTCGACGTTGGCTCGCGTGGGTGGACACCACGCTCGGCCCCGCGGACACCCGCGCGTTCATCGAAGCGACGATCGCGACGGGGGGTCGAGAGTTCGCCTACGGCATCTGGGCCGAAGACGGCTTCGCCGGCGGGATCGGCCTCCACACCGATCCGGTCGATCGGAGCGCGATGATCGGCTATTGGATCGATGAGAAGCACGAGGGGCAAGGTCTGGTCACGCGCGCGTCGCGCGTGCTCACCGAGATCGCGTTCCGAGAGCTGTCGATGCACCGGGTGTGGTTGACGGCCGATCCGACGAACACTCGAAGCTGTGCCGTGGCCGAGCGACTCGGGTTCAGCAGGGAGGGCATCCGCCGCGAAGACACGTACACGGACGGGCGGTTCCGCGACACCGCCATCTACGCGATCCTCGAGGACGAGTGGCGGACCAGCGCTCCCTAGATCTCCCGCCGGCCCTCAAGCGCCTGCGAAAGCGTGACCTCGTCCGCGTACTCGAGGTCACCGCCGACCGGGAGCCCGCTGGCCAGCCGCGTGACCCGGATCCCGAGCGGCTTGAGCAGCGCCCCCACGTACATCGCGGTGGCGTTGCCCTCGAGGTTGGGATTGGTTGCCAGGATGACCTCGGTGACGTGATCTCGCTCCACGCGGTCGAGGAGCTCCTGCACCCGGAGGTCGTCGGGCCCGACGCCGTCGAGGGGGCTGATCGCGCCGCCGAGGATGTGATAGCGGCCCTTGTGGAGCGCGGCTTTCTCGATCGTGGCCGCGTCCTTCGGCTCCTCGACGACGCAGAGCAGCGTCCGGTCCCGGGACTCGTCGCGGCAGATGCGACAGAGGTCGCCCTCCGCCACGTTGCCGCACTCGCGGCAGAACACGATCCGGTCCTTCGCCTGCACGATGGCGGCGGCCAGTCGCTTGGCCTCCTCGGGAGGCGTCTTCACCAGCCAGAAGGCGAGCCGTTGCGCGGACTTCGGCCCCACGCCGGGCAGCCGGGCCAGCTCGTCGATCAGCTCCTGGATGGGGCCCTCGTACACCATCAGTCTTCGGGATCCTCGGCGTCGCCGGCCGGTGTCGCCCCCAGCACGTCCTTGAGACGGCGGAGGGCCTCCTCCTCGGTGGGCTCCTCGGCCTCCTCGACGTCGGCGACGGCGGCGGGCTCGTCCGAGCCCCCGGGCGCCTCTCGCGTGATGAACCCGATCGTCGGCCTGATCCCGAACAGGTCGCCGAGAGCCCCCTGGAGGTGGTCCATGCGCTTCTCGACCTGCTTGACGTTGCTCCGGAACGAGGCGGGGAACGCGAGCTCGAGCGTCTCCCCGTCGAACGACGCGGGCGTGGCCTTCTCCAGGATCGCCCGCAGGACGGGCTGGCCGACCTGGCTCAGGTGTTCCAGGAGCGACTGCCACGAGCGGCGGAGCATCGTGACGTCGACGTTGCCGGCGCTGGCCGCATGGGGAGCGGCGCTCGGGGCCGGCACGGGTTCGACGGGCACGGGCTCCGGTGCGACCTCGGGCGCCTCGGAGGCGACCGGCCCCGGCGCGGGTTCCGGCGCGGCCGGCGCCGCATCCGCCGAGAGGACGACCGTGCCCGGGTCGAGGTTCGCCAGCCGCTCCAACCGCTCCAGCCTCGCCAGGGTGGCCGTCGGCGAGGGATCGGTCTCCGGGATCGTGGCCCGCACCAGCGCGAGCTCGAGCGAGAGGCGAGGCGAGGTGGTCCATCGCATGTCGTTCTGGGCGGCGAGCAGCAGCTCGATCACGCGGGCGAGATCCGACGCCGTGAACTTCTCGGACTGGATCCGCAACGTCTCGTAGCCGTCGGCCGCGACGTCGATGAGGTCCTCCTGGCCCGGCGCCGTCTTCACCAGCAGCAGGTCCCGGAAGTGCGCCAGGGTTTCGTTGGTCACGTTCCGCAGGTCCTGCCCGTCCTGGACGAGCCGGTTGACGAGCTCGAACGCGCCCCGGGCGTCGCCCACCGCGACGGCATCCGCGAGCTCGACCTGGACCTCGCTCCGTGGCGCGCCCAGGAGTGCCTGCACGACGGCGTCGTCCACCTTCTGCCCGCCGAGGACGCCGGCCTGATCGAGGAGCGACAGCGCGTCACGGGCCGACCCCTCGGCGTACCGGGCGATCGCGTGCGCGGCGGAGTCGTCCAGCGTCACGCCCTCCGACGCCGACACCTTCTGCAGCAGCTCGGAGAGCCCCTCCATCGAGTGGCGGCGGAAGTCGAACCGCTGGCACCGGCCGACGATCGTCGCCGGCATCTTGTGGGGCTCGGTGGTCGCCAGCACGAAGCGCACGCCGGGCGGCGGCTCCTCGAACACCTTGAGGAGGGCGTCGAACGCCTCGCGGGACAGGCGCTGCGCCTCGTCGATGATGTAGACCTTCTCCCGGCCCTGGACGGGAGCGGTCGGCGCCTTCTCGCGGAGCTCCCGGGCGTCCTCGACCCCGCCGTGCGACGCGGCGTCGATCTCGACCACGTCGAGGTGGGTCCCGTCCCGGATGGCGAGGCATTGCTCGCACCCCCCGCACGGCTCCGCCGTGGGCCCGGTGGCGCAGTTCACCATCTTGGCCAGGATCCTGGCCGTCGAGGTCTTGCCGGTCCCCCTCGGCCCGCAGAACAGGAAGGCGTGGTGGAGGCGTCCCTCGCGGATCGCGCCGGTCAGCGCCCGGACGACGTGGTCCTGGCCGAGGACCTCGCCCGGCGTCTGCGGGCGGTACCGCCGGTAGAGCGCTTGGTGCTGCCTGTCGTCCGCCACGTCTCCTCCTCCAACGACGTGTGACCGTGCACCCGCCGTCGACGACGAGAGACTCGGCCGCTGCCCGGCGCGGGAGCTCCGGCCGGGCTCGCCCACGGCACCCGCCGGTTCACGCTTAGGGCTGCTTCCTTCCGGACCTGACCCGGTTCGCGTTCCGGCGTCGCGTGGGACCCGACCTTCGACGCTCCGTGCCGGGGCGCTCCGGACCCCCCGGGCCTCGGGCGGGGATTCAGCCCCGCTGAAGCGGATCGCGGGTACAGGGCACCGCTAGCTCCCCGCCTAGCACGGTCACGGTGGCGAGTATACGAGGCGCCTCCGACGGGCCCACTCGTCAGTCCGGACCGTCGACGTTGGTCACGACCTCACCCTCGCCGGACCTGACCACCACGAACGTGGCCGGCTCGGCGCTCGGGTTGCTCTCGCGGTGGACCGCTTCCCTCCCCACGAAGATGAAGT
>JBIOTM010000198.1:0-6571 GCA_044865955.1 Actinomycetota bacterium | reverse complement strand
CGAGGAGCGCGAGCGCGTCTGGTGGGGCGATTGGGTCTGCATCGGCCGCGAGGAGGACGTCGCCCAGCCCGGCGACTACCTCCTCCGCGACCTCGCCGGCGAATCGATCTTCATCACCCGGGACGGGGGCGGCGAGCTCCACGGCTTCTACAACGTGTGCGCGCACCGGGGCACGAAGTTCCTCGACGACGAGCCGGCCTCGGGCCACGTCCGCAAGGCGTTCTCGTGCCCCTACCACGGCTGGACCTACGACCTGACGGGCTGCCTGATCGGGACGCCCAACGTGAAGGAGGGCGAGCTGTTCGACCGGTCGGACTATCCGCTCCACGGGTTCGCCGTCGACACGAGCGCGGGCTTCCTCTTCGTGAACCTGGCGAAGGAACCGCGCCCCCTCCTGGACGCGATCGGCGAGGGCGCCGAGAGCGTCACGATGTTCGACCGGTTCCGCTTGGACGAGCTCAGGATCGGCGTCCGGCTGGTCTACGAGGTGGCGGCCAACTGGAAGATCGTGGTCGAGAACTACAACGAGTGCCTCCACTGCCCGACGGTCCACCCGGAATTGGTCCAGGTGGTGCCGCTGTTCCGGTTCGGCGAGGTCTGGGACGAGGTCACCCGCGACGACGGCAACTGGATGCGGGACGGCGCGACGAGCTTCACGATCTCCGGCGAGTCGGAGCTCCCGACGTTCCCGGACCTGGAGCCCGAGGACTACTCGATGTACTACGGGGCCTACCAGTTCCCGAACCTGATGCTGAACCTCCATCCGGACTGCGTGATGTATTACATCGGCTATCCGAAGGGGGCCGGCCACACGCAGATCGTGTCGGAGTACCTGTTCCGGCCCGAGACGATCTCCGACCCGGAGCTGTTCAAGCCGGAGCCGGTCGTGGAGCTGTGGGACCTGATCTCGAAGCAGGACTGGGAGATCGTCGAGCGGGCCCAGACCGGCGTCGGGTCCAGGGCCTTCACCACGGGCGTGTACCCGCGCCAGGACCGGTTCCTCTACGACTTCAACGAGCGGTACCGGCAGCAGATGGGACGCCCGCTGCTCGGCTGACGGAGGCGGATGCCCACGTGGCGATCAAGCGGATGAACCACGCGGTCCTGTACGTGCGGGACGCGGAGAAGACCTTCGAGTTCTACCGGGACGTGCTGGGGTTCCGGGTCGTGATGGAGATGCCCGGCGCGAAGTTCCTCCAGGCACCCGATTCCGACAACGACCACGACCTCGGGATCTTCAGCATCGGGGAGGCCGCGGGCCCGTCGACGGCCGGCCGGCAGACCGTGGGGCTGTACCACATCGCCTGGGAGGTGCGAACCCTCGAGGATCTCCGGGAGATCGCGGGCCGCCTGCGGGAGGCCGGCGCCCTGACCGGCGCCACAGACCACAGCACGACGAAGGCCCTGTACGCGAAGGACCCCGACGGGCTGGAGTTCGAGGTCTGCTGGATCGTCCCGAAGGAGCTCCAGACACCGGAGGTGGAGGACGGCCGCGCCCGGATGCGGGCGCTGAACATCGACGCCGAGATCGAACGCTACGGGCTCCAGACGGTCGGCGGCGTCTAGGGCCGAGCCGACTCGACGAGGAGCCCGCGCCGGGGTCGGACGCGGCGGTCGATCGCGCCGACGCCGACTTCGGCGCCCCGGATGCGAAGGTTCTTCTTGGCCCACGTGCCCCACGACGAGCTCGACGGCGCCGAGGAGGGGGACGAGGTCTGGTGGGCCTCAGGAGCCCGAAGGCCTTCGGCATCAGCAAGAGACGGGCGAGGCTGACGAGCTCGATGAGCAGTCGACGCAGGTCCCCTCGAGGCAACACCCACGATCAACGTCTAGCCTTCCTGGGGCGTGAAGAAGTCGATCGCGATCGGTGCGGCGCTCCTCGTGTCCGTCGCGGCTGTGGTCGCCGCCCTGCTAGCAACTGGGAACCATCATGGGACCGCGACGCTTCGTGAGAACGGGCCGTTCGTGGTCACGGCAAGTGGGCTGGACGGTCGGCTCCCTCAGTCCGACAGCCTCTTCGTCGCAGATCCCGAGGCTCCCGACCTGACCCGGCTGACGGGTCGGGTCGGTGTCAGCCAGCCGGACTGGTCCCCCGATGGAACTGCGATCGCGTTCGTCGGGCCCGGCCCCGGGCGGATGGGGGACATCTACGTGATGCATGCCGATGGATCGGCGTTGCGCCGCCTCACCACGACGCCTCTCGAGGAAGCAACGCCGGCCTGGTCGCCCGATGGGACACGCATCGCGTTCGCTCGCGAAGGCGCGCTGTGGGTGATGGACGCGGACGGGAGCGATCAGGCTCTGCTCCTCGAGACCGCCGGCTCAGAGGGCTATGAGTCGTCGCCGTCGTGGTCCCCGGACGGGACGAAGATCGCCTTCGTCCGACCCTTCGGCTGGGGGATCTTCGACACGTGTCCGAAGAACACGGGGACCGGTGTGTTCGTGATGGACGCCGACGGGGACGATCCGCACCGGCTGACGATCGAAGGTTGTCGGCATCGCGTGGCGTGGTCTCCGTCCGGCGAGGAGATCGCGATCATCGGCGCGAGGGGTCGGATCACCTTGCTCGACACGGAGGGCGCGACGATCGATTCGTTCCGGCCTCCAGAGCTCCCGCCCGATCGGATAGGGTTCGGCACGGCGGGGCCGGTGTGGTCCCCAGATGGCAGGTTCCTTGCCTTCTCGCTCCAAGGGAACGTCTGGACGCTCGACATCGGATCGGCTCAGTGGCAGCAGGTGACCGAAGACACCGGATTCGCCATCACTGATCTCGATTGGGGACCGACGCCCGACGCCCCGCGTCCTGGCGAGCCGGACCGCTCTGCCCGGCGGAGGGACTCAGCGTCGCGGTAGGGGTGGCGTCCGGAGCTTCCAGAGCTTCCAGCTCTCGCGATCCATGTCGGCTCGCGCTCGCCTCGAGCGCTCGGGATCGGTCCCGTGCCCTCGCCGGCCGAGCTTCGTTCGCAGCCAACGGATCACGCGGGCAGCATATCGCCTGCGATCGTCATCGGGCCAGGGCCCGGAGCCGGTGGTACGTTCGAGTTCATGAGCCCGTCCGAGCTCGACCCCACGGACCTGATCGACCTCGACCACCTCCTCTCCGACGAGGAGAAGCAGGTCCGTGGCGTCGCGCGCGAGTGGATCCAGCGTCGGATCCTTCCCGAGGTCGAGGACTGGTTCGAGAAGGGCGAGTTCCCGGCGCGCGAGCTCGCGAAGGAGCTCGGCGAGCTCGGGTTCTTCCTGATGCAGCTCGACACCGAGTGGACGCTCGGGCTGAACTCCGTCGCCTACGGGCTCGTGGAGCTTGAGCTCGAAGCGGGGGACAGCGGGCTGCGTTCGTTCGTCTCCGTCCAGAGCGCGCTGGCCGGCTACGGGATCTACGCGTTCGGGAGCGACGAGCACAAGGCCGAGTGGCTCCCGAAGATGGCGAGCGGCGAGGCGATCGCGTGCTTCGGCCTCTCGGAGCCGGACTCGGGCAGCGATCCCGGGTCTATGCGAACGACCGCGAAGAAGGACGGCGACGACTGGGTCCTGAACGGCACGAAGATGTGGATCACGAACGGAGGCGTTTCCGACATCGCGGTGGTGTGGGCGCAGACCGACGACGGGATCCGTGGGTTCATCGTGCCGTGCGACGCGCCGGGCTTCACCGCGAACCCGATCCACAAGAAGCTGTCGTTGAGGGCATCGGACACGTCGGAGCTGGTCCTGGACGGCGTTCGGCTGCCGGCCGAAGCGATGTTCCCGGAGGTCCGCGGGCTCCGCGGGCCGCTCTCCTGCTTGAACGAGGCGCGCTACGGGATCGTCTGGGGGGTCATGGGCGCGGCGCGATCGTGCCTCGAAACGGCCATCGAGTATTCGAAGACCCGGGAGCAGTTCGACAGGCCGATCGGCTCGTTCCAGCTCACGCAGAAGAAGCTCGCCGACATGGCGCTCGAGCTGTACAAGGGGACGCTGCTCGCGTACCACCTCGGCCGGCTGAAGGACGAGAAGGGCCTCGCGCCCGAGCAAGTGAGCGTCGGGAAGCTGAACAACACCCGCGAGGCGCTGGAGATCGCCCGGACGTCTCGCGGGATCCTCGGCGCGAACGGCATCACGCTCGAGTACCCGATCATGCGCCACATGACGAACCTCGAGTCGGTGATCACCTACGAGGGGACCGAGGAGGTCCACACCCTGGTGATCGGGGAGCAGCTCACGGGCCTCAAGGCCTTCACGTAGCGGGTTCCGTCTCGAGGCCGCACGTGACGTGGGCCTGCCATCCGGGATCGCTTCCACGGCGTTCTGGATCGCGGTCGCCGCCTGGCTGGTGACCACCCTGGGGCTCGCCGCCTCCGCACGCAGAACGAGCGATCGCGTGTCCCAGGCGTGATGTATACATCATCACATGATGTATACTCCCCCACCGTGAAGCGACTCCAGATCTCGATCGACGTCGAACTCGACGACGCCCTCGCGGTCGAAGCGGCCAGGAGAGGCGTCTCGAAGGCCGCCCTGATCCGCGAGTACGTCCGCGAGCGCCTCGTGGACGGCCGGGCGCGGGCACGTGACCCGTTGGACGAGCTCGTCGGCGCGATCGACGCCGAGCCGGGCGACATCGACGAGGTCGTCTACGGCACGTGAAGTTCGTCGACTCGTCGTTCTGGATCGCCTTGGTCGCCCCTCGCGATCGGAGGCATGCCGAAGCCGAGGCGATCTGGGCGGCTGACCCGGGTGCCTTGGTCAGCACGAACCATGTGCTCGGCGAAACCTGGACGTTCCTGCGGAGGAGGGCTGACCATCGGAGGGCGATGTGGTTCCTTGGCCAAGTCGAACGAAGTCCCTCCACGACGCTCGTGCACGTAGATCCTGACCTCGAGGAGGAAGCGTGGCGGTGGCTACGTCGCCACGACGAACGTCCCTATTCGTTCGTCGACGCGACGAGCTTTGCCCTCATGAGGAGACGACGGTTGCGTGATGCGCTCGCGTTCGACGGCGACTTCTCGGCCGCCGGCTTCGTCGAGGTGCGTCCGTCGTAGTCGGAGAGGTTGCTCGCGTCCGGCTCAGGGCGGCGCGCTCTCCCGCCACTCTTCGAGCCATGGTTCGCGGTTCCGGCGAAGGAGCAATGCGATCCCTGGCACCACGCCGATGAGGCCCAGACCGAGGATGACGAAGAACGGCTGACGCCATCCTTCGAGGTGCCCGGCCGTCGCGAGACCGATGGTCACTGCGACTGCCGTTGCGAGGATGGAGGCGGACAGCGTCGAGAGGACGATCAGGCGCGCTGCTCTCTGCCTGCTGGGCGGGACGTTCGACATGCTGCGGTACAGCGCCCAGGCTGCCGAAGGGCGAAGCGCAGCGATGACGAGCAGGAGTACGGCGGTCGCCCATGCCACGAACCGCAAAACCGATCAGCTCCGGAGTGTGGATTCGGCTAGCAGGGTGGCTGCGTCGGCGACGCGGATGTCTGAGGCCTTGCCCTTCGCCGCGTCGTCGAGCATGACCAGGCAGTAGGGACACGCCGTCGCCACGGTCTCAGCTCCCGTCGCGGCCGCCTCCTCGAACCGCACGTCGTTGATGCGGGGGGACGCCTCCTCCATCCACATGCGGGCGCCACCGGCGCCGCAGCAGAAGCCCCGCTCACGGTGCCGGGGCATCTCGATGACTTCGCCGCCGAGGAGCGACCGGGGCGCGTCGTACACGCCGTTGTGCCGGCCGAGGTAGCAGGCGTCGTGGTATGTGACCTTGCCGTTCGGGGACGACGGTCGGAGTCGACCCTCCGAGATCAGGTCGGACAGGAGCTGCGTGTGGTGCACGACCTCGTACGTGCCGCCGTAGTCCGGGTACTCGTTCGCCAGCGTGTTGAAGCAGTGCGCGCAGCTCGCGACGATCTTCGTCACGCCGGCGCCGTTCAGCGTCTCGACGTTCCGCTCGGCGAGCATCTGGAACAGGTACTCGTGGCCCATCCGCCGGGCGGGATCGCCGGTACAGCGCTCGCGTGGCCCGAGCACCGCGGCGTCGATGCCCGCCGCCTGGAGCAGCCGCGCCACGCTCCGCGTCGTCTGCTGCGCCCGCTCGTCGAAGGCGCCCGCGCACCCGACCCAGAACAGGACCTCCGGCGCCGGGTCGCCCTCCTGGAGGACCCGAACGTCGAGGTCTTTCGCCCAGTCGAGCCGCGCCGACGCCGCCTGACCCCACGGGTTCTCCTGGTTCTCGACGCCGCGGAGCATCGCGCCGGCCTCCTGCGGGAACCGCGACTCGGCCATCACGAGGTTCCGGCGGAGGTCGACGATCGTGTCGATGTGCTCGATGTCGACCGGGCACTCGCGCACGCACGCGCCGCACGTCACGCAGTCCCACACGACCTGGTCGATCACCGCGTTCGGGACGAGCGGTTGGATCTCGACCTCGCCAGCGGCCTCCGCGACCACCCGGTCGCGGAGGTCCATGATCAGCAGCTTCGGCGAGAGCGGCTTGCCGGTCGCCCACGCCGGGCAGGCCTCCTGGCACCGGCCGCACTCGGTGCACGAGAACAGGTCGAGCACCTGCTTCCGCGTCAGGTCCGTCTGCGTGGCGACGCCGAAGCGGATGT
>JBIOTM010000197.1:0-10500 GCA_044865955.1 Actinomycetota bacterium | reverse complement strand
GAACATCATCCACTCGACGTGGCCGACGACCGCGACGCGGGGCATCGCGCCATCGTGGCAGGTCGACCCGCGGATGTTCGATCACCCGCCTTGGACGCCGGGAATATCCGACCCCGTTGGTAGGATTTGCATCTGCAAGAGGGTCTGCGACTCGCGCGGCCCCACGGGCACCCCGACGAGGTCATGGCAGAGCTGGAGGGCGTCTACTACAAGGAGATCGTGGAGCAGGCGCTCCGCGAGTTCCCCAACGAGGCCTGCGGCCTGATCGCCGCCGAGGCCGGCGTGCCGGTCAAGGTCTATGCGATGACGAACGCCGACGCGAGCCCCGCCACCTATCGACTCGAGGGCAAGGAGCAGCTGAAGGTCTTCGACGAGCTGGACGACCGCGGCTGGGACCTGTGGGCCATCTACCATTCCCACACGCACTCGGACGCGTACCCCTCCGAGACGGACCGGCGGCTCGCCTTCTACCCCGACTCCCGGTACCTCGTCCTGTCGGTCGCCGACCGGGACGAGCCGGTGATCCGGTCCTTCTTCATCCGCGACGGCGAGGTCGACGAGGAGGAGCTGACCATCACGTGAGCGGCCCCAGGTTCACCGAGGATCAGGTCCAGCGCTACGCACGTCACATCATCCTGCCGAGCATCGGCGCGGCGGGGCAACGGAAGCTCCTCGACTCGAGCGTCCTGGTGATCGGCGCGGGGGGCCTTGGCTCGCCGATCGCGATGTACCTGGCGGCGGCGGGCGTCGGGAAGATCGGCATCGTGGACTTCGATGCGGTCGACGTCTCCAACCTCCAGCGACAGATCCTCCACACGAACGCCGACGTGGGCCGGCCGAAGGTGGAGTCCGCCCTCGAGCACCTGCGCGCGATCAACCCGACGATCGAGGTCGTGGGCCACGACGCCCTGCTGTTCTCGACCAACGTCTTCGACGTGATGCACCCCTACGATGTCATCGTCGACGGGACGGACAACTTCCCGGTCCGCTACCTGGTCAACGACGCCACGCAGTTCACTGCCAAGCCGCTCGTCTACGGCTCGATCTATCAGTTCGAGGGGCAGGCGACCGTGTTCATGCCGGGTAAGGAGACCCCCTGCTACCGCTGCCTCTTCCCGACGCCGCCGCCGCCCGGGACGGTGCCCTCCTGTGCCGAGGGAGGCGTCTTCGGCGTGCTGCCCGGCGTGATCGGCTCGATCCAGGCCACCGAGGCGATCAAGCTGATCACCGGCGAGGGGGAGACGCTCGAGGGCCGGCTGCTCCTCTACGACGCCCTCGACATGAGCTTCCAGGAAGTGAGGATCCGCTGGGACGCCGACTGCCCCGTGTGCGGCAAGGAGCCGACGATCACCGAGCTGATCGACTACGAGCAGTTCTGCGGCGTGCCCGCCCGACCCGAGTAAGGAGCGTTCGCGAGATGTCCGTGCAGGTGAAGCTGCCCACGATCCTCCGCAAGCACGCCGGTGGAGAGCCGAAGGTCGACGCCGAGGGCGCCACCGTCCGAGACGTCCTCGGAGACCTGGAGTCCAGGTACCCCGGCATCACGAAGAACGTCCTGGCCGAGGACGGCGGGCTCCACCGCTTCATCAACGTGTACCTGAACGACGAGGACGTCCGGTACCTCGGCTCGCTGGAGACCGAGGTGGGGGAGGGCGATACGGTCTCGATCCTGCCCGCCGTCGCCGGCGGTTGAGACCCCCCGACGGCGGGATCGGCGGGATCAGCCCTCGCACTGGAACAAGGTTTCGCCGTTCGTGCACGTGTCCGTCCCGGGGCCGCCGCTGAGATCGTCCGTCCCGGGTCCTCCGTCGAGACGATCGTCACCCTCGTCTCCACCGAGGCTGTCGTCGCCGCTGCGACCGCGGAGCCGATCGTCGCCGGCCCTCCCGACGAGGACGTTCGCTCGCCCGTCGCCGATCAGCACGTCGCCGGCATCGGAGCCGACCAGGCCGCTGATGCTGACCAGCGTGTCCCGCCCCTCGCCGGAGGCGCTCCCGGTGCTCAGGTCGGCCCGGATGGGGCCGAACGCGAAGCGGTACCAGGCCATGTCGCTGTCGGGCCCCCCGTCCACGATGTCGGCGCCCGGACCACCCTCCAGCGAGTCCCGACCGTCGTTCCCGGCGAGGACATCGGTACCGGCGCCGCCCGACACGACGTCGCCGCCACTTCCTCCCGACACGGTGTCGTTCCCGGGGCCCCCGTAGACGGTGAAGAGTCCGCCGGCCGATGCGTCGCCCCCCGGCCCGCCCGACACCGTGTCGTCCCCTTGCCCGCCGACGGCGCCGTCCCGGCCACGTCCTCCGGACACGATGTCGGGGCCGCCGTCTCCCGTCACGTAGTCGCTTCCACCGTTCCCTTGGACGTTGTCGCCACCGTCGCCGCCGGAGACCTGATCGAAGCCACGATCGCCCCTGAGGACGTCAGCGCCGAGACCGCCGCAGATCGTGTCGTTGCCGCGGGAGCCGACGATCCGGTCGTCGCCTCCCAGGCCGACGATGACGTCCTTGCCCGGGGTTCCCACCAGGGTGTCGTCCTGGGGCGATCCCACGGATCGTCGCCGGCTCGCCCAGACACTGGGGAGCAGCAGCGTTCGCCGGCCCAGCCGTCCAGCTCAAGGTGGCCGCGACCAGCGCCGTCGACACGCCGACGCGAAGCACGCTCGAACGCACCTATGTCCCGATCGTCCTTGGTTGGACCTCGTTCCGAGTCTGTGCTCCGAGGCCCTCGGGCGCAAGGTTGCCTCGGCACCGCTGGGATAATCGGCGCGTGGCTCGCAGCGACGACATCCTCCAGGCGATCGGGAACACGCCGCTGGTCGGGATCCACCACATGTCCCCGAAGCCCGGCGTGCGCATCTGGGCGAAGCTCGAAGGCAGCAACCCGACCGGTTCGACCAAGGACCGGATCGCGCTCGCCATGGTCGAGGCCGCCGAGGCGACGGGCGAGCTGACGCCGGACAGGACGATCCTCGAGCCCACGTCGGGGAACACGGGGATCTCCCTGGCCATGGTCGCCAAGCGGAAGGGCTACCGCCTCACCGTGGTCCTGCCGGACAACGCCAGCCAGGAGCGGCTCGGCCTGCTGCGCCTGTTCGGGGCGGAGATCGTCTTCTCGGACGGCGAGAAGGGGACGAACGGGTCGATCGAGGTGGCGAGGGCCTTGGCGCAGGATCCCTCCTACTTCATGCCGTTCCAGTACGGGAACCCGGCGAACCCCCGGGCCCACCAGGATGGGACCGGTCGGGAGATCATCCGCGACCTCCCGGATGTCACGCACTTCGTCGCGGGGATGGGGACGGGCGGCACGCTCACCGGCGTCGGACGAGCCCTCCACGCCCACGATCCCTCGATCGGGGTGATCGCTGCGGAACCGGAGCTGGGCGATCTCGTCTACGGCCTCCGGTCGCTGGACGAGGGGTTCATCCCGCCGATCTTCGACCCGACGCAGGTGAACCGGAAGTTCCTCGTGCGCTCGGCCGACGCGCTCCGGGCCACCCGCGAGCTGACGTCGAAGGAGGGGGTCTTCGCCGGCATCTCGTCCGGCGCGGTCGTCCACGTGGCGCAGCGGATCGCGGCCGAGCTCGACCGGGGCGACGTCGTCTGCCTGCTGGCCGACGGTGGATGGAAGTACCTGTCGACCGAGGCGTGGGCCGAGGACCTCGCGACGGCCGAGAAGAAGGTCTCCGAGTCCCTCTGGTGGTAGCGGACGCACGGCCGATCGGTGTGTTCGACTCCGGGGTCGGCGGGCTGACGGTCGCCCGCGCGATCATCGATCTCCTCCCGCACGAGCCGCTGATCTACGTCGGGGACTCGGCCCGCTTCCCCTACGGGCCCCAACCGGTCGACGCGATCCGCCGGTACGCCCTGGAGATCGCGGGCTACCTGGTCCGCCGGAACGTGAAACTGCTGGTGATCGCATGCAACTCGGTCGAGGTCTCCGCGATCGGCGACGTCGCGGTGAGCGCGAACATCCCGGTCGTCGGGGTGATCAACCCCGGGGCCCGGGCCGCGATCCGGGCGACGCGCAACGGGGTCGTCGGCGTGATCGGCACGCAGGCGACGATCGCGACCGGGGCCTACCACCGGGCCATGGGGTCGGCCGTGAAGCTCCACGCGGCGGCTTGTCCGGTCTTCGTCGAACACGTCGAGCGCGGCGACACGAGCTCGTTCGAGCTCAGGGCCGCCGCGCGCGGGTATCTTGGGCCACTCATGGATGCTGGCATCGACACGCTGGTGTTGGGGTGCACCCACTACCCGTTGCTGTCGGGATTGCTCCAGCTCGAGCTCGGCCCCGGCGTCGTCCTCGTCTCGTCCGCCGAAGAAACGGCCAAGGACGTGTACGGTGAGCTCGTGTCTCGAGACCTGGTCGCGCCCGGCGGGGTCCGGCCGGCGCACGAGTTCGCGACGACCGGCGACCCGGCGCACTTCCAACGTCTGGCGGAGGTGTTCCTCGGGCAGGAGGTTCGCGACCTCGGCGTGCGCCACGTGACGCTCTCGGAGGAACCGTGGAGCTGACCGTGCTCGGCGCGCAGGGCACCTGGCCGGGCGCAGGCGGGGAGAACTGCGGCTACCTCGTCACGGAGGACGGCTACAACCTCTGGGTGGACGCGGGGACCGGGACGTTCGCGCGGCTACAGCAGGTGATCGGCATCAACGACGTGGGGGCGATGGTCATCAGCCACGGCCACCCGGATCACTTCGTCGACATCATCCCGACGTTCTACGCGAGGCATTACGGACGGCTGGGCACGCCCGGACTCCCGCTGTGGTCACCTGGGGGGTTCACCGACATCGCCGCGACGCTCGTGTCCGAGAACGGGCGGAACGTGATGGCGGAGGCCTACAGCTTCCGGACGGCGCACGAGGGAGAGCTCTTCGAGCTGGGGCCCTTCCGGATCACGCCGTTCGAGATGCAGCACATCGGGGTCCTCACGCTCGGCTACCGGATCGAAGCCGGCAGCGTCGTGCTCGCCTACACCGGTGACACGGGGGTCTGCGATGCCGCCATCGCGCTGGCCCGTGAGGCCGATCTGTTCCTGTGCGAGGCGACGTACCAGAACAGCTCCAAGCCCTACACGTTCCACCTGTCTGCAGCGGAGGCGGGCGAGGTCGCCTCCGCGGCGGGGGCTCGGCACGTCGTGCTGACGCACCTCACCCCCGATCTCGACCATCGCGTGTCGATCAGGGAGGCCGCGGACACGTTCGCCGGCCCGATCGACATCGCGGTGCCGGGGATGGTCCTCGAGGTCGGACGATGACGCCACGCCCGGACGGCCGCGCCGCCGGGCAGCTGCGGCCCGTCGCCTGCGAGCTCGGCTACCAGGAGTGGGCCGCCGGCTCCGTGCTGTTCGCGATGGGCAAGACCCGCGTGCTCTGTGCGGCCTCCGTCTCGACGGAGATCCCCCGGTGGCTGCGGGGAACGGGGAAGGGCTGGGTCACCGGCGAGTACTCGATGCTGCCGGCGTCGACGACGGAGCGGTCGCCGCGCGAGGTGAACCGAGGCCGGCCGGGCGGTCGCACCCAGGAGATCCAGCGCCTGATCGGGCGCTCGCTCCGGAGCGTGACCGACCTGGGCCGGCTGGGGGAGCGGACCGTCACCGTCGACTGCGACGTGTTACAGGCCGATGCCGGCACTCGCACTGCGGCGATCACGGGTGGATACATCGCGCTCGCGCTGGCCCTGCGCGGCCTGGCCGCGCAGGGCCTCGCGCCCGACGACGTGCTCCTCGACACCGTCGCCGCGGTCTCCGTCGGGGTCGTCGACGGCGAGCCGCGGCTCGACCTCTGCTACGAGGAGGACGCGGCGGCCGAGGTGGACTGCAACGTCGTGATGACCGGTTCCAGCCAGCTTGTCGAGGTGCAGGGGACGGCGGAGGGCGCACCGTTCGGACGGGGGGAGCTCGACGAGCTCCTGGACCTGGCCTCGGTGGGCGTGGGCGAGCTGACGAAGATCCAGCGGGACGCGCTCGACGGCTGAGCGGTGTCGTTCCCGGATCGGATCGCGATCGCCTCGCGCAACCCCCACAAGCTCAGGGAGATCGGCCGCATCTGCGCCGACTGGCCGGTGACGTGGTTGACGCCCGAGAACCACGAGGCTCCTTGGCCGGATGTCGAGGAGACGGGTACGACGTACCTCGAGAACGCGCTGTTGAAGGCGCGGGCGGTCGCCGAGGCGCTCGGAGCCGCGGCGCTCGCCGACGACTCGGGCATCGAGGTGGACGCCTTGGGCGGCCGCCCGGGCCCTCGGTCGGCGCGGTTCGACGGCGATCAGGCGTCGGATCAGGGGAACCTCCGGGCGCTGCTCCGCTCCCTGCGCGGCGTGCCCTCGGCCGGTCGGACGGCCCGGTACCGGTGCCTGGCCGTGCTCGCATCCCCGGGTGGGGGAGAGATCCATGCCGAGGGGGTCTGCGAGGGGACCCTCGTGCCGAAGCCGCGCGGGACGCGCGGCTTCGGCTACGACCCCATCTTCGTCCCGGCGGGCTGGGATCGGACGATGGCGGAGCTGACGGACCAGGAGAAGGACCGGATCAGCCATCGGGGCCGGGCCCTGCGGGCCCTCCGAGAGACGATCTCGGTACCCGACTCAAGGTAAGAAGGTCGGCCGCCGAAGCATTCCTCGTGGCGGACAACCAGCTGGCAGAGCGCCGTGTCCTGCGTCAAACGGAGGGCTTCTTCGACGGCAAGTCCCACGGTGTCACGCTCCTCCTCGGGGCTGCCTTCCTGGCCGTGGTGGCGGTCATGGACTACCTCCTCGGCCCCCGACTCTCCGTCGCCCTCTTCTACCTGATGCCGATCGGCCTGGTGACGTGGAACCTCGGGCTCCGGTGGGGGACGCTCACCGTCGTGCTCTGCACCGGCGCGGCGCTGTGGAGCGACCTCCTCTATCCGCAGTACGACCTGCTGCCGTGGTGGAACGCCATCTTCCGGTTCGCCGCGTTCCTCTCCGTGGCGGTCCTCCTCGGCACGCTGCGCCGGATCATCGAAGCCCAGTGGGACCACCTGGATCGCGAGGCGGCGGTCACGTCGGGACTGCGCGAGCTGAACGAGGTCAAGGACACGCTGCTGCACGCCGTCTCCCACGACCTGAAGGGACCGCTCGCGGGGATCCTGGGCTCGGTCCAGACCCTCCACCGGGCGGAGCAGATCGGCCTGACCGAGGAGGAGCGGACCACGCTCCTCGACATGATCGAGCAGGGCGGCAAGAAGATGAACCGCCTGGTCGACGACCTGCTCGACCTGGACCGTCTCGACCGCGGACACATCCAGCCGGAGCGGGCGCCGACGGACGTCGGCGAGCTGGCCCGTCGGGTGGTCCGTGAGCTGCCCGGGCTGGAGTCGCACCCCGTCCGCGTGGAGTCCGCGCCGGTCCTCGTCGACCTGGACGCCGGGAAGGTGGAACGGGTGATCGAGAACCTGCTCGTGAACGCCCGCCGTCACACGCCCGCCGGCACGCCCGTCCACATCCGGGTGCAGCCGAGGTCGAACGGCGTGGTGCTGGTGATCGAGGACGAAGGGCCCGGCATCCCCGACGAGCTCAAGGAGGTCCTCTTCGAGCCGTTCCGTCAGGGAGCCGGGGCCGGCGGCCGGGGCGTGGGGATCGGACTGTCGCTCGTCAAGAAGTTCGCCGAGCTCCACGGCGGCACGGCGTACGTGGAGGACGGCGACGGGGGCGGAGCGCGGTTCGTGATCACCCTGCCCGGCGACGTCACCGACATGCCGGCGGAGCTCCGCAGGCTCCAGGCCGTCTGACGTCCCGGGTCGCTACCCGGGGACCGTCCACGCCGATCGCTGCCAGTCGTCGAGCGTGTCGGCGCCCGGGAACAGCCCGGGCAGGGACATCTCCAGCCGTTCCGACAGGACGGCGATGTAGGGCTCGTACATCGCGCGGTACGGCGCAAGCCGCTCCTCCGCCCGCGGGTCCAGCTCCACGCCGGCGGCCTCCAGGACCTGACGGATCCGGGGCATCTGCTCGGAGGCCAGGCGCTCCGCGGCCGGTCTCGCCGGCGGCATCCGAAGCACCTGCGTGAGGTCGACGACCGCGTGTCGCGAGATCGCGAAGGTCCGCCGAGCCTGCCACGAAGAGACGCCGTTCACCCCCGCGAGCACGATCGCGGACACGTCCAGGATCGCCGTGAGCGCAGCGACCCAGGACTGCTCCTCGTGCTGGGACCGGAAGTAGGCGAGGATCGGGTAGGACAGGTGACTCTCGAGCAGCTCGGCCGACCACCGCTCCCAGTCGGCCAGCAGGCCATCGATCGATCCGATCTCGTGGTGCATCGCCGACCGGCGGAGCACCTCGACGCCGCTCGGCGGCGAGCCGCCCCACTGGTCGAGCATGGAGATCCGCACCTCCCGTCGCGAGAACGCCTGGTACAGGACCGGCAGGTACGAGATCGTGAGGGCGAGGAACGCGAACCCGGCACCGGCTTGGATAGCGGTCACGGCCCGGCCGGCCGAGGAGGCCGGCGTGACGTCGCCGAGGCCGAGCGTCACGAAGGTCGTGGCGCTCAGGTACAGGTGCGTGAAGAAGCCGGCTGCGCCGCCTGGCGAGACCGGCGTGTCCAGTCCCCACTGGATCATCGCGAACCCGAGGACCACGCCGCCTCCCCACACCATGAAGAGCAACAGGAGCGACAGCGGGGCGAAGACGCTCAGATAGGTCTCCCGTCTGCTCCCGGGGTGGCGGCGGCCGACCGACACCCACGTCCCCCAGAGCAGCTGGAAGTAGACGCGGGTGAACCGCAGCCGCCGTGCCACGCGCCGTGGAAGGACGAGGGTCTCGAACGTCTCCCACAGCACGAGGGCGACGAGCAGCATCCCTGCGAGGAGGGCGAAGACGCGCACGTCAGCCCGTGTACCCCTCGACCTCCGCGGCGTCGCGAACCCGAGCGTCGTCGGGGTCCATCCCGGCGGCCCGCCGCGCCCGTCGTTGGTGCAGCAGGTCCCAGCACTGGTCCAGGGTGACCTGCAGCTCCCGCATCCGCGCCTGCTCGGCGGCGGTGGCCTCCCCGTGCGCCTCGCGCTCCCACAGGGCATGCTCCTCGTGGGCGAGCTCGTTGATGCGATCGATCACGTTCTGGTCGTCCATGACCGCCCTCCTCTCGAAGACCCCAGCGACGCCGCCGGCGACGGTATTCCCCGGCTTAGGGACGTCAGCCGGCCCGGCGACGGCCCTTGGGATCCCGGCCGGCCTTCGCCTGTTCGACGCTTCGACGCAACGCGTCCATGAGCTCTTCGATGCCGGGCCCCAGCGGGACGGGCGTCGACGGTTCCTCGGCCCGCTGCGGGGTCCGCTCGCCGATGATGCGGAGCAGTTCGTCCCGGTACTCGTCCGCGTAGTTCGCCGGTTCCCAGTCCGTCGCCAGCGCCTCGATGAGCTGCTTCGCCACCTCGAGCTCTCGTGCCGTCACGCCCACCGCTTCCACGTGGCGGACGAGCTCGCGCGGATCGCGCACCTCGTCGCCGAAGTACAGCGTTTCCAGCGCGAGGACGCCGTCCATCGGTCGCAGCGCGACGAGATGTGGCTTCGTGCGAAGCACGAACCGTCCGATGCCCACGCGGCCCGCGTCCCGCAGGGCCCGGAGGAGCAGCAGGTAGGGCTTCTCCGCCCCCGGTGCCGGCGCGACGTGGTACGCCTTGTCGAAGTACACCGGATCGATGTCCTCCAGCCGGACGAAGTGCTCGAGGTCGATCGCGTGGCTGGGCGCCGGCCGCGCGCGTTCGATCTCCTCGGTGTCGAGGAGCACCACGCTCTCCGGCTCGACCTCGTAACCCCGGACGAGGTCGTGGTAGGCGACCTCGCGTTCGACCGTCTCCTGTTCCCCCACATCACGGTCCTCCGCCGTACGGTCACCGGGTTCGCGGGGTTCCGAGACCGCCGGACCGCCCGCTTCCACGACCCGCCGGTACCGGACCCGTCTCCCCTCCCGGTCGAAGAGGTGGAAGCGCACGTCCTTCGCTTCGGTGGCGGGATACAGCGACACGGGGATCGACACGAGGCCGAAGCTGACGGCTCCCCTCCACACCGACCGGGGCATGCGTGCATCCTATCCTCGGGGGCCGGTCACCTCGTCGACGAGCCGTGACCGTGTCCCGTCACGCGAGGCGGCCTGCGACCGGCACTAAGCTGTGCCGCGCTCCCGACGGTCGCATCACGGAAGGAGACGGGCGTGACGAACCCTATCGCCGACATCGAACGGGCCCGGGATGCCGTGCGTCGGGAAGCGTGGGCGGAGGCCTACGACGGGCTACGGTCGCTCGACCCATCGGATCTGACCCCGGCGGACCTGGATGGACTCGCCGACGCGGCCTGGTGGCTCTCGAAGGTCGACGAGTCGCTGACGGAGCGACAGCGCGCCTACTCCGGCTTCGCGGACGCCGGCGACGATGCCCGGGCGGCCACCCTCGCGGTGCGCCTGGGGATCGAGCACTTCCTGCGGGAGGAGCCGGCGGTCGGCGCCGGCTGGCTGATGCGGGCCCAGCGGCACCTCCACGGGGAGGA
>JBIOTM010000196.1:0-9133 GCA_044865955.1 Actinomycetota bacterium | reverse complement strand
CCTCGACGCGCCGGAGCGCGTCGAGGTGCGACGCCGCCGCGAACCCACCGCCGACGAGCGCGGCGCCGAGCCGGCGTTCGCCTCCATCACGCATCCGGCTCGATGCTAGCCGTTCCATCGGACCCCGCCGGCGGTGCGGTGGTCGCGGTTCGCAGCGGAGTGAGCAGCGACCAGAAGAACGGGGTCGTGTAGCCGATCGCCGCGACCAGGATCGTCGGACGCGGCCCGATCGTCCCCCCGAGCCAGCCCCCGAGCGCCGCCCCGACGATCGCCATCACCGCCCTGAGGACGCCGATGCTGCTGAAGACGCGCCCGAGGACCCGCTCCGGGATCGTCGCCTGCCGGATGCTCGAGAGCATGACCCATTGGATGATGCCGCCGAACCCGCCGAGGATGCCGGGCAGACCCAGGAAGACGAGGTTCAGCCAGAGCGGGTGCGAGGCGTTCGCCAAGACCATCGTGAACGGGCTGGCGCCGACGAGCCCGAGTCCCAGGAGCGCCGCCCGTCCCGCTCCCAGCCGCCGCTCGATCCGCGGAGCGACCGCCGACCCGATCAGGAACCCGGCCGATGCCACCATGAGGACCACCCCGAGCGCCCACGCCGGCATCGCCACCACGCGCAGCGCGTAGATCACGTAGATCGCGAGCGACAGCGAGTCGACGAGCGCGAGGATCGCGTTCGGGGCGGTGACCGCTCGCTGCAGCGGGTCGAGGAACGCGACGCGGAGCCCTTCGCCGATCCGTCGTCGGATCGGGATGTGCTCGTCCTCGTCGTCCTCCTCGGTCGCCTGTCCGGCCGACCGGCTCTGGACGCCGCCGACGGAGAACGCCGAGAAGACGAACGAGACCGCGTCCGCCACCATCGCGACCGGCGCCGACAAGACGTCGACCAGGAACCCCGCGAGACCGGGGCCCGACCACGCCGGTCGCGGACACGGACAGCATGATCTTGCTGTTCGCGTCCACGAGCCGGTCCCCTGGAACCACCCTCGGGAGGAACGAGTTCCACGCCGGCTCCCAGAACGTGTCGAGGACGCCGAAGAACACCGCGAGGGCGAAGAGCTGCCCGATCGACAGGAGCCCGAAGGCGTAGGCGATCGGCACGGAGGCCACCGCGAGGGCCGCGAGGGGATCGAGGGTCACGAGCAGCCGTCGCTCCGCCAGCCGATCGACCCAGACGCCGACCACCAGCCCGACGAGGAGGGTCGGCGCCTCGCCGAAGATCCTGATCAACCCCATCTGGCCGGGCGTGGCGTCGAGCATCTCCACCGCGACGATCGCGAGCGCGAACCCCGTGATCGTCGAGCCGAGCATCGAGACGGTCTCGCCGGTCCACGAACGCCGGAAGTTGCGGTCGCTCAGGATCGAGCGTCTCGCGAGCGCGACGGTGCCCTGGGTTCCTTCGGGAGTCACCCGAGGAGCATCCTTCGGACCCTCGTCGAAGGCGATCGGCCCGGCCCCCGGGAACGGGGACGGTCAGGCGCCCCCGAGGTTCCCCCAGCGGGCCTTCGCCGCGACGAGCATCCTGGCGACGGTTCGCTGCCGCCGCCCGAGCCGCTTCGCGATCTCCTCGAGGGGCAGCCTCCCGGTGATCTCGTAGGCGAGCGCCAGGTCCTGTTCGTCCTGGGTCCACGTCTCGGCGGGCTCGTCGGTGGCACCGCCTCGGCCCGCCGGGCGACCGGGTCGGTCGATCCGCCTCGTGGCCCCGCCCGCCCCAGGCCGAGCGTGCCCGAGCCGACCCGACGAGGTCCGTCCTGGGTCCCGGTACCGACCGCTCGCCATCTCCTCCTCGGCGCGCTCGTCCAGGACGACGAACTGGTCCGACGCCTTGTTCACGCCGACGGAGACGATCGTCAGCGGCTTGGCGTTCCTGGCCCGGCACTCGTCACGGGTGCAGTAGTCGTACTTCTCCGCTCGCTCGGGGTCGAGGTCCGCCCCGCAGGTCACACAGCTCGCCACGTTCTCCGAACACCCCTCCGTCATGTCGATGGCTCTCGTGCAACGTCTCGCAGATCTCGGTTGTTCCCGTGCTCACCGCACCTCTTCGGAACCGCCCTCGTACTACAGGTCGGCAGCTGCTGGGATGATCTCCGATCCGATCAGCTCGAGCACCTCGACGTCGTCGTGGACGAGGTGTTGCAACAGGACCCGCTCCACCCCCGCCCCCGCGTACTCCCCGAGACGTCCCACGACCTCGTCGACGGTTCCGACGAGCCGGTCGGAGCGCCACCGCTCGAGGAACCCGCCCACGTCCCCCGACTCCCCCTCGCGATCCATCAGCGCCGAGGCGCGCCGCTCCAGCTCCTTCCGATCGGCGCCCACCACGAACCCGGTCATCAGCGAAAGCCGCACCGTGTCGGGATCGCGTCCAATCGCATCGCAGGATTCGATCAGACGGCTCCGAGCTTCACGTACCCGCTCGGGGCCGACGTAGTTCACGTTGTACTCGTCCGCCCATCGAGCGGCCAGCGCCACCGACCGCGGGCCCGCACCGCCGCCGAGGATCAAGGGGGGATGGGGCTCCTGGATCGGACGAGGCATCGAGGGGCACGCCTCCAAGCGGTAGTGCGCGCCCTGGAACGTGACCTCATCCTCATCGCGATCCCAGAGCCGGTGCACGATCTCGACCTGTTCGGTCAGGATGTCCATGCGGTCGCCGGTCGTCGGGAAGGGGAACCCGAACGCGTGGTGCTCGCGTTCGAACCACCCGGCACCGATCCCGAGCTCGACCCGCCCTCCGGAAACATGGTCCACCGTCACCACCGACTTCGCCAGGACCGCCGGGTGTCGGAACGTGATGGGGGACACCATGGTCCCGAGCCTGATCCGCTCGGTCAGCGGCGCGAGGGCCGCGAGCGTCGACCAGGCATCCAGGGCCCCCCGTTCCGCCGGATCGTCGAAGGAGAGATAGTGGTCCGAGCGGAACAGCCCTTGGAACCCATGCCGTTCACACGAGCGAGCGAGGTCCAACCACCGCTCCCAGGTGACCCCCTCCTGCCCCTCGACCATCAGACAGACGTGCACCGGGCTCCTTCCTCGATCCTCCCCATCGGACCACGGTCGCCTCTCCGCGCGCAACGCCGGATCCGCCGCGACGAACCGGGCCGACCCGGTTCGCGGGGGATCGGCTCCGCCGGGTCGTGCGCTAGGATCCTCGCATCCGCTTGGCCGAGAGCGAAACGTGGCCGAGGGGTGGTGCGTGTCCCCGACCGATAGGCAAGAGACGAAGGCCGCAGCCTTCCGGACCCTGCACGAGGGTGAGGCGTTCGTGATCCCGAACCCGTGGGACGCCGGCTCGGCCCGCGTGCTCGCCGCGCTGGGCTTCCGGGCGCTCGCCACCACCAGCTCGGGTTTCGCCTTCACGCTCGGTCGCCTCGACGGGAGCGTGACACTGGACGAGGTGGTCGAGCATGCCGCGGCCCTCGACCGTGCGACCGAGCTTCCGATCTCGGTCGACCTCGAGAACGGGTACGGCGCCGGCCCGGAGAGCGCCGCGCTCGCGATCAGGCGAGTGGCCGACGTCGGCGCCGTCGGTGCCTCGATCGAGGACTACGACCCCGACGGCCACATCTACGCCATCGATCACTCGGTTGAGCGGATCGCCGCTGCCGTCGAGGCCGCCCGCACCCTGCGGTTCCCGTTCACCCTGACGGCCCGGGCCGAGAACCACCTCCGAGGCAACCCCGATCTCGAGGACACGATCCGACGGCTCCAGGCGTTCGAGGAGGTCGGTGCGGACGTCCTCTACGCTCCCGGGCTCCGCGACACCAGCGAGATACGAGCGGTGTGCGGGTCGGTGAGCAAGCCGGTGAACGTGCTGGCACTGCCCGGTTTGACCTTCGCCGAGATGGTGGAAGCCGGCGCCCGGCGGGTGAGCGTCGGAGGGAGCCTGACCTGGGTCGCGATCAAGGCGCTCGCGGACACGGCAACGGCGATCCGCGATGCCGGTGACCTTTCCACGTTGGCCGCCAGGGTTCCTCTGAAGGAGTGGTTCGTCAGCCGGACGCGTGCTCCCTGAGGACCTCGAGGTACTCGTCGAGCCGGTCGTAGGTCTCGGCGGCACCCGACACCATCCCGGACCCGAGCGTCCCGTCGCGGGACTCCACCGAGGGGAAGAAGGAGGTGCTCGTCAGCGTGGTCTTGCCGTCGTGTTCCTCGAACGTCATCGTCTCGGGGCCGGGCTCACCGGGCATGCCCTCGAACCCGAACGTCCACACGATGCGTTCCGGCCGGACGATCTCTCGGTACTCGCCGTAGAACACGTGCTCGTCGCCGTCGGGGCCCCGGTGCACGATCCGCCACGCGCCACCGGGACGGAAGTCCACCTCGCAGCTCGCGACCTCGTACTTCCTCGGGCCCCACCAACGCGACAGGTGCTCGCACGAGCTGTGCGCGTCGAACACGAGGTCGCGCGGGGCGTCGAAAACGCGAGTCATGACGATCTCCCGGTTCGACGGCGTCGTCACCGTGAGCTCGTGGCTACCGCCTCCGTCCATCGCCCTCCTCCTTTCCTTTCCTCTGGAGCTCGTCGAGGTACTCGTCCAGCCGGTCGTAGCTCTCCTCCCAGAACCGCCGGTACCGCTCGGTCCACTCGGCCACCTCCTTGAGCGGCCCCGCCTCGAGCCGGGCGGGCCGCCACTGCCGCTGCCGACCCCGCACGACCAGCCCCGCCCGCTCCAGCACCTTCAGGTGCTTCGAGACCGCCGGCTGGCTCATCTCGAACGGCTCCCCAAGCTCCGTGACCGAAGCCTCTCCCGCAGCCAGCCGGGCCAGGATCGCCCGCCGCGTCGGGTCCGCGAGAGCGGCGAAGGTACGGTCCAGCCGATCGGTCGTCGTTTCCACTCAACCCCTCGGTTATATAACTGATAGGTAAAATAGCTCTTCGTTCATCCCGATGTCAAGGCCGACGAGGCCTGCTTCGGCCGGGCCCCACGCGACCGGTGCCTGCGGACGCAGCAGAGCGCGTGGTGACGGACATCCCATGCTTCGCGACTGAAGCCCGCGGCGATCCCGTGCCGATGCCTACCACATGCTTCTGACCGAGGAGGAGCTCGTCGAGGCCGCGCTGCTCAGGTATGCACAGCAGGCGGCGACCAAGTGGGGTGCGGAACGGTTCGCCGCCGAGTTCGAACGGCGGGACCACGAAGAACGGTGGGTGATCGCCGCGAGGTCGAACACGTTCCGCGCTCCGAACGCGACTCCCGTGGAGCCTGCGTCCGGAGCGTCGCTGAAGTCGCAACTCGTGGACGCCGCCGTCCAGGAGAACGTCGTCGGCTCGGAGACAGCGGAGCTGGTCCTCGGTCGACCGGAGTACGAGCGGCACCCCTCGGTCCCACGGCCGCCCGCGCCGGAGCCCGAGGGCACACGTCGTCGGGCTCGCCGACGGAAGCGCGAACGACGCACCGACCGTTCCGGCTGGACGATCACACCTGTGGAGGCCGCGCGGATGTCCCCCGCCGGCCGTCGCCTCTACGGCCTCGACTGAGGCCGGAGCCCGCCTGAGCGTCGCCGGCCGGTCCGGCGTACGCTCGAACGATGACCGACTGGGCGACGGTCTCCTCGCTCGCGACGGCGGGCGGGACGCTCATCCTCGCGATCGCGACGTTCGTGTCCGTCCGCTCCGCGAACCGGTCCGCGAGGATCGCGGAACGAGCGCTCCAGGTCGGGATGCGACCGCTCCTCAGCGCCTCGAGGCTGACAGATCCCGACATCAAGATGGGTTGGGTGGACGACCATCGCGCGAAGGTCGGCGGGGGACGCGCATCGATCGAGGTCGCCGACGATCGGATCTACCTGGCGATGTCGCTCCGCAACGTCGGGTCGGGCGTCGCCGTGATGCAATCGTGGAACGTCGACACGCGTCCGAGGATCGAAGACGCGGACTTCGCCCAGCCCGACGTGTTCCGACGTCAGGGCCGCGACCTCTACATCTCGACGGGCGACGTCGGGTTCTGGCAGGCTGCGATCCGCGACCCGAACGACCCGATGTACGCGGACCTGCGATCGACGATCGAGATGCGTCGTCGGTTCTTGATCGACGTCCTCTACACGAACGACGAGGGTGACCAGCGCGCCATCACCCGCTTCGTGGTCGCGCCCTCGGGCGACGGGGGAACGCAGTGGTTCTGCTCGGTGGGTCGCCACGCCTACCTCGATCGGCCGAACCCCAGGTAACGCCCGCGAGCGCTCGTTGCCGGGCTCCTGCTCGACGCCTTCCCACGGAGGTGGGTCGCGTAAGGTTCCCGGGCGCTCAGCCGGCCGAAAGGAGAGGCATGAAGCCGCGGATCACGATCCTCACGATCGGCGTCGACGACCTGGAGACGTCGCTGCGCTTCTACCGCGATGGACTCGGCCTGCCGACGGAGGGGATCGTCGGGACGGAGTTCGAGTACGGCGCCGTCGCGTTCTTCGACCTGGAAGCGGGGATGCGGCTCGCGGTGTGGCCGCGCCGGTCCATCTCGCACGATGCGGGGGTCCCCGAGGCGCCTCGCGGTCCGACGGAGTTCACCATCGGTCACAACGTCGGCAAGAGGGAGGAAGTCGACGCGGTCATGAGGCAGGCGGCGGATGCGGGAGCCACGATCGTGAAACCCGCGGGCGAGACCTTCTGGGGTGGATACTCGGGGTACTTCCAGGATCCCGACGACCACCTCTGGGAGATCGCGTGGAACCCGGAGATCCAGGTGGAGGATTAGCTGGACGGGCGCGCACCGATGGTGGGTGCCAGTTGGTCCTCCTTCGTGCACCGGATGAGGTGCAGCCGTGGAGCGCCGTCGAGCCCGGCCATCTCCCAGGCCCGGGAGACGTGATCCTGGATCCCGTGCAAGATGATGCAGCCGGTCGGCAACGACCGGAGTGCCCTCAACACCGCGCCGATCCCGGACGAGTCCATGAACGAGACCGCCGTCATGTCGAGGACCATCGGTCCGCTCTCCGCGATCGTCTCTCTCAGCGCCCGATCCAGCGTTGGGATGGCGTGCACGTCGAGCTCGCCGTCCAGGGCGAACATCCGTGATCCGATCGGGGTGACGGTGAACCCGTCTCTCTGCATCTCCCCTCCCTCCAGTCTCGGGTCGAGAGGGCGCCGATCAGGCACTGCGCCGACGGTCCTGACGACGACTCCAAGCTAGCATCGTCACGGAACTCCGGTGGGCTGCGGGCCGCCCTCGATCTCCAGGATCTGTTCGTGGCGGGATCGGTGGCCGACCCCGACCTCGTGGCCACGGGTCGCCCTACGGACGCAGCAGATACAGCCGGAAGTCGTCGTGTTCGATCGGTAGGACCTCGAACCGCGTGAAGCCGGCCTCGGAGGCGTACCCCCTGAGCGTCTCCGGGCGCATCACCGTTCCCGTGCCGGCCGACGGTTGCTCGAACATCCCGGACGGCAGGCAGTCCAGGATGCTCCAGCCGTAGAAGTACGCTTCGCGCTCGTCGGGCTCCCCCGAGAACGCTTCCTTCGTCCGCTCGTCCACCACGAGCATCGCACCCGCCGCGTCCAGCGCGCCGTGGACCGCCCGCAAGACCTCGACCGGCCTGGCCATGTCGTGGATGCACTCGAAGGCCGTCGCGAAGGCCACGGGACCGTCGGTGGCGAGCGATCCGGCGTCCTTCGCGTGGAAGCGCACCCGGTCCGAGACGCCGGCGGCCTCTGCGTTGCCGCGCGCCAGCTCCACCGAGGTCTCGTCGGGGTCGAACCCGTCGACGGTCACGCCCGGATACGCGGTGGCCATGGCGATCGAGGACCATCCCGTGCCGCATCCGACGTCCAGCACGCGCGCGGAGGGGCTCGACGAGAGTCGGGCGTGGACCTCGGGGATCGCGGGGAGCCACTCGTTCGGCAGGGTCGTCAGGAAGACGGGCCGGTTCGAGCCTCCCTGCCCCTCCACGCCGTCGACGCCGTACGCCTCGTACGGCACGCCTCCCCCGTTCCTGAACGCCTCCACCACTCGGTCGAACGCACCCCGGAGCGCCATCAACTGCGTCACGCTCGCGCCCATGAAGGAGAGGGAGTCGCCGTCCAGAAGCACCTCGGCGTGACCGGCGGGCACCTCGAACCGGGCCGGCCCATCCGCGGGGATCTCCGCGCTGAGGATCCCGGCGGTCGCCTGCTGCTCGAGCCACTCCCGCGCGTACCGCTCGGCGATGCCCGCGCGCTCGGCGAGCTCTGACGACGTCGTCGGCCCGGCCTCCGCGAGGGTCCGGTACAGCCCCAGCCGGTTCCCCAGGTGGATCGAGAAGATGTCGAAGTACCCCAGCGAAGACCGGAAGAGCCGATCCGCGAACGCGTCCCGCTCGGCCTCGTGATCGGACATGCCGGCGAGCTTAGCCGAGGTGGTTGGAACGTCGCGCCTCGATCGCGCGGTCCTGCCCGTCGCCGTCCCGAAGCACGCGGATGTCCGAGAGGCCGACGTCCGCCAGGGTCGTGGCCACCTCGCCGGCCTGGTCGCCCCCGAGCTCCAGGAGCACGGTGCCGCCGGGACGGAGCCAGGGCGCGGCCACCTCGGCGGCCCGCACGAGCACCGTCGTCCCGCGCCGTCCGCCGTCCAGCGCGCGACGGGGCTCGTTGGCGAGCACGTCTCTCGGGAGGAGGTGGAGCTCCTCGGTGGGGACGTAAGGGACCACGGCCGTCATGACGTCGACGCGCCCGCGCAGCGAGGGCGACAGCGGCTCGTCGAGGTCGCCCAGGAGGGCGCGGACGCCGTTCCGGCGCGCGCACGCGACGGCCACCGGGTCGACGTCGGTGGCCACCACGGCGGCGCCCGGACGCGCCGAGCCGAGGACGGCGGCCACCGCCCCGCTGCCGGTGCACAGGTCGACGGCGATCCCCACGTCCGGCAGGAGGGAGACCGCCCGCCGCGCCATCGCCTCCGTGTGCGGCCTGGGCACGAACACCCCGGGATCGACGCGGACACGAACACCGCAGAAGCGCACCGACCCGGTGATCCAGGCAAGCGGCTCCCCGCGCAGCCGGCGAGCGATCAACTCCTCGATCGGGCCGATGCCCTCGCTCGATGCCCCGAGCAGCGCGTCGGCCTCCGCACGCGGAGCGATGCAGCCCCCCTCCGCCAGCACGTGGATGACGCGCGTCCGTTCGCTCGTGGGCTCGTCCATGCCTCCCGGAGTCTCCCAGCCC
>JBIOTM010000195.1:0-8022 GCA_044865955.1 Actinomycetota bacterium | reverse complement strand
CCCACCCCTCCTCGCGGAGCTCCATCAGGAGCCGTTCGGTCCGGGCGGCCGGGCCGAGCATCCCGACGTACGGGGCCGCCGAGCCGAGCAGGGATCGCACGTACGCCTTGTCCCGGAGGAAGTTGTGCGTCATCACCACGGTGAACGTGCGGTCGTCGACCGCCGCGGCCTTCGCCGCCTCGACGGGATCGTCGACCGCGACGAACCCGCCCGCCTCGGGGAAGCGCTCGCGGGTCAGGAACGCCGGACGGTCGTCCACCACCACCACGTTCCACCCGAGGACGGAGGCCGCCCGCACCAGGGGGATCGCGTCGTGCCCGGCTCCGCACACGACCAGCCGGACGGGGGGATCCAGCACCTCCACGAACGCGCGGACGCCCTCCACGAGCGATCGGACCTCCGATCGCTCGTGCGCGAGGAGCGTCCGCGCGGCGTCGACGGCCGCGGTGTCCACCTCGTCATCGCCCAGCGTCCCCTCGACGGTCCCGTCGGGGCGAACGACGACCCGCGCGCCCGGTTCCACGTTCGCCCGATCGGACTCCAACGCGGTCACGACGCTGATGGGGCGCTCCTCCTCGAGCGCCGTCCGGAGCGCTCCGGCCACCTCGGCCGCCTTCCCCGCGGGTTCGATGAAGACCTCGATCGCGCCGTTGCACCCCAGGCCGAGGCCCCACACCGCGTCGTCGTCGGCGGTGAGGTCCCAGCCGGCGAGGCGCGCTCTTCCCTCCTCCATGACCACGCGGGCCACGTCGGCCACGTCGCCCTCGAGGCACCCGCCGGAGAGGTTCCCCACCGGCGCGCCTTCCTGGGGAACGAGCAGGCGCGCGCCCGGCCGGCGGTACGTGGACCCGCGTACCGCGACGATCGTGGCGAGCGCCATGCGTTCTCCTTTGGCCGAGAGGGCCTCGATCGCCGCCAGGACGTCGCCGATCTCGCTCATCGCCAGATGGTACGCGGGCTCCGCGTTCCTCAGGGCGGGTCTCCGGATGGTCGATACTGGGTGCATGAGCGACGAGTTCCACTTCGGCGAGCCGGCCAGGCACCCGCCGCGGCTGGGGAAGGCACGTCCCGCGTCGAGCCGCTCCGTCGACGGACGGCTGATCTGGGTCGCCGCCGGGCTGCTGGTGGCCGGCGTCCTCGCCTTCGTGTTCCTGCGCGGCGCGGATGAAGCGGGGAGGCAGATCGCGGAGACCGAGGGCCAAGCCGTGGGCCAGATCGATCGCGCGTACGACGCGGCGGCGCAGGGTTCGCTCGGGCGGGCGGTCGTCGTGGCTCAGAGCCTGCACGCCGAGCGAGGGAGCTTCACCACCGATCTGGCCACGCTCTCCGCGTTCGACCCGAGCATCGCGTTCACCTCGGGACCCTCGAAGGGTCCGAGCTCGATCTCCTTCGCGACCAGCGACACCAGCTTCGCAGCGGCGGTCCGGTCGGAGTCGGGGACCTGCTGGTGGGTCAAGGTCGACGCGAGCGGCGTGACGACGTACGGCAGCGGCACGACGTGCACCGGTCGAGCGGCCACGGGCGCCTCGGCAGCGTCCTGGTAGACGCGGCTCGGGAGATCCGCCCCGAAGGTCCTAAGCCCGACGGCCGGACCGGCCGATACAGCGGGGGATGGACGACTCGTTCTCGTTCCGCACCACGGCGCCGATCCGGCGGCAGCTCGACCCTCGCGCCCTGAAGGCGGCGGTCTTCGTCGGCCTGGTCGCCCTGGGGATCGGCTCCTTCGCGAACTGGGTCATCTCCAGCGAACGGGAGAGCTTCGCCAGGGCGGATCGGCGCGGATCCGCCGCCGAGCCCGCGGTCGGGCAGATCGCCGTGGTCCCCGACCCCGTGGGGACCGATGCGGACGCGAAGACCGGGGCCCGGATCGCGCTGGTGGCGGCACGGGCGGCGTTCGCCCCCCATCGAACGTTCTTGGACGCTGGTCCGGCCCAACTCTCGGTGCTTCAGCCCGGGTACAGCTTCGTCGACGGTCCCTCGACGACCCCGAGGATCGTCTCGGTCGCGACGAGGTCTCACGTGTGGGCGGCGGCCATCCAGAGCCCGACCGGGACGTGCTTCTGGGTCCGGACCACGGACGCCGGCCGGGTCGACCGCGGGACCACCGCCGAGTGCACCGGTGAGGCGGCACTGACAGCCGCCCACGACGGCTGGTAGCTCGGGAACCGGACCTCGATTCGCCCGCCTCCGAGCGCAGGGCTAGACTCCGGTTGCTCGCCATCTCCGGAAGGAGGCCGTCCGTGACCCACGTCTCCGCCACCGTGAACGGGGTCCCGCGCGAGGCCGACGTCGAACCTCGCACGCTCCTCGTGTACTTCCTCCGCGAGACCCTCGGGCTCACCGGTACCAACGTCGGATGCGACACCTCCAGCTGCGGCGCATGCACCGTGCTCCTCGACGGCGAGTCCGTGAAGTCGTGCACGCTGCTCGCCGCCCAGGCGGACGGTCGCGACGTCACGACGATCGAGGGCCTGGCGGAAGGCGATGAGCTCCATCCGCTCCAGGAGTCGTTCCGTCGCAACCACGGCCTGCAGTGCGGCTACTGCACGCCCGGCATGATCATGGCCGCGGCCAGCTACCTGAAGGAGCGCCCCGACCCCTCCGAGGAGGACGTCCGGCTCGCCCTCGAGGGGAACCTCTGTCGCTGCACCGGCTACCAGAACATCGTGAAGTCGATCCTCGACGCGGCGGGATCCATGGCCGGCGCCGGGGCCTGAGGAGGCGCGCGATGGCGACCACGGAACGGTTCGTCGGGCAGGCGGTCCTGCGGAAGGAGGACCCCGAGCTGCTCACCGGTCAGGCGAGCTACATCGACAACTGGACGATGCCGGGGATGCTCTGGATGGCCCTGGTCCGCCCCCCGTACGTGCACGCGACGATCGACGGCATCGACACCTCGGAGGCCGCACTGATGCCGGGCGTGGTCGGCGTGTTCACGGCGTCGGACCTGGAGCTCGGCCCGCTCCCGTTCGTCTGGCCGATCACGGAGGACATCAAGGTGCCGGTGCACCACGCGCTCGCGAGCGACAGGGTTCGTTTCAACGGCGACGCGGTGGCCGTCGTGGTGGCGGAGACCCGCGAGCAGGCCGCCGACGCGGCCGAGGTGGTCGCGGTGACGGCGACGGAGCTGCCCGCGGTCGTCGACATGGAGCGGGCCGCCCAGGACGAGGTGATCCTGCACGACGATCTCGGCACGAACCGGGTGGTGCACTGGGCGCACGGCGGCGGCGGGGACCAGTCCGTCTTCGAGTCGGCGCCCGTGATCGTCGAAGAGCGGTACGCGCAGCCCCGGCTGATCCCCAACGCGATCGAGCCGCGGGGGTGCCTGGCCTACGGCGTCCAGGCCATGGATGAATGGACGCTCGTCTCGGCGACGCAGATCCCCCACATCGCGAAGGTGACGCTCTCCGGCGTGACCGGCATCCCCGAGCAGAAGCTCCGGGTGATCGCGCCCGACGTGGGCGGAGGGTTCGGATCGAAGCTGAACGTCTACGCCGAAGAGGCGCTGGCGCTCGGCCTGGCGAGGAAGCTGGGGCGGCCGGTCAAGTGGATCGAGGGGCGCCGTGAGAACTACGTGGCCACGACGCACGGCCGCGGCGTGATCCACGACTGCACCCTGGCCGGGACGGAGGACGGCACGATCCTCGGTCTGAAGTTCGTCGAGCTCGCCGACATGGGCGCCTACTTCCAGCTCCTGACGCCCGGCATCCCCGAGCTGGGGGGCTGGGTGTACATGGGACCGTACGACCCCCAGGCGTACTGGTACGAGTTCACCGGCATCGTCACGAACACGACGCCGACCGACGCCTATCGCGGCGCCGGCAGGCCCGAGGCGACGTACGTGATCGAGCGGATCGTCGATTCGTTCGCACGCCGGATCGGGAAGGATCCGGCCGCGGTCCGGCGGATGAACCTGCACCCGCCGTTCACGGAAGCCACCGCGGCGATCTCGGGGCTCAACGTGGATTCGGCCAACTACGGGCCGCTCCTGGACAAGGCGCTCGGGCTGGTCGAGTACGACAAGGTCCGGGCGGAGCAGCAGGACCGGCGCGAGCGGGCCGACATCAAGCAGCTCGGGATCGGTCTGTCCACCTACATCGAGATGTGCGGTCTGGCGCCGTCGGAGATCCTGGGCGCCCTCCGCTACGCCGCGGGAGGGTGGGACGGCGCCACGATCGAGTGTCTGCCGACGGGCAAGGTGCTCGTGAAGACGGGCACCTCGCCACACGGCCAGGGACACGAGACGACCTGGGCGCAGATCGTCGCCGACGGCCTGGGCGTGACGCCCGACGACATCGAGGTCCTCCACGGCGACACGCTGATCACGCCGCTCGGGATGGACACCTACGGCTCCCGGTCCGTCGCGGTGGGGGGCGTGGCGCTCCACTTCGCGGTGGAGAAGATCAAGGAGAAGGCGCGCACGATCGCCGCGCACGAGCTCGAGGTCTCCGAGGACGATCTCGAGTGGAGCGCAGGCTCATGGCGCGTGGCCGGGGCCCCCGACACGGCGAAGACGATCCCGGAGATCGCGTTCTCCGCCTGGCACGCGCACTCCCTGCCCGAGGGAACCGAACCGCACCTCAACGCCACCGCCGTCTACGACCCCCCGAACTTCACGTGGCCGGCGGGCGCGCACGTCTGCGTGGTCGAGGTGGACACCGAGACCGGTGCGACCGAGATCCTCACGTACGTCGCGGTCGACGATTGCGGCACGATCATCAACCCTGCGATCGTCGAAGGGCAGATCGTGGGCGGCGTGGCGCAAGGGGTCGCCGAGGCCCTCTACGAGGAGGCGATCTACGACGACGCCGGGAACCTCACCACCTCGACGATGACGCAGTACCTGGTGCCCAGCGCCACCGAGGTGCCGGCGATGGTGACGGACAACTCCCAGGAGACACCGTCGACGACGAACCCGCTCGGGGTGAAGGGGGTCGGAGAGGCCGGAACGATCGCGGCACCGCCAGCGGTCGTGAACGCCGTGATCGATGCGGTCAGTCATCTCGGGGTCACCGCGATCGAGAAGCCGGCGTCCCCCGAACGCGTCTGGAGAGCCATCCAGCAGGCGAGAGCCACGGAACCACACGGAGGTGCGTCATGATCCCGGCACCGTTCGAGTACGAACGGGTCGACTCCGTCGACGCCGCGATCGCGGCCCTGCAGGCGGACGACGGCGCCAAGCTGTTGGCCGGAGGGCATTCCCTCCTGCCGCAGATGAAGCTCCGGTTCGTGATCCCCACGAAGCTGGTGGACATCGGACGGCTGCGGGATCTCTCCTACGTCCGCGAGGACGGCGACTCGGTGGCGGTCGGCGCCCTGACCCGCTACCACGACCTCGAGCGCAGTGACGCGCTCCGACAGCTCTGTCCCATCGTCGCGTCGGTGGCCGGGCAGGTCGGCGATCCCCAGGTGCGACACATGGGCACGATCGGAGGATCGGTGGCGCACGCGGACCCCGCGGGTGACATGCCGTCGGTGCTTCTGGCCCTTGCTGCCACGTTCGTGGCCACGGGGCCGAGCGGGACGCGCGAGATCTCGGCGGACGCGATGTTCCCCGGGCTGTTCCAGTCCGCGCTCGCGAACGACGAGGTGCTGACGGAGATCCGCGTCCCCAAGGCGGTCGGCGGCTGGAGCTACCAGAAGTTCACGCGCCGGGCGCAGGACTGGGCCGTCGTCGGGGTCGCGGCCGTGCGGATGAACGGCAGCGCCAACGTCTCGCTCACGAACATGGGGCTCACGCCGCTCCGCGCCGCGGGGGTTGAGGAGGCCCTGGCGGGCGGGGCGGACCCGGCGGCGGCCGCCGAGCGAGCCGACGAAGGGTCGGCCCCGCCGTCGGACGCGTTCGGCTCGGAGGAGTACCGACGAGCGCTGTCGAAGGTGCTCGTGCGGCGCGCGCTCGAGGAAGCCCTCGCCTAGCATCCCCGCGCCCCCGTTTGCGAGCAACGGCGGCGCGGGTATCTCCCGCCTGCTGACGGCGTCGAAAGATCGTTCCATCGACGGATGGCGCGAGGGAGGAGGCGATCGTGGAGGCGCAGCAGGAGGTTCGCGGCACCGGGCCGCTCGTGCGATCCATCGCGACGGACATCTCGGTGCTCGTGGGCAAGCAGATCGAGCTCGCGAAGCAGGAGCTCGGCGAGATGGTCGGGACCCGCGCGAGGGCGGCGGGCGTCTTCGGCGCGGCGGCCGTCCTGGGACTGTTCGTCATCGGGTTCCTCGGGATGGCGGCCGCGGAGGGCCTGGACCTGGTCCTGCCCCGGTGGGCGGGGATGCTGATCGTGGCGGGGGCGTTCGCCCTGCTGGCAGGCATCGCGGTCGTGCTGGCTCGCGGGTGGCTCCGCTCGGGCGCCTCGAAGCCCGAGCTCACCCAGGCGTCGCTGAGGGAGGACGTGGCATGGGCGAAACAGCAGCTGAAACGATGAAGGAGATCGAGGCCACTCGGATCCGGCTCGACGGCGAGCTCCGCGAGCTGGAGGGACGACTGCCGGCGGTCGCCACGTGGGCGAAGCGCGCCGCGGGCGTGGCCGTGGGTGGCGGAGCCCTGGGGGTCGCCGCACGGTTCGCGTTGCGGAGGAAGAGGAAGCGGGACGGCGACCGTCGCTTCCGCGACATCGAGAAGCGCATGTCTCGGCTGGAGCGTCGCCTCGACGACGGCTGATGCCGGCAACGTTTACCTGAACGAAACACTCCCGTCATCGGATCGCGCCCCTCGATAGGCGATAACGGACCCGTTCACGGCGACGGGGGGGTTGGGATGGGACGGATCGACACCGGCGACACGGCGTGGGTGCTCGGTGCCGCTGCGCTGGTCCTGTTCATGACGCCGGGGCTGGCGTTGTTCTACGGCGGCTTGGTCCGTTCGAAGAACGTCCTCGGCACGATGATGCAGTCGGTCGCGGCGATCGCGATCGTCTCGGTCGTCTGGCTGCTCGCGGGCTACTCGCTGGCGTTCGGACCCGACGTGGGCGGGGTGATCGGCGGGCTGTCCCACCTGGGGTTCCGCGGCGTCGCCGAGGGCCCGCTCGCCGCCGCGCCCACGGTCCCGCAGTCGGCGTTCGCGGCGTTCCAGCTGATGTTCGCCGTGATCACCCCCGCGCTGATCGCGGGCGCCTTCGCCGAGCGGGTCCGCTTCGGCGGCTACGTCCTCTTCGTGGCCCTGTGGTCGCTGATCGTCTACGCCCCGCTCGCCCACTGGGTCTGGGGCGGAGGGTTCCTCGGGCCCGCGGGGATCGGCGCGATCGACTTCGCCGGCGGCACGGTGGTCCACATCAGCGCGGGCGCCGCGGCGTTGGCCGCCGCGCTCTACGTCGGGAAGCGGCGCGGGTACCCGCAGGGGAACTTCGCCCCGCACAACGTGCCGATGGTCGTGCTCGGCGCGGGGATCCTGTGGTTCGGATGGTTCGGCTTCAACGCCGGGAGCGCCCTGGGCGCGAACGGTCTCGCGGGGTCGGCGTTCCTGGCGACGCACCTGGGCGCCGTGGGCGCCATGATCGGATGGCTGGTCCCCGAGCGGTTGCGCCACGGGAAGGCGACGGCGGTCGGCGGCGCGACGGGAGCCGTCGCGGGGTTGGTCGCCATCACGCCCGCTGCCGGTTTCGTGACGCCGATGGCCGCGTTGGCGATCGGTCTGGCCGGTGGAGCGGTGTGCTTCGCGGCCGTGGAGCTGAAGTCGCGGTTCGGCTACGACGACTCCCTCGACGCCGTGGGCGTCCACATGGTCGGCGGTCTGGTCGGAGCGCTGCTCACGGGGGTGCTCGCGAGCCTGGTCGTGAACCCCACCGGGGCGGCAGGCGGTCTGGGGCAGCTGGGTCGCCAGGCGGCGGCCGCCGGGATCACGCTGGTCTTCTCGTTCGCGGCGACGCTCGTGATCCTGAAGGTGGTGGATCGGATGGTCGGGTTCCGGGTCGCCATCGAGGCCGAAGACGCCGGGGTCGACATCGCCGAGCACGGCGAGTCCGCGTACCTCTTCCGCGAGCACGGCCGCCACGCGACCCCACCGCTGGAGGCGATGACCGAGGAGGAGCT
>JBIOTM010000194.1:0-6443 GCA_044865955.1 Actinomycetota bacterium | reverse complement strand
CCCCCGCGGCACACCCCCAGCTCGTCCATCAGGCGTCGCGCGGAGGCCGGGCCCATCCCGTCGAGGAGCTGTAGCACCCGGAACCAGCTGACCTCGTCGAACGGGTTCTCCAGGATGCGCAGGCACGCGAGCGCGTCCTTCACGTGCGCGGCCTCCAGGAACCTCAGCCCGCCGTACTTGACGAACGGGATGTTCCTGCGGGCGAGCTCCACCTCCAGGTGGTCGGAGTGGTGCGCCGCGCGGAACAGCACGGCCTGGGCCTTCAGCGGCACACCTTCCTCGCGGTGCGCGAGGACCGCTCGGCACACGGCGTCGCTCTGCTCGGCCTCGTCGAGGCACGCGCGGAGCACCGGTCGGATCTCGCCGCCGCGGGACGACCACAACGTCTTCTCGTGGCGCTGCTGGCTGAGCGCGATCACCGCGTTCGACGCCGCCAGGATCGGCGGCGTCGAACGGTAGTTCCGCTCCAGCGTGACGATCGCGGCGCCCGGGAACCGCTGCGGGAACTGCAGGATGTTCCTCACGGTCGCGGCGCGGAAGCCGTAGATCGCCTGGGCGTCGTCCCCGACGACCGTCAAGTTCCGAGGCCCGTCGGCAGGCCGCATCCCCTCCAGGATGTCGGCCTGCAGCGCGTTCGTGTCCTGGTACTCGTCGACCAGGATGTGGTCGAACGTGGTTGCCAGCAGCGGCCCGGTCGCCGGCGAGGTCGCCAGCGCCTTCCAGAACAGCAGGAGGTCGTCGTAGTCGAGCACGTGCTGCCGCCGCTTCCGGTCGGTGTACGCGCGGAAGATCTCACGGATGCCCTCGGCCTCGTCGAGGCACCAGGGATAGTGACGCCTCAGGACGTCGGTGAGGCGTTCGCCTGCATTCACGGTCCGCGAGTAGATCGCGGCCAGCGTGTCCTTGCGAGGGAACCGCCGCTCGCGCGCCGAGTACCCGAGCTCGTCCCGGAGCAGGTTCATCACGTCGGCGCCGTCGGTCTGGTCGAGGACGGTGAAGTCGGGACCCAGGCCGAGCGCTCTCCCGTGGAGACGGAGGAGCCGGTTCCCGACGGCGTGGAACGTGCCACCCCAGACGCGCCCGGTGTCGTCGTGAGGGACGAGCCGCTGCGCCCGGGACACCATCGCCCGCGCCGCCCTGCGGCTGAACGTGAGCAGCAGGATCCGCTGCGGGTTCGTGCCCCGTTCGATCAGCGAGGCCACCCGCGCCGCGAGCGTCATCGTCTTGCCGCTGCCGGCACCGGCCACGATCAGCAGCGGACCGTGGCCGTGGTCCACGGCGGCCTGCTGCTCCGGGTTCAGCTCCTCGAACACGCGTTCGGAGGATAGCCGGGCGGGTGGCTCGATCCCAGCACCGACCGCGGCGGTCCCTTCACCGGGATGCCCCCGGCATGCGAGGATGCCCGCCATGTCGGAGCCGGAGATCCGGGTCGAGGAGGGCGGTCCCTACCAGGTGACCGGTCCGCTCCCGATCTCACGCACACGGACCGTGAAGACCGAGTTCGGCGAACCGGTCGACTACGCGCCCTTCGAACCGCTCGAGGCGGACGAGAGCTACCGGCTCTGCCGGTGCGGCAGGAGCGCGAACAAGCCCTTCTGCGACGACAGCCATCTGGAGGAGCCGCGCGTCGACGTGGCCGAGCGCGCCGACCACGGGCCGCGGGCCCGGCGGGCGGACGTCTTCGAGGGCGATGGGGCCGTCATCACCGACGACCTCTCGATCTGTTCGAAGGCGGGCTACTGCAAGGACAGGTTCACCGGCGTGTGGCAGATGCTCGCCGAAGCGGACCCGACGGTCCGCGAGCGGATGAAGCGGATGGTCGAGCTGTGTCCGTCAGGCCGCCTCGCGTGGGCCGAGGCGGCCGGCGCCCCCGAGCACGAGCCGCCGTACGAGCCGGAGATCGCGGTGTTCCGGAACGGACCGCTGTTCGTGCGCGGCGGCGTCAGGGTCGTCGGCGCCGACGGGGAGCCCTACGAGATCCGCAACCGGCAGACCCTCTGCCGGTGCGGATACTCGCGGAACAAGCCGTTCTGCGACGGCTCGCACGCGATCGTCGGGTTCCGCGACGGGTGAGCCGCTAGGCCCGGACGAGGCCGAGCTCCTGCAGCAGGCCCGGCGGGATCGCGTGGCAGTATGGCTCGTGGCCGTTCTTCAGGTAGTACCGCTGGTGGTAGTCCTCGGCCGGGTAGAACGCCACGTACGGCCGGATCTCCGTGGCGATCGGCCGGGGGTATCGAGCCTGCGCCCGGTCTCGCGAGGCCTCCGCCGTGGCCAGCTGCTCCTCGGAATGCGCGAGGACGATGCTCCGGTACTGCGAGCCGTGGTCGGGGCCCTGGCGGTCCACCTGGGTCGGGTCGTGCATCGCCCAGAACACCTCGAGCAGCTGGTCGAACGAGACGACGTCCGGGTCGAACGTCACCTGCACGACCTCGGCGTGGCCGGTCGTGTCGCTGCAGACCTGGCGATAGGTGGGGTTCTCGACGATGCCGCCGCTGTACCCAGAGACGGCCTCCACGACGCCCGGGACCGTGCGGAAGAGATGCTCGACGCCCCAGAAACAGCCGGCGCCGAAGGTCGCGGTCTCGGTTGGCACGTGCGCTCCTTTCCTCGGATCGACACCCCATAGTGCCAGCACGGGCCGCGTTCGTTGCAGCGCGAGCCTGGGGGTTCCCGGCTGGGGCATCCCTCAGAAGACGTAGTCCTCCCGGGGAGGACCGAAATAGTTCGCTTCGCCGATACACAATCCAGCCGCCCGTACCCGATATCGGGTAGGAAGGCCCTCGACGGCAGCGAAGGAGCGGACATGCGCCAGTGGGAGCTGATCGGGATCACGGACACGATGGAATGGACCCCTCCTCGCCGTGAGCCGAGGCGACCCGAGACCTCGGAGGTCGGCCGGTTGCCGGCCGTCCTGTGGACCACCGACGGCTCGCTCCGGCTGCGGGGCGTGTCCCGAACCGCCTCCGCGCACCTCGGGATCCACCCCCGGTTCCTCGAGGGCAGGGAGCTGCTCGACGCGTTCGGGATGGAGGGGGACAGCCTCCCGGTCCTCGAAGCCCATGCCGCCGCGCTCACGGGGGAGACGGTCACGTTCAGCCTCCGAGGGGTCGAGGGGCGGATGTGGTGCCGCGTCGCGCCTACCCACGACGCGGGCGAGCAGATCGTGGGGACGTTCTGCATCGCCACCGGACCGGCCGACGACGACGAGCCGGCGGCGGCGGAGGAGACGACCCTCACGCTCGTCTGAGCCTCGGGGCGGTCAGCCGGTGAACCGGCTGGCCGCCCCGAGCACCGTCTCGACCTCGGTCGCGGCGACGGCCGTGCACAGGGTCCACAGCTCGTAGCCGGACGGCGGCAGGTACACGCCCTCGTCCAGCATGTGGTGGAAGAAGCGCGCGAACCGATCGTGATCGGCCGCTCTCGCGTCGTCGAAGTTCCGCACGGGGCCGTCCGAGAAGAACACGCTCAGGAGCGAGCCGGCTCGGTTGACGGTCGCCGGGATGCGCTTCGCGGCGAAGGCGACGGCCAAGCCCGCTTGGAGCTCCTCGGCCGTGGCCTCGAGCGCCGGGTAGGGATCCTCCCGATCGATCAGGTCGAAGACGGCGAGGCCCGCCGCGACCGCGACCGGGTTCCCGCTCAGGGTTCCGGCCTGGTAGACGGGGCCGGCGGGCGCGAGCTCATCCATCAGATCCCGTCGTCCGCCGAAGGCAGCGCACGGGAAGCCGCCCCCCATCACCTTGCCCAGGACCGTGAGATCGGGAGCCGCGCCGTAGCGCTCCTGCGCGCCGCCCCGGGCGATCCGGAACCCCGTGATGACCTCGTCGAAGATCAGGAGCGCGCCGTGGCCGTCGCACAGGCGGCGGAGTCCGTCGAGGTAGCCGGGGTCGGGAGGCACGACCCCCATGTTGGCCGGGACCGGTTCCACGATGAGGCCGGCGACCGTGCCGCTATTGGCTTCGAGCAGGGCCTCGATCTCACCGAGGTCGTTGAAGGGCGCGACGACGGTGTCGCGCGCGGCGCCGGCGGTGACGCCGGGCGTGCTGGGGATGGACAAGGTGGCGAGGCCGCTGCCGGCGCCGCGCGCGAGCAGCGCGTCCGAGTGGCCGTGGTAGCAACCCTCGAGCTTGATCAGGGTGTCTCTGCCGGTCGCTCCGCGGGCGAGCCTGATCGCCGACATCGCCGCCTCGGTGCCGGAGGAGACCAGGCGCACCTGTTCGATCGACGGGACCATGGCGACGATCCGTTCGGCCAGCTCGACCTCGGCCTCGGTGGGTACGCCGAACGACGTGCCCCGCGCGACGGCCTCCACCGCGGCCTCCTCGATCTCCTTCCGCGCGTGCCCGAAGAGCAGGGCGCCCCACGACTGGCAGAGGTCGACGTACCGGACGCCGTCGGCGTCCTCGAGGTAGGCGCCCTCGCCGCTCACCGCGAACCGCGGGACGCCGCCGACCGCGCCGAACGCCCGGACGGGCGAGTTCACGCCGCCGGGGATCGCCCGCTTCGCCCGCTCGTAGAGCTCGTCGGATCGGGTCACAGGCCGGCCAGTCTATGGCCGTCCTCGGGATGGCGAGGCCGACCGAGCGGGCGTGGGCGCGCACCCATTACGATGATTCGCCCGCGATGATCCGAACGCCCCTCTGCGACCTGCTCGGGATCGACCACCCGATCATCCAGGCGGGCATGGGACCATTCGGCAGCGGTGCCGACCTCGCCGCTGCCGTCTCGAACGCCGGCGCGATCGGAACGATCGGTGGTGCGGCTCGATCCGTGGACGATCTGCGCTCCGAGCTCGCTCGGGTTCGCGACCTCACGGACCGTCCGTACGTCGTCAACTTCACCCAACCCTGGTTGCAGGCGCACCCGGAGTCCTTCGATGTTGCGCTCGAGGCGAAGCCCCCGGTGATCTCCCTTGCGCTCGGGGAGCCCGGCGATCTCGTGCCCCGGGCGCACGACGTGGGCGTCGTGTTCATCCAGCAGGTCCACACCGTGGAGCAAGGTCGGTCGGTGGCCGAACGCGGTGTAGACGTGATCATCGCGCAGGGCACCGAGGCCGGCGGGTTCACCGGGAGCATCGCGATGCCGGTGCTCGTGCCGCAGGTCGTGGACGCGGTGACGCCGGTCCCCGTCGTGGCCGCCGGTGGGATCGGGGACGGACGAGGCGTGGCGGCCGCTCTCGTCCTGGGGGCTCAGGGCGCGAACATCGGCACGCGGTTCCTCGCTTCCGAGGAGGCAACGGTGAGTGACACCTGGAAGCGGGCGATCGTCGCCGCCGATGCCCAGGATGCCGTGAAGGCGCCGATCTGGGACGAGATCTTCCCGAAGCCGGGCGAGGGAGCCTTCGACGTCGTCCCCCGATCGCTGCGCACACGGTTCATCGAGGCCGGACTCGGCGGCGACGGCGTGACGACCGCGGAGGCCGAACGTCTCCAAGCGGAGATCTGGACGGCGATCGCCGAAGGGCGGATGGAGGACTTCGTTCCGTTCACCGGCCAGAGCGCGGGGATGATCCGCGACGTTCAGCCGGCCGCCCGGATCGTCGAGGAGCTGATCCGTGTCGCCGAGGAGACGCTTCGTTGGGCGGGTGCCCTCCCCTCCTAGGGTGTCTCGGGATCCGGTCGTGATCGCGGGGCCCTCGTGACCGTCGGCCCCGACGAGGTGCGCGCGGCCGCGGAGCGGATCGCGGGCCACGTGCGGCGAACCCCGGTGCTGGAGCTCGGGGGGATCCGCGGCGCGTCGGTGGTCGCCAAGCTCGAGCCGCTCCAGCACACGGGGTCGTTCAAGCCCCGGGGCGCGTTCAACAAGCTGCTGTCCATCGAGGTCCCGCCGGCCGGCGTGATCGCGGCCTCCGGCGGCAACTTCGGTCTCGCGGTCGCCTACGCCGCCCGGGAGACCGGCGTGCCGGCAGAGGTCTTCGTCCCGTCGACCTCGCCCGAGGCGAAGGTCGCGAAGGTGCGTGCGGAGGGCGCGACGGTCACCGTGATCGACGGGTACTACGCCGAGGCGCAGGCCGCGCTGGGGGCGCGCGCCGAGGAGACGGAGGCGCTCCTGATGCATCCGTTCGATCAGCCCGAGGTGATCGCCGGTCAGGGGACGATCGGCATCGAGCTTGACGACCAGGTGCCCGATCTGGACACGGTCCTCGTGGCGATAGGCGGCGGGGGCTTGATCGCGGGGATCGCCTCCTGGTTCCGACGGCGGGTCCGGGTGGTGGGTGTGGAGTCGGCGCGATGCGCCACGATGACGGCCGCGCTCGAGGCGGGGAGCTCATTGACTATGAGGAATTCTGCGGCATTCGGGGAGAGGAGCACGTGGTGACGACTCGAGTTCCAGAAATCTCGGCGCGCGAAGTAAAGCAGTGGATGGACCAGAAAAAGCCGTTTGTGTTGGTCGACGTGCGTGAGCCGCACGAGTTTCAAATCTGCCGCATTCCGGGCTCAACGCTG
>JBIOTM010000193.1:0-5817 GCA_044865955.1 Actinomycetota bacterium | reverse complement strand
ACCTCGACAAGACGATCATCTCCCGCTCGTCGTCGCTCGCGCTCTCGCGACCGATGTACCGGGCGGGTCTCGTCACGCGCGGACAGCTCGTTCGGGGCGCGTACGCGCAGCTCGTGTACGCGCTCGTTGGAGCGGACGAGAAGAAGATGGACCGTCTGAAGGAGGGCATGCTCCAGCTCACGAAGGGCTGGGACCGGACCCAGGTCGAGCAGCTTGTCGAGAACGTGATCCTCGAGGTGATCGACCCGTACGTCTACGCGGAGGCGCTCGACCTGATGGAGCTCCACCGGTCGGAGGGACGCCGAGTCTACATCGTGTCGTCCTCGCCCGAGGAGGTCGTGCGACCGCTGGCGCGCCACTTCGGCGTGACGGGCGTGATCGCCACGCGGGCGGCCATCGGGCCGGACGGCCGGTACACCGGGGAGCTCGAGTTCTACGCCTACGGCCCGCGCAAGGCGGACGCCGTCCGCGAGGTCGCCGAGCGCGCAGGGATCGATCTCACGCGGTCGTTCGCGTACACGGACTCGACGACCGATCTCCCGCTCCTGGAGGCCGTGGGGAACCCGGTGGCCGTGAATCCGGACAAGGAGCTGAGGAAGGTCGCCGAGGAGCGCGGATGGCCGATCCGCGATTTCCATCGGCCCGTCCGGCTGCGCACCCGGATCGCCTCGGCCGTCCCCGGTCCGAAGGCGAGCCTCGCGGCCGCCCTGGCGGCGGCCGGCGTCGCGGCCGTGCTGGTGTGGGTCGTGCTCCGCTCCCGCGCCGCCGGCCGCCGCGCCGCCTCCTCGTCGTGACGCCGTCACGGCTGGCGCTCTGCGCGAGCCTCGTGGTCTCCCTCGCCGCCTGCGACCAGGGCGGCTCCTCGCCGGCCCCGCTTGACGCGCAGAGCGCGCCTCGCGACGGCGGGGCCTGCGAGGAGCCCGACGTGGAAGGCGTATCGGTCCTTCTGTTCGCGTCCGGGGGGTCGTGCTTGTCGGGGCGGGTGATGGTGCTGTACCGATGCTCGCCCATCGCCGTGCCGGTCCTCCGTCTCGCCTCCGCGAAGGGGCCCGTCGCCTTCCTCGGAGGGCCGTTCGCCGTCCCGGCTTCGACCCTGCCCGCGAACGTTCGGTTCGCGGGCAGCGGCGACGGCGTGGAGGTCCTCATCGCCGACCCGCTCTCGCCGAGCCCGGAACCGACGTCCTCTTCGCCCGGCCCCACGGCCGGGACCGCGCGGCCGACCGTCCAGCCCCAGCCGCTCGTGTACGTGCGGCGGTCCGGCGTGACCGAACGGTGGCTGCGGCTGGAGCGGCGCCCGGCGCTCCATGACCCACCCGTGGCGTGGCTGATCGGCGACTCGATCCTGGACGGGGGGCGAGAGGACGTGGAGGCCGCGTTCGAGGGCTGGGACCTGACGCTCGACGCCGCGGTGGGGCGGCCGTCGTCCTCCGGGGTGACCATCGTCGACGAGGCCGCGCAAGAGGGGGCCGACGCGGTCCTCGTGGAGCTGGGCACGAACGACACCTCCGTCACCGCGTTCCGCGAGGACCTAATCCGGATGCTCGACAGCCTCCGAGGGGTACCCCTCGTGATCTGGCAGACGACGCGGGGACCGGAGGAGGACGAGCTCCTGCCCCAGCTCAACGCGACGATCCGTGAGGTGGTTCCCGGCTACGCCAACGCCGCGATCGCGGATTGGGAGGCCTTCGTCCCGGACGATGCGGTGCAGAGCGACGGCATCCATCCGGATCCCGGGCACGAAGGTCTGGAGGCCGAGCTCGTGGGACCGCTCTTCTCCGAGTGGCTGGAGGCCGAGTCGGGGGAGGGAGCGACCTCGTGCGGGCCGGCGGTCGTCCGGGCGGCGTCCTGAAGGCCCCGGGGACGAAGAGGGCGGGAGGAGCAGGTATCAAGCGTCTCGTCTGCTTCGTGCTCGGACCGCCGGACCTCACGTGGCCCGGGGGCCTGAGCATGCCTCCCGCGGCAAGACTCGCGCGTGGGTTCCGCTCCCCCCGCAGCTACCTCTCGATAGCTGTTCCGACGCTACACCCGGACGCCGCGGCTCCGCAAACGGTCATCACGAGCCGGACGCTGCCGGATGTTCGAGGAGATCCGCCAGGCGCTCCGCCCGATCCGCGGCCTCCCGGGGAAGGCCGGAGGAGACCGCCCGCGCGATCATCAGGAGCTCGCGCTCGACGGTGGGGGCCATCCGGCCGGCCCTGCGCTGCACCACCGAGTCGAGCCGGCCGACCGCGCGCTCGAGCCGGGCGATGGCGACGACGCCGGGGTGCCGCCGGGCGCGATGGTCCTCGAGCGAGACGAGCTCTCCCATGGGCCCATCATGAAGGGTGCCTCCGACACGCTCCCGTCGCCCTCAGGCGACGCGCACGGAGTTCACGGGCGCCAGCCGTTCGCGCACGGTGAACCACGACCGACCGGCGTCGCCCGAGCCGAACACGTCGCCCGACGTGGCCCCGAAGTACAGGCCCATGCCGGCACCCTCCCCCTCGTGGCAGAAGGCCTGCCGGAGGATCGTGAGGTAGGCGTCCTCCTGGGGCAGCCCGTCGCTCCGGGACGTCCAGCTGTCGCCCGCGTCCCGCGTCTCGTACACGCGGACCCGGCCGTCGACGGTGACGCGGTCGACGTCGGCCACCAGCGGGATCACGAACGCCGACCCGGGATCCGCGGGGTCGACGACTATCGGGAACCCGAAGTCCGAGGGGAGCCCGTTTGCGATCGACGTCCATGTCTCGCCCGCGTCGTCGCTCCGATAGACCCCTCCGTGGAACTGCATGAAGAGCCGTTCGGGCTGCCGGACCGCGCGGTGCATGTTGTGGACGCAGAGATCGATCGTGCCCTCCCGCGCATCCTCCGGGACGTAGCGCGGGACCAGACCGGTGTTCCCGTGACGCCACGTCCGTCCGGCGTCCTCGCTGAGCCACACGCCCACCGCAGAGATGCCGATCGCCAGGCGCGCCGGGTCGCCCGGCCACGTGGCGATCGAGTGGAGGCACAGCCCGCCGGCGCCCGGCTGCCAGGACGGCCGAGTCGGCTGATCCCACAGCCCCCGGTTGAGCTCCCACGTGAGCCCGCCGTCGGTCGATGCGAACAGCGCCGCCGGTGCCACGCCCGCGTACATGAGGCCCTCGGCCTCGCCCGGCCGGATGGCCCAGATCCGTTCGAGCGTCCAGTCGCCGTCCTCCGGGAACGCCAGACCCGTCGTCTGCTCCCAGTCGCCGCCGGGATCCATCGCGTGCATCACCCGCGGCCCGTAGTGCCCCGAGGTCACCGAGGCGAAGTACCGGCCGGAGCGCGGATCGCGGATGGCGAACTCGACCTCGTTGCCGGGGAACGCGCGGGCGGCCACCTCGAAGGGCTTCTCGGTCCCGGCGTCACCTTCGAGCACGAACAGACCCTTCTTCGTACCGACCAGCAGCTCGGTCATCTCACCCTCCCGTGATGGACGGAAGGACGTGCAGCGTCGCCCCCGGCGCGACGGGCTCGTCCTCCCGAACGCGTTCGCCGTCCACGAAGACGTTCACGTGTCGACGGACCCGTCCCCGTTCATCCAGCACCCAGCCCGTGATCTTCGGATGTCGCCGCTCGAGCTCCCGCAGGACCTCGCCGACCGACGCACCGTCGATCGTGACCTGGCGGTTGCCGCCCGCGAGGTCTTTCAAGGGCGCCCTGAGCTTGACGGTCGCCATGGGGGCAGAGCCTATCCGGCGGCCGCTGCGGCGAAACGCTCGAGCGGCAGCCGCCAGCCGTCGTCGTGGCCGGTGCGCGCCTCCGCGGCTCGCTCCCCCAGGCGCTCCCACCCCCGGTGCTCGAGGGACACGATCGTGCCGTCGCCATCCGGCTCGAAACGGATGTCGACCTCGGTCGGTGGCTCCTGGCGGTCGTTGGGCTTCCACGCGAGGACGATCCGCACCGGCGGCTCGTAGGCGACGACCTCCGCCCACGATCCCTCGACACCCTCGGACGTGATCTCGTAGAGGCGCCCTCCCTGGCGAGGCTCGAACACGACGCGCTCCACGGTCACGCCGTCGCCGTACTGGTCGTCGGCCGCGCGGGAGAACCGTTCGACGGGCCACCAACCGTCGATGTCCTCGACGAACAGCCGGAACGCGTCATCGATCGTGCGCTCGACGCGGACGCGCTTCCGGACGGGCTCGGACGGCCCGACTGTTTCGGCGGTCATCGCTCCTCCCCACGTGTCCGCCTGACCGCGCGTCGGCAACCCTTCGGCGCCCGGTCGATCTTCTGCCGACGGACGTGCTGCAGCTCCCGCGTGATTTCGGGATGCACGGGGCCGATCATCGCTTCCTCCTTCCCGTCGCGCCCGAGGGCATCGACTCGACGTACTCCTTGAACGCGTGCAGGCGCTGGTCCCACATCGCGCCGATCGAGCGCATCCAGGCTTCCGCTTCGGCGAAGGCCTCGGTCCGGAGCTCGTACCGCGCCTCCCGCCCCGAACGCGTCGCCACCGCGAGGCTCGCGTCCTCGAGCACCTCGAAGTGTTTCGCGATGGCCTGGCGCGAGACGGGGATCCGCCGCGCCAGCTGGGTCGCGGTGAGCGGACCGCTTGCCGAGAGCTCCCGGACGACGCGCCGCCGCGTCGGATCGGCGAGTGCCTCGAAGACCGCGCCGGCGGCATCCCGCGTCACGCGGCCTCCACGGAGGCCTCGAGCTCCGTGACTTCCTCCGTCCGGTCCCGGATGCCCATGCCCGCTCCTCTCCTCTCGCTCGTGCAACCCTCAGGTTGCTAAAGGATACGCAACCTTTTGGTTGCATGTCAAGTGGTCGTCGCGGACGTCGGCCGTATCCGACGGCCTCGGAAGATCTAAGGGATCGGCAATGGTCCCGTAGGCGTCCCGTCACGAGCGTCCTTCGAGAGTGGTGGGTGAAGGTGGCGAAGCCACCCCAGACCAGAGGAGGGATGTCCGTGAGGAGGACGATCCTGACCGTCGCAGCAGCCGCCGTGCTGGCCGCCGTACCCGGCGCGGCGTTCGCCGCCGGTGTAGGCGGGCCGGCGTTCTACGTGAACGGCACCGTCTACCGGACCGTCGGGACGCCGACCGACGTGTCGGGTACGGGCGCGCCGGCGCAGTCGTGGGACACGATCTACGAGTTCTTCGGGGCCCAGTTGAACGTGGCCACCGCGGCGCCCGGAGACGCCGGCTACAACGGCGGGCGCTGGCAGGTGCAGCGGCTCGACTGGAACTCGACGTACGGGGACGCCGTGGCGGAGCACGGCGGCGCCAACGGCGTGATCGACACGAACGCGGAGATCGCCGCCGTCCTCACGGACGACGGAGCCGGTGGGGCGACGGACATCGGCGTCATCAAGAGCTTCGTGTGTCCCGTCATCAAGCTTGCCGGATAGGGGAGCGCGCTGAGGCGGAGGGCCGGCGCCCCGGAACGAGGCGCCGGCCCTCGCGCGCCTCGCGATGGGGATGGAAGATGGTGGGGATGAACGGCGTACGGGTGCTGATCGTGGACGACGAGGCGATCGTGCGCGACGTCCTCACCCGGTACCTGGAGAAGGAGGGGTTCCGGGTCGACGCGGCGGCGGACGGCGAGGCCGCGCTCGAGCTCGCATCCCGCGCCCCTCCCGACGTCGTGATCCTGGACCTGATGCTCCCGAAGGTCGACGGGCTCGAGGTGTTCCGGCGTCTCCGCGAGAAGGCCGACGTCCCGGTCGTGATGGTCACGGCGAAGGGCGAGGAGATCGATCGGGTCGTGGGCCTCGAGCTCGGGGCCGACGACTACGTGGCGAAGCCCTTCTCCCCGCGCGAGGTCGTGGCGCGGATCCGCGCCGTCCTGCGCCGCGCGGATCGC